>NZ_JAPDBP010000002.1:0-374208 GCF_027705305.1 Aeromonas sp. QDB17
TGCCGATGTGGAGCGGGTGATGTCACTTTGTAGCCGAGATTGGATAAAACTGACCTAATGTTTAATCCGATTGGTATGATGTGGCTGAGGCGGAGGACGAGTCAGCCTGGGTCAAGGTCTGTTAAATGGACCAGTGCAGGCGTGACTCAAGCTGGCGGGCAACCGGGGCGAGGGGCTCCTGCATGTCTCCGATGAGCACCATGTTGGCCCCCTTGAGCGGCAGTATCTCCCCCTTGAGGGTCCCGTCTGCAAAATCGGACTGGATCGTCAGTGGCAGATGCTTGGGGACGAGGAACAGGGTGACCGGTCCCATCTTGCCCTGGAGCACCATGTGCAGGGCCGGTCCCTGGTAGAAGGCGCAGTGGTTGACATAGGTTACCTTCATGCCCGGCATCTCGCTCAGGGTGGCACCATATTTCTCCATTTTTGCGTTGATGGTGTGCAGGCTGACCCGCTCATCCACCGCATGAATGAAGGGCTCTTCCCCATAAACGTGGGACATGGCGACCTGAGCCAGCGACAGGGTGTCCGGTGCCACAGGCCAGCTGATCCAGCGGGTGCTCATGCCGAGCAGGAAGGCGACCGAGGCTGCGATGGCCAGAGCGCGCCATTGCGTGCGTGCAGGAGTGGCGGGTAGCGAGACCACCTGCTCCTCTTCGGCTGCCATCGCCTGTCTGAGCAGGATCCGCTCCGCAAGACCGGCCGGTACGTCCACTTCCAGAGTGCTGCGCACCTGGCGCTCGAGCTGCTGCATCTCGTCCAGATGCTTGCGATTGGCCGGTGACGCCTCGGCGGCTTTCAAGAAGGCGGGATCCCTGTCCGAGGGGTGAGTGATGGCCCGGCGGCGAAATTCAAGCTCATCCATTGGTGTGTCCTCTCTGTTGTTTCGCAGACTCCATGGCCTCTTTTATCTGGTTGCGGGCGCGAAACAGCCTTGTCATGACGGTGTTCTTGTTCAGGCCGAGTTGCTCGGCGATCTCCTCCCCGCTGAATCCCCCCAGTACCTGCAGCAGCAGCGGCTCCTGATACTCGGCAGGCAGGCGGGCGATGTGGCGCCTGAGCCATTCGTGCTCCATCTCCTGCTCGCTTGGCAGGACACCCTGATCCCGCAGGGGGTGCTCGTCGAGGTCGACGAGATCGAACTGCTTTCGCTCAAAGCGGCGGGCATTCTCCCGCCGCAATATGGTGATGAGCCACGCCTTGGCAGCCTTGTCGTCCAGCAGGGTATCTATCGCCTTCCAGGCGCGCAGGAAAGTCTCCTGCACCAGATCCTCGGCGATTTGCGGATCCCGGCACAGCCAGTAGGCGTAGCGGTAGATGTCCCCGTGCAGGGCGTGCACCAGGGCTTCGTACTTGGTTTGTTTGTCTGCCATCTCCCCATAGACCGGAGACGCGCAGGGATCCTTTCCCGTGTCGGCCCTTTTTCTTCTGAAAAAACCTAACGCCATAAAGGGGTGTCCTGTTTCATGAGGGGCGCATCATGCACGCATCCACGCCAGTATTCGAAGACCATAGGCTATCGCAAAGCTCTCCCAGGTGCACAACTCCCTGGCGAGCGCCTGCCTGGGCAGGTGTTCGCCAGGGACTCGTTTGGGGGAAAAACAGGCCCGATCCAGGCCGTCCAGCAGCGCCCCCATGGCGGGGTCGCGGTGACAGGGCAGCCTGGCCAGATGCAGACAGGGGGTGTCCCAGCGCAGGACGGCCCAGGTCAGCAGGGTTTCCCTGGCCTCGTCAGGAGATCCCGTGGCGAGGGCCCGTTGCAGGCGATAGAAGGCGCGCCAGCGCGGCCAGCGGCGCATGAATGCCCGCAGCAGGATGGCCAGGAGCACCCAATAGAGATACTGGACCCCTGGTGCGGGGGAGGCGGGAGTGGCGCTCTCCCTTGCCGTGAACACCAGAGAATGTGCGGGCAGGCGCGCCTCCTCGATGCGGCCGCTCTGGGTGTTGAACCAGCGCAGGGTCTGGGGGGGCAGCACATAGCGCCCCGCCTCGTCGGCGGTCAGGGCCTGGCGCCACTGGCGCTCGAAGCGAAGCGCCCCCTCGGCCACGAATCGCTCCTGTTGCTGCTCGCCGTCCGGCTTCATGGAGAGGCCGGCGGGCAGGGGCGGGGCCGGCAAGGGGGGCAGGCGGTTGCCATCCCCCCCTTCCATCACCAAGGTGAGGATGCGGATCACCGGCTCACCCACCCTGGCCTGCGCCGGGCTGAACTGCTGGCGCAACACCAGGCTGCTCGCCACCGGCTCCAGGGGGGCCTTGTCCACCTTGATGAAGAGGGTCGCCGCCCTGGCGGACAGCAGATCCCCCGCGTTGCCCGGCGCGGTCGCACCGGCCTGGTCCTGGTGCGGCAACCGCCCCTGGAAGCGGGGGGATTCGACGGGATGGAGTCCGGGTCCTTTGGCCTGCAGCAGCCATTTTCTCGTGAGACGCCCGGGCAGGCCGGGGCTGGCAGGAGAGTCCCAGCGGTCCTCGCCAAGGCGGCGAATGGTAAAGGCCGGGGTGATGGGCTCGCCGAGGTTGGGGGCCTCCAGGTTGGCGGGCAGCCAGAGGGTCAGCTCATAGATGAAGGGCTGGCCGGGGTAGAGATTCCCCTCATGGAGCGCCCGGGCCTGCAGCTCGACCGGAGAGAATACCGGGTCTTGTGCCGGCATCAGGGTGCCGTCCAGGGAACGTGTCGGCACCGCCAGGGAGGGGGTGAGATCGGCGCCAAGGGGCAGGGAGGGCACCTGGCGCGGGCTTGTATCGAGCAGGTGCAGGGGGATCTGCCAGCGGGTCAGGCTGCGGCTCTGGGCACTGACCCGCTGGATGCTGACCCGCCCGACCGCAAACTGGCGCAGCAGCGGTTGCAGGTTGAGATCCTCATCGCGGTACATCCCGTCGGCCTCGATGATGAGCAGCCAGTCGCGCTCGCTCGCCCCCGGCAACAGCTCGGCCTCGACAGGGACGGCCTGCACCCGCATGGCGCACAGGGCGAGCAGCAGCCAGCAGCCGATCCGGGGGGAGAGCAAGCGCAGTACGAGGATCACCAGGGCTCCTCCACCTTGATCAGGGGGCGGCGCAGGGCCTCCTTGCGAAGGCGCTGCTCCAGCAGCAGCACGGGGGGCGCCGGGGGGCGAGGAGCCTCTGAGGCGCGGGCGGGGTCGGGAGTGTCGGCCTGCTCCGGGGCATTTGCCGAGGGCGCCGACTGTGGCGGGTTGGCCCGCAGCAGGGCCAGGTTGTGCAAGGCATCCCTGTGCCCAGGTTCAAGGCGAAGGGCGCTCAGATAGGCCTGCTCCGCGGCGGCAAGATCCCCGAGCCAGACCAGGGCATTGCCCCTGTTGTAGTGGGCAGTGGCGCTGTTTGCCCTGCCATAGGCGGCGACGGCCCTGGCGTAATCCCCGGCTCTATACCAGGCGTTGCCTTGCCAGACCGGATCCTGGAAGGCGTTGGCCGCTTCCCGATAGTGTCCCTGGCGATAAGCCTGCCAGCCTGCTTCATCTTGTCGGGAGGCCGCCTGCAGGGAAGGGGGCGCGACGCCAATGACGAGGATCACCAGCAGCCAGTGGGCGCCGATCCGTGCCAGCAGCGCCAGGGGGAGCAAGGGGATGAGCAGCCAGGGGCCGAGATCCCGGGATTGCCCCTGCGTCAGGGTCTGGCCCATGGGCAGGGGGGCAAAGCGGGGCAGGCCGGAATCAAGCCAGGCCTGCCTGCCTCCGGTACTGGCGGCAAGGGCGGTCATGGCCTCCTCGTCGGGCGCCGGCAAGGTGTGGCCGACCGGGCTGCCGAGCTGCCAGCGCTCGGCAGCCACGCCGGGCAACCGGGTCTCCTTGCCCCCGCTGGCCAGCAAGATGTCGAGCCGCGGGGCCGAGCCTGCCTTGCAGAACAGGTCGTTGAGGCAGGGCCAGAGGGCGGCGATGCGATCGCGCGCTGTCCCGGAGAGGCCGTCGGTCACGAGCAGTAGACGGGCGGACTGGCCCGGCGGGATCAGGGTGAGGGCCAGGGCCACGGCGCGCTCGGGGGCGCTGCCCTGGACAGGCATGATGGCCGGGCGCAGGTCCGGCAGCAGCAAGGCGATGGCCTGATGATCCCGGGTGGGAGGCATGGCGAGGTAGGCATCCCCGGCAAATAGAATGAGGGCGATGGGATGGGCCGCGTCCTGCCGCGCTATGTCGGCCAGCATCTCCTGCAATCCCAGCCTCACCCGGGTTGCCCGGTCCGGCGCCAGATCCTGTGCCAGCATGGAGTCGGATAGATCCAGTAGCCAGATATCGAGGGCCGGGCTCGGCATGGGGAGACTCTGCTGGCGCAGGGCGGGGCCCGAGAGCGCCAGGATCACCGGCAGACAGGCAAGCCAGCGCCAGGGGATGGCCCGATGGCGGCTCGGCAGCAGATAGGCCTGCATGGCCGGGGAGAGCAAGCCGGGATCGCGGCGGCGGCGCCACCCCTGCCACAGCCAGGGGATCAGGGCCAGCAACCAGAGGGGGCGCAGCAAGGTCAGCTCCATGGTGCCACCATCATGGCCTGCCTACTCATGGGATGGCCTGTGTGACAGGGGGATGCGCCAGCGGGCTGGCCAGCAGAGCAGCAGCCAGGCCAGGGCCAGTGGCCAGGGGTAGAGCTCCTGGTGGGGCCGAGAGAGGATCTGGGGCCGGGCGAGGGGCTCCAGGGTGTCGATGGCCTGGTTGATGGCGGCGAGATCGCCCCGGTTGCGGGCGCGAAAATAGCGGCCTCCTCCTAGTGTCGCCAGCTGCTGCAACAGGGCTTCATCCAGCTCGGCACTGGGATCGGCGTCCCCTGCGGGCGCGGCGAAGGTGTCGGGGTCGGCGCCCACCCCCAGGGTATAGAGACGGATGCCGGCTTTGGCGGCGAGCCTGGCCTCGGTCAGGGGATCCGCATTGCCCGAGGTATTGCGCCCGTCCGTCACCAGCAGCAGGGCGGTGGGGCGGGTGGGGTCGGCGTGCTGGCGTGCCAGCAGGATGGCTTCCCCCAGGGCCGTGGTGCGCCCCACCAGATCGAAGTCGAGCTCCCTGGCCAGGGTGAGCAGGGCCCCGGTCTCCTGGGTGAGGGGGGAGAGCAGATAGGCGTGATCGGCAAAGACGACAAGGGCGATGCGATCCCCCGGGCGGGAGGCGACAAGGTTGCTTATCTGCTGGCGCACCGCGGCAAGCCTGTCCGTTTGCTCTCCGTCATCCAGCATGTCCTGGGTGCGCATGCTGTCGGAGAGATCCACCGCCAGGATGAGGTCCCGGCTGCTTTGGTAGTGAATGATCGGGGGCTCCTGCCACTGGGGGCGGCACAGGGCCAGTACCAGGGCGCACCAGCAGATCATCATGCGCCACAAGGGTTGCCCCGCCTGGGGCTGGAGCAGGGGAAAACCTCCGTGAACGAGCTGGTTTCCTCCCTTGCGCCCCTTCATGGGAGGCAGGCCGAAGCGCACCAGCAGCGGCAAGGCGAGGGCGAGGGAAAACCAGGGCCAGGCGAGGATCATCGCGTACCCTCCGGGGGAGGTGCCCCTCGCTTGCTTGCCGGGAATCGCGGCGCACTGACGCAGCGGCGCCCCCAGGCGAGATAGGCGAGGCGCAATCTTTTGCGCTGCGCCTCATCGGGCACTCTGCCCCCATAGAGCCAGAGCGGCCACTGGGCGGCAAAGCGGGAAAAATCGCTCCCCCCCTTGTTGTCCAGCCAGGCGAGCCAGGCCTCCCCTTGCAGGGGGGCCGCCTCGGGCCAGCGGGCCATGGCCGCTTCTCGCAGGGCATCCTGCAGCCTGGGGACGAGATCGTCTGCCTGCCAGTCTATCCGGTGCGCCCAGCGGCGCTGGCGCAACAGGGTGAGGGCCGTCGTGGCGATCAGGCAAGCGGCGATCGCCGCGATCAGCAGCCCCCCGAGGGCCATCAGGCGAGGATCCTGTGCAGGCTCGAGAGCGGGGCCTTGGTGGATGTCACGCAGCTCGGCACGGATGGCTTGCAAGGACTCGCTGGACGAGGGCTGGCGATATGCATCCGGTGCGGGCACGCCCTGCTCCCCCCTCAAAACAGACGGCATCCGCCCTCCTGCCACTGGCGTTGCAGGGTGGCGCCGTTGTCGAGGCGATAGAGGCGCGTCACCAGGGGCAGCAACTGCTGGCGACAGGCCTCAGCCTGTTCGTCGGCCGCCCTCTGATAGCGGGCGCGAAAGCGGGGATCTTCTCCCGCGAGCCAACCGCTGTGTCTGCCTGCCTGCACTGCCATCTGCCCCTGTTCGGGCAGCGCGGCTTCCAGGGGATCGCGGATCTGCCAGTAGTGAATGTCGTGGCGCGGGCGAAGGCGTTGCAACTGCTGGCAGAGGGCCTGGTCCGGTGCCTGGTGGTGGCTTATCAGGGTCAATCTGGCCCCGTGGGGCAGGGTGAGTCGCGCCAGGGTCTGGGCCAGCGTCCAGGGCGGGGGGGCGCGATCCAGCCCTGCCTCGTAATGGCGACAGAGCGCTTCCAGCAGAGGCATGAGAGAGCCGCGCTGGTGCTCTGTGTGGGGGGCTGCGCCCTGGCAGATCAAGGTATTGGCCTGTTTCTCCCCCTGCCAGAGCAGGGCGGCGGCCAGCTCGCAGCCAAGGCGGGCCTTGAGCTGGGCGCGGGAGCCAAAGTACATGGCGGGTGAGAGATCCAGCAGCAACCAGTGGGCCTGATCCTGCTCTTCCCCGTAGAGGCGGGTGTGGGGGCGACCGAGGCGGGCGGTGACCCGCCAGTCGATGTGACGCACCTCGTCACCGGCCTGATAGAGGCGAAGCTCCCTGAAATGGAGCCCGGGCTGGCGCCCGATACGCCCCTGGGCCGCCTGATGAATGCGGGCACGCTCGCCCTGGCGCGTCCAGAGGCGCACCGCCAGCAGCCGCTGGAGGGTGAGGGCGATGTCGGGGTGATCCCGGGGCTCGGCGACGGGGGTCATGGCGATAGGGCTGCCTGTGGGGGCCGGCTCAGGGGCATGGAATGGCATCCAGCAGCAGGGTGATGAGCGCCTCGCTATCGAGGTTGTCCGCCAGCGCCTGATAACTCGGGATGAGGCGGTGGCGCAGCACGGCTGGCGCCAGTTGCTGGATGTCTTCGGGCAGCACGAAGTCGCGCCCGGCGAGCCAGGCCCGGGCCCGTGCGGCTCTTGCGAGGCCGATGCTGGCCCTGGGGCTGGCTCCCACCGCGACCAGGGGGTCTAGCTCGGGGCACAGGCCGCTGCCGGGGCGGGTGGCGCACACCAGTTGCACCAGATAGTGCTCGAGGCGCCCCTGCATCTGTACCCCCTGAACGGCGGTGCGGGCTTCCAGCAAGTCGGACTGGCTCAGGGTGACCGGCGGCGTCGGCAGGGCGTCGCCGCGGGCGTTGAGCTGGAGGATGGCCAGCTCCATGGCGGGGCTGGGGTAATCCACCAGCAGCTTGAGCAAGAAGCGATCGAGCTGGGCCTCCGGCAGGGGATAGGTTCCTTCCTGCTCGATGGGGTTCTGGGTGGCGGCGACCATGAAGAGGGAGGGCAGGCGCCAGCTCTTCTTGCCCACGGTGATCTGGTGCTCGGCCATGGCCTCCAGCAGGGCGGACTGCACCTTGGCCGGCGCCCGGTTGATCTCGTCCGCCAGCACCAGGTGGTTGAACAGGGGGCCGGGTTGAAACACGAAGCTCGCATCCTGGGGATGGAAGACCTCGCTGCCGGTGAGATCGGCAGGGAGCAGATCCGGGGTGAACTGGATACGGGCAAAGCGCCCCTCCACGGCCCCGGCCAGCGCCTTGACCGCCCGGGTCTTGGCAAGACCGGGGGCCCCCTCGATCAGCACATGTCCTTCACATAACAGGGCGATCAGCAGCCCCTCGATGAGGGGGCCCTGTCCCAGGATCTGGTTGCCCAGATAGTCTCCAAGTGCTCTGAACTCGGCCGCTGCCATGCGATAAACCCGTTGTTTTTATGGAAGTTGATCTTTTTATACCCCAGTTGGCTCACAAGGGCGAGGGAGGGTGGCAAGATGGGGACAATTTAGTTTCAATCAGCCGTATGAAAGTTGTGATTGGATTGTTAAGATGTGGCGCAATGAGGTCAGACCTCTGCCTTTTTAACCCAAGGAGCCAGGATGAAACAGCCATTGAAACTGACGACTCGCCAGGGCGAACGGATAGCCGTCGTGGCGGGTCTGCGCACCCCCTTTGCCAAGCAGGCCACCGCTTTTCACGGCGTGCCTGCGGTGGATCTGGGCAAACTGGTGGTGAGCGAGATGCTCGCCCGCACCGATCTCGACCCCAAGCTCATCGACCAGCTGGTGTTCGGCCAGGTGGTGCAGATGCCGGAAGCGCCAAACATCGCCCGGGAGATCGTGCTCGGCACCGGCATGAGCGTCAGCACCGATGCCTATAGCGTGTCGCGCGCCTGCGCCACCAGTTTCCAGGCGGTGGCCAACGTCACCGAATCCATCATGGCCGGCACGGTGGACATCGCCATCGCCGGCGGTGCCGACTCCTCTTCCGTGCTGCCCATCGGAGTCAGCAAGTCTCTGGCCCGCGCCCTGGTGGATCTCAACAAGGCGCGCAACCTCCAGCAGCGTTTCAATATTCTGCGCCGTCTGCGCCTGAAGGACCTGCTGCCGGTGCCCCCGGCCGTGGCCGAGTACTCCACCGGTCTCTCCATGGGGCAGACCGCCGAGCAGATGGCCAAGACCCACCAGATCAGCCGCGAGGCGCAAGATGCGCTGGCCCACCGCTCCCACACCCTGGCGGCCGAAGCCTGGGCGCAGGGCAAATTGAGTGGCGAGGTGTTCACCGCCCACGTGCCCCCCTACAAGTCGCCGCTGGAGCGGGACAACAACATCCGCGAAAGCTCGGATCTGGCGAGTTACGCCAAGCTCAAACCGGTGTTTGACCGGGCTCACGGCTCGGTGACCGCCGCCAACGCCACCCCGCTCACCGACGGCGCCGCCGCCGTGCTGATGATGCGCGAAGGGCGGGCCCGCGAGCTGGGTCTGGAGCCGCTGGGTTACATCCGCAGCTTCGCGTTTTCCGCCATCGATGTCTGGCAGGACATGCTGATGGGCCCCTCCTATGCCACGCCGCTGGCGCTGGACCGTGCAGGCATCACCCTTGGGGATCTCACCCTCATCGACATGCACGAAGCCTTTGCCGCCCAGACGCTCGCCAACCTCAAGATGTTTGCAAGCGCCGAATTTGCCCGTGACAAGCTGGGCCGGGATCAGGCCATCGGCGAGGTGGACATGGAGAAGTTCAACGTGCTCGGCGGCTCTTTGGCCTTTGGTCACCCCTTTGCCGCCACCGGGGCGCGCATGATCACCCAGACCCTGCATGAACTACGGCGACGGGGTGGGGGATTGGGGCTCAACACCGCCTGTGCGGCGGGTGGGCTGGGTGTGGCCATGGTGCTGGAGGTGGAATGATGAGTGCCAAGACTTTTTCTCTGGATATTCGCAAAGACGGCATCGGCATCCTCACCATGGATGTGCCCGGTGAGAGCATGAACACCCTGAAGGCCTCCTTTGCGGACGAGATCCGCACTCTGCTGGCCGAGGTAAAGGGGAACGGGGATCTGATCGGCCTGGTGATCGTCTCCGGCAAGAAGGACTCCTTCGTTGCCGGGGCCGACATCGCCATGCTGGCGGCCTGCACCAGCGCCCAGGATGCCGAAGCGCTGTCCCGGGCCGGACAGGAGGTGTTCGCCGAGATCGAAGCCCTGGGGATCCCGGTGATCGCCGCCATTCACGGCCCCTGCCTTGGCGGCGGGCTGGAGCTGGCGCTCGCCTGTCATGGCCGGGTGGTGACCGATCACGGTAAAACCGTGCTGGGCCTGCCGGAAGTGCAGCTCGGCCTGCTGCCGGGCTCCGGCGGTACCCAGCGACTGCCGCGCCTCATCGGGGTGGCCAAGGCACTGGATCTGATGCTGACCGGCAAGCAGGTGCGGGCCAAACAGGCCAGGAAGCTCGGGCTGGTGGATGACATGGTGCCCCCGTCCATTTTGCTGGAGGCCGCCATCAAGCTTGCCAAGAAGGGCAAGCCGCGCCACCACCTGAAACGGGATCTGCAGGGCAAGGTGCTGGAGACCAACAAATTTGGTCGCAAGGTGCTGTTCGATCAGGCCCGCAAGGGGGTCAAGGCCAAGACCCGGGGCAACTACCCGGCGCCGGAGCGCATCATCGAGGTGGTGCGCATCGGCGTGGAGGAGGGGATGCAGGCCGGCCTGCAGGCCGAGGCCCGCCACTTCGGCGAGCTGGTGATGACGCCGGAATCCGCCGCCCTGCGCTCCCTCTTCTTCGCCACCACGGAGATGAAGAAAGAGGTGAGCTATCAGGGGGCCGAGCCGCGCAAGGTGGGTCATGCCGCCGTGCTGGGGGGCGGCCTGATGGGAGGGGGTATTGCCTTCGTCACCGCCACCAAGGCGGGGGTACCGGTGCGGATCAAGGATGTGGCGAGCGCCGGCATCGGCAATGCCATGCGTTACAGCTACGACCTCCTCGCCAGGAAGCTCAAGCGTCGCCAACTGCTGCGCAGCGAGCTGGAGAAACAGATGAGCCTGCTGACCGGCACCCTGGACTATTCCGGCTTCCACCGGGTGGACATGGTGGTGGAAGCGGTGTTCGAGGAGATCAACCTCAAGCACCAGATGGTGCAGGACGTGGAGCGCGAGTGCGGCGAGCACACCGTGTTTGCCTCCAACACCTCCTCCCTGCCCATCCACCAGATCGCCTCGGCGGCGACGCATCCGGAGCGGGTGGTGGGGCTGCACTACTTCAGCCCGGTGGACAAGATGCCGCTGGCCGAGATCATTCCCCACGCCGGCACCAGTGCCGAGACGGTAGCCACCACCCTGGCCTTCGCCCGGGCCCAGGGCAAGACCCCCATCGTGGTGAAGGACGAGGCGGGCTTCTACGTCAACCGCATCCTGGCGCCCTACATGAACGAGGCGGCGCGCCTGGTGCTGGAAGGGGAGCCGGTGGAGGTACTGGACGGCGCTCTGCTCGACTTCGGTTTCCCGGTCGGCCCCATCACCCTGCTGGACGAGGTGGGGATCGACGTGGGGGCCAAGATCTCCCCCATCCTCGAAAAAGAGCTGGGTGGCGAGCAGTTCCAGGCGCCCAAGGCCTTTGACAAGCTGCTGGAGGACGATCGCAAGGGGCGCAAGAACGGCAAGGGCTTCTATCTCTATGGCAAGGCGGCTCCGCGCAACAAGCTCACCGGCAAGGAGGGCAAGAAGACGGTGGACGCGAGCGTCTACGACGTGCTGGGCGTCAAGCCCCAGGCCAAGCTGGCCAGGCAGGAGATCGCCGAGCGCTGCGTGCTGCTGATGCTCAACGAAGCAGCCATGGCCCTGGATGGCGGCGTGGTGGCCTCGGCCCGGGACGGCGACATCGGCGCCATCTTCGGTATCGGCTTCCCTCCCTTCCTGGGCGGCCCGTTCCGCTACATGGACAGCCTCGGCATCGACTATCTGGTGGGGCGTCTTGAGCACCATCAGAAGCGCTTTGGCGACCGCTTCGCCCCCTGTGCGCGGCTGAAAGCGATGGCGGCGGAGCAGCAGACCTTCTACTGATGGCTCTCGACGGCATGCATCGAGCGAGGCGACCCCAAGGTCGCCTCGCTTTTTGTTGGGCGTACCTTTCCGGTTTGGGGCGAGGGCGCGAAGAAAAACGGGGCGGGGAGGGGTAAAACCTTGATCTGGCGCAAACTGGTGCCCCATTTATTACTTTGGTGGCATAGGACTCAGGCGCGGGTTGAGGTCAAATAGTCTCATCAGGAACGGGGGCGACCCCGTCACGAAAGGGACACCCATTTCACTGGATGAAGGACACACTATGAGTCTGCTCGAACAAACCATCTGGAACATATTGGGATACGGGGCCATGCCCTTTATCTTTCTGAGTGGCTTCGTGGCCGTGGCAGTCACCTGCTGCCTGCTGCTCAATGCCTTCGGGGTCAAGTCCGCCGAGAAGTGAGTCACTCTCGTTCATGCCGCCAAATGCCAGTCCTCGGACTGGCATTTGTTTTTTGTGTCTTCTGAAGCACTTGCCCGCCCCTGATGGGGTAAAGGGAGCGCAAGACGGTCGAACCCGGCGGCCATTTTGATTACACTGACGCCCGGCATGTCCGCCCCCTTCTCTTTTATCAGGTATTCACGACTTCTATGGCGCTCAAGGCAACCATCTTCAAGGCCCAGATCAGCTTGTCTGACATGGATCGCAATCTCTATCAGGACTTCTCCCTCACCCTGGCCCGTCACCCCTCCGAGACCGACGAGCGCATGATGATCCGCCTCGCGGCCTTCGCCTGGCATGCCGCCGAGCGGCTGGAGTTCACCAAGGGCCTCTCCGCCGACGACGAGCCCGAGCTCTGGTGCAAGAACTATTCCGATGAGATTGAACTCTGGATTGAGCTGGGTCAGCCGGACGAGCGCCGTCTCAAGAAGGCATGCAACCGCTCTCGCCAGGTGGTGCTCTACCTCTATGGCGGCCGTGGCACCAGCGTCTGGTGGAAGCAGAACCAGGGCAAGCTCGGCCTGCACGACAACCTGAGCGTCATCGAACTCTCCGACAGCCAGACCCTGCCCCTGGCGGCCATGGTGGAGCGCACCATGCAGCTCACCTGCACCATCTCCGACGGCCAGCTCTGGGTCAGCAACGGCAGCCAGGAGGTGACGCTGGACCCCGTGGTGCTGATGGGACGCCCGGCCCGCGAACTGTAAACGGAATACCCATGTTCAGCGCCCTGCTCAATATCGTCATTCCCGTGTTTGCGGTGGTGGGCCTTGGCGCCCTCTATGGACGGTTGCGACCGGGCGGGGCCCTGGGTTATGTCAACCGGGCCAATATCGAACTCTTTACTCCGGCGCTGGTCTTCTCGGCCCTGGTGAAATACCCCTTGGATCTCGCGGCGCACTTGCCCCTTGTGGGGGCCGGTGCCCTGGTGATCCTGCTGCCCGGTTTGCTGCTCTCCCTGCTCAAACTCAAGGAGATAGAGCGGGCCGCGCTGATCCTGCCCGCCATGTTTCGCAACACCGGCAACCTCGGCATTCCGCTGATGGTGCTCGCCTTTGGCGAGCAGCAGCTCGGCGCCATCGTCATCCTCTTTGTGCTCTCCAACCTGCTCCACTTCTCGGTGGGCATGTTCATCCTCTCGGCCAGCAGCTCCCGCTGGCTCTGGCTGAGAAGCCCCGTGCTCTGGGCCGCCTTCGCCGGGCTGCTGGTGGCCAACCTGCATATCCCGCTGCCGGAATACCTGGTGACCAGCGCCGCCCTGCTCGGCCAGATAGCGGTGCCCCTGATGCTGTTTGCCTTGGGAGTGAGGCTGATGGAAGGGGAGCTGGATCATCTGGGGCTGGCCATCAAGTGCAACCTGCTCTACCTGCTGGCGGGGGGCCTCTCCCTGGGGCTCGCCGTCTGGCTGCTGCCCCTCGAACCTGACTGGATACCACTCCTGATGCTGTCGGTGGCGCTGCCCCCGGCGGTGCTCAATTACATCCTCAGTGAGCAGTACCAGTGCCAGCCCGACAAGGTGGCCAGCATCGTGCTCGGCGGCAATGCGCTCTCGGTGGTGGTGATCCCGCTGGCGGTCTGGTTGGCGCTGCATCTGGGGGCTAAGGTGTAGGGCAGACAGTCTTGGCTTGCCGACGAGCATTAGTCATTTGGTTAGTCAGTGGACAGCTGGAGCCGCTCCCTCGGGGTTTTCATTTGTAGATTTTCATCAACCTTGGTCGTAGAATTTGTGACCCAATTTGGTTGTCGGATCTGCATGGATCGCGTACAACTAGTCACAGACTTTTCTTAAGGCCTCTTTTGCATCTATGACACTGCCACAATCAAAAATGAGTGAGTTGATGGACAAACTCACACCTTACATTGACTCAAAAGTGGCTATTGGAGAGCTTGAACTTGCCCGCATTCGTAGAGAGATCAAAGCACTTCCTGACGCAGATGAGAGGGCCTTGCTCAATGCTTTAGCTCTAGGTGCTTATCAAGATGTTGAAGGGGCCAAGCGAGCTTTCGAGGATGCTGCCCATAGGTATCCATCATGGGTGATGTTCACTAATTACAAGACCTACTTGAAGCACATTGCTGATTACCCCAAGTTAGATGAAGTTATATACTCTCTTGCGGACATTTATGAGTCTAAGGGGTTAGTTCATCATGCGGTTGAGCATGCACTTTGGCTAAATCGAGATATAGAAAAGTACAATCACTATTTTGTTAAATATATGAAGTACTTAAATTTTGAAGAGCAAGAGTCTGAATCAGCGAGGTTTGTACCTGTGTTGAACGATATGACTAGTTGCATGCAACGTGTGGGGATAGGCTCTCAAGAGTTATCTCATTTATCCAATGTTGTCCATGAAGTCTCAGCGCTTAAAAAATTGTCACTGCTAGATAACCAGATCTCTGTACAAGGTGGAAATCTGACTATGGTTATCTCGGTTGAGAATGCAGACCCAGAAGTCTTGTGTGATGCCAATTTTGAATTGGCCATGAAAATGGCTGAAGATGAGCTAGTTTTTGACAAATCAATGACAGCATTTTTTAAAGCATCAGTTAATAGTACATTGGGCGAACAAAAGGGCTGATAGCTATGCCAGTGTGTGGTCAAGATTTCTATGATTTTGCAACCAAAGCAATAACATTTGGCGATGAAATTGCCTATAGAAACGCTATCGCAAGGGCCTACTATGCAATGTATCACGAGGTTCTAGGTACTTTGGAACATTGTCCTGCATTCTCATCAAGTGTTCATAGTAGTCTGATTGTCTATTTAAATTCGGCAAAAACTTCAGAGGCATTCGACGTCATTAAGTTGAGATCTTTGGCTGCTATATTGAAGCAACAAAAAGCCAAGCGTTGTATTTCTGATTATCAGTTGCTTGAGAACGTGACTGAATCTGATGCTAAGGAAAGTCTCCTTTTTGCTAAAAAACTATTTGATAAATGCCTTGAAATGAAAATATCTAGGGCTTCAAAGGTTTCATAGTCAAGTATTAACCCACCATTAACCAATGCAATTGAGGCGCCTAGGTATGCAGTGATAACGCTGCTAATCGAGGTGCCTTTTATTTATGTTTGTTATAACTTATTAGATTGTTCTTGACTCGCTGTTGTTACCCGATTCAGGCATGGCGAAAGTCAACTATCCAAATGCCCAAGGTAGCCAGCAATATACCGCCATCGAGCCGATAGCGTCAGCCTGCTCTGTCTCGGGTTTAATGGACAAGTGGGGAAGAAGGCAAAGGGGAGAATGGAGATATAAACCGGGCGGCCTTGGCCGCCCTGTTTTATTGTTCGCTGGCAGGCTGTGGCTGGCCATCCTTGCGTAGCTGGGTATAGAGGCCAACTCCCGCCAGCAGCCCGGCGAGGGCCAGCAGCCACCAGATGGCGGTGGCGGGGCGGCTGCCCGCATCCCCCAGCATAAAGCCGATGAGCAGGTTGCCAAAGAGCGCCATGCAGCCACCGGCGCTGGCATAGAAGCCGTAGTAGCTGCCGAGCTGCTCAGGGGGGGCGTAGCGGGGCAGCTGGGCGGCGAAGAGCGGGAAGCAGAGGATGGAGCCCAGGGAAAGCAGGGCCACCTGCGTCAACACGCCTGCCGTCGGCCAGGGGGCCAGCAGGGGCAGGGCGAGATAGCTCAGGCCCATCATGCCTATCCCCAGCCCCATGGCGAGCGGCACTCCCAGGCGGCGCTCCACCAGGCGGGAGGCCGGGAGCTGGAGCAGAACGCCGATCACCGCCGAGAGGGTGAAGACGCCGCCGAGCAGGTGGGTGGCGTCCGGCAGGCTCTGGATATGGGCGGGGAGGGCGAGGTAGAGCTGGTGGAACAGGATCTGGTAGCTGCCTGCCAGCAGGGTGAACCCCATGAAGGGGCGCTGGCGCACTATCTCCCCCCATTGGCGCAAGATGGCGCCACGGGGGCTCTGGTTGCTCACCGGGCGTTTGGGCAGCACCCGGTATTGCAGCACTCCGAGCAGGGCGAAGAGGCTCGCCGCCAGGATCCCCGTCAGGGTATAGCTTTGCTGGGTCAAGGTGAGGCCGACCAGGGGGCCGAGCAGCATGCCCGCCTCGCTGGCCAGATTGTGCAGGGCGAAGGCGCGCTGACGCTGGCTCGGGTTGTGGCATTCGCTGGCAAGGTAGGCCTGGGCGCAGGGGGTAAACAGGGCTCCCGCAAAGCCGGTGAGGGCGGCGGCCAGCAGCAGGATGGGCAGGGACTCGGCCCAGCCCAGCAGCACGAAGCCTAAAGATCGTACCAGGCAGCCCCAGACGATGGCGGGATGGTAGCCGATGCGATCTCCAAGGGTGCCGCCCAACAGGAAGAGCCCCTGCTGGCTGAAGACCCGCATCCCCATGACGAGGCCGCAGGCCCAGCCGGCCAGGCCCAGCCCGCTGCCCATGTGCTGGGCGAGGAAGGGCATCATCATGTAGAAGCCGAGGTTGAAGGCGAGCCCATTGGTGATGAGCAGGCGGGCGGCCGGGCTCATGCCCTGCCAGTCCCGCCAGTAGGAGGCGCCGTTCATGGTCGCCTCCCGCCAGCGCGTGGGGCGGTGGTCGCCGGGGCGGCGCAGCACTGTGTCATGATGTCTTTCGCAGGGTTCTGAGGAAGGGGATGCCGTGCTGATCGTGGCTTATCTCCACCGGCACCTGGTAGAGGCGCTCGATGAGGGCCGCGTCGAGCACCCGGGCGGGGGGGCCGAAGGCCTGCAGATTTCCCCCTGCCAGCACGATCAGCTGATCGGCAAACTGGGCGGCCAGGTTGAGGTCGTGCAGCACCACCAGGGTGATCCACTGCTGCTCCCGGGTCTGCTGGCACAGGTGCTCCATCAGTTGCATCTGGTGGTGCAGGTCCAGGGCGCTGACCGGCTCGTCCAGCATCATGATGCGGGGGTCGCGCAGCAGCACCTGGGCGAAGAGCACCATCTGCCGCTGGCCGCCGCTCAGGGAGTAGAGGGGGCGATCCGCCAGATGGGCGATCCCGAGCGCCTGCAGGGCCCGGCCGGCTGCCAGTATGTCCTCGTCCGCGAGGCGCATGGAGAGGCTGTCGAGGCGCCCCAGCACCACCACTTCGATGACGCTGAGATCCAGCTCCAGCTGGATGTTCTGGGGCATGTAGCCAAACTGCTGGCGCCACCTGGCCTGCGTCATCTGGCGGGCACTCTGGTCCCCGAGACGAATGTCGCCACTGTCCGGGGTCAGTTCACCAAAGAGGGTGCGCATCAAGGAGGTCTTGCCGGTCCCGTTCGGGCCGATGATCACATGGACCTGACCCGGATGCAGAGTGAGGCTGAGATCCCGCAGCAAGGTCTGCTGGCCGAGGGAGAGGGAGAGTCGGGATATTTCAAGCACGTTTACGCCCCCTGCCGAGGATCAACCAGATGAAGAAGGGCACGCCAATGAGCGCGGTGACGATGCCGATGGGGAACAGGGCCCCCGGAATGATGGACTTGGAGAGCACCGAGGCCGCCGAGAGCATGCAGGCGCCGCACAGGGCGGAGAGGGGGATCAAAAAGCGCTGATCTTCCCCCACCAGCATGCGGGCGATATGGGGGGCCACCAGGCCGACAAAGCCGATCACGCCGACGAAGCTGGTGGCGGTGGCGGTGAGCAGGGCGACCAGCACCAGGGTCTTCATGCGCAGTCTGTCGACGTTGACCCCGAGGCTGCGGGCGCGGGCTTCCCCGAGGCGCAGGCTGGTGAGGGCCCAGGCGTCACGGTAGATGAGCAGGGTGCAGATCAGGGTGACGACGGCGGTGATGATCAGGGAGTCCCAGGTGGTGCGCATCAGGCTGCCAAACAGCCAGAACAGGATCTGCTGGTTGAGCTCGGGGGAGGAGAGGAACTGCAGCAGGGAGAGCAGGGACTGGAACAGGAACAGCAGGGCGATGCCCGCCAGGATCAGGGTCTGGCTGCTGACATGGCGCATCATGGCCAGACCAAACAGCAGGCAGGCGGCAAACATGCACACAATGAAGGCACCGGCCGGGATGGCCACCAGGGGAGGAAGCCCGAGGCCGCCGGTGTAGAGGGCCAGCGCCGCGCCCAGGCCCGCCGCCGCCGCGAGCCCGAGGGTATAGGGACTGGCGAGGGGGTTGTCCAGCAGGGTCTGCATCTGCACACCGCCAAGACCGAGGGAGGCACCGACCACCAGGGCCATGAGGGCGATGGGCAGGCGCATGTCGTGGACGATGGTGCGGGTCATGGGATCGGCCTGGGCGGGGGCGATCAAGGCATCGATCACGTCGTGCAGGGCCAGCAGGGAGGGGCCGGTGGCGATGTCGAGCACCAGGGTAATGCACAGGACCAGGGCGAGCAGAAGGAGCCAGTGCCAGCGACGGCGCTCCCGTTGCCGCTGCCGGGCGAGGGTCTGCTGCAGGGCAGCCAAATCATTCATGATGTCAATCCTGAAACAGGCGCCACAAGAGGCGCCCACGAAGGTTGAAGGTTAAAGAGCGATAGCGAAGGTGCCGTCTGCCTTGACCGGCAGATAGCGCCGATAGAAGTCGAGGTAGTTGGCAAGCGGATCCATCTCCTTGAACAGGCTCGGATAGAGCGCCTTGGCCATGAACTGGACCATGGTGTAATCGAGCAGCGTGCGGGAGGCGCCCTGGTAAATCCCATAGATGCGCTTTTCCTTCACCGCTGGCAGGTTCGCCCAACCTTTACGCTCGGTAAAGGCCTGGAGCCGTGCCCGAGCGAGTGCGGGATTGACACCCTGGCCCAGCAGCACGGCGGTGGGGTTCTGGGTGGATTCAGTGCCGGTGAGGAAGATGACCTCGGGTTTGGAGACCAGAACCTGCTCGGGGTTCATGGGGCCGTACCATTCCACAAAGGGGGCGGCGATGTTGTCGCCGCCAGCCAGGTGGCCGAGCGGACCCCACATGCCCTTGCCATAGCTGAAGCCATATTCGTCAGGCCCCTTGTTGCCAAACTCTACGTAGAAACGGGGCTTGGGCAGATTGGCTGCGGCGATCCGGCCATGTACTTCGTCGATGGCATGCTGGTACTCGTCTGCGAGCTGGCGAGCGCGAGGCTCGGTGCCCGCAATCTTGCCGAGCAGCAAGGTACTGGCCTTGTGATTGGCGGGGAGTTCCATGTTGTAGTCCACGACCACCACGGGCAGACCGGCCTGTTCGAGACGGGCCACGTCCTGGCCAAGACCTTTGTATTGCCAGTCGGCCAGAACGACGACGTCGGGTTTGAGGGCGAGCACTTTTTCCACCGAGAAGGTCTGCACTTCTACCTCGCCTACGTCGGCTATCTCCTTGAGGGACGGGCGATGGGCGGTAAAGAGGGACCAGTTGGCAGGACGCCAGCCTTCCCAGGCCTCGCGAGAGATGCCGACGACCCGATCGAAGGCCTGTTCGCCACCGACGGCCATGTAGTCTTCAAAGTAAAATGCGAGCACTACCCGCTTGGCGGGGAGATCGACCTGGACTTCCCGTCCCAGCACATCTGTCAGGGTTTCAACTTTCGCCTGTGCGGTGCCAAACAAGCAGCAAAGGCTTGCCAGCACCAGGCAGGCATAGCGGGAGAAAAGTGTCATCTGCGTGTGAACTCCATCTTGTCTTGTGGTTTTTTATCGTTTTTGTCACCGGCAACCTGAGGTCGCCGGTGGGTTCTCCACCGGGTGGGGGAGGGAATGAGCCGGAGAGACCCCGGCCGACACTCAGTGCGCGTTGTGCTGATGAATGCCCAGCATGAAGGTGCCCTGGGGACGGATGGGCAGATAGTGCTGGTAGAACGCCTGATAGGTGGCCAGGGGATCGAGATCCTGGAAGAGGTCCGGATAGAGGGCCTTGGCCATGAACTCGATGAGGGCGGCATCCATGATGCTGCGGGTGGCGCCGTGATAGACCGCGTAGAGGCGACCCTGCTTCACCGCAGGCAGCTCGCTCCAGCCCGGACGGGCAGCAAAGCCTTGCAGACGCTGACGCACGGTCTCTGCCGACACATCCTGGCCGACCTGCATGGCGACGGCACTGCTCACGCTCTCATAGCCCGCCATCAGGATCACCTCGGGCTTGCTCGCCAGCAGTTGTTCCGGGTGGATGGGGCCCCAGCGATCGACGAAGGGGGCGGCCACGTTGTCGCCACCGGCCAGCAGGGCCATGGCGCCCCACATGTCCTTGCCATAGGTGTAGCTGTACTCGGCCGGACCCTTGTCACCCAGCTCGATGTAGACCCGGGGCGGCGTGCGCTTCGCGGCGGCGATGCGGGAGGTGATGGTGTCAATCTTGGCCTTGTACTCGTCGGCCATCTTCCGGGCACGGGCCTCCTGGCCGGTCAGCTTGCCAAGCAGCAGAGTGCTCGCCATGTGCTGTGCCAGGGTCTGGGCGTTGTAGTCGATGACCACCACCGGGATCCCCGCCTGCTCAAGGCGTGGCAGGTCGGCGCTCAGGGCCTCATATTGCCACTTCGCCAGGATCACCAGGTCGGGCTTGACCGCCAGGGTCTTCTCGATGGAGAAGCTCTGATCCTGCACGTTGCCAAGGTCCGGCACGTTGGCCAGTTGTGGCTGGCTGGCCACGTAGAGAGACCAGATGGCGGGACGGGACTTCATGAACCAGCCCAGGGACATGCCCACCAGGCGTTCGGCCCCGCCTTCACCGGCCACTGCCAGGTAATCTTCGGGATAGAAACCGAGCACGATGCGGTTTGCCGGAAGGCTGAGGGAGACCTTGCGGCCCATCACATCTTCCACTTCAACGGGGGGGGTGGCCTGCGCCATCCAGCTCACCAGGACGAGCTGGCCGAGCAGCAGCAACTTTGCCAGGGGGTGACGAAACATCTTGTAGCACCTCGAGAATAGAGACGGTCAAAAAAGAAAGTGAGAACTATTGCCATTCGCGAGCGCAAAAGCAACAAACGTTTGTGTCATCCCCTCTCTTGTTATTTCTGTCATTACTGGAACCGGTTCCACAAGAGCACCAGGAGAGAGTCCCATCCCCCGGTTTTCTGCCTTCTCGGGCCACGAAGGGGGTGGCGCCCGGTATGGCACCCATGGATTTGCCCATGATTCGGAGTCTGTGAGTGGCGCTGTTCACGAAATGGTACCGGGCAGAGGCCGCCGTAGTGTTCCCCCCGTCTGCCCCGGCGCCGATATCGCTCCCTGACAGAGGCCGCCAGCAGGGGCTGGGGGTGGCGACAACTTCCTGCGCAGCGATGGCAGACACTGCCCATTCGGGTATTGCCCGTCACCTTGGCGCAACATTTTGTTGTCATTGTTAGCCAGCTCGCAGCAGCCCCGGCGTTGACGGGGCAGAGTGGGCGCGCAGTTTCGGCCGGGGGCTGACATGCCTCCCGTTGATGGCTGCATCCAAGGTGCTGCGGCCCGCCTTGTGCGGGGCGCCAATAACATGATCTGCAAATAAAAAAGGAAACTGACCATGTCAGGAAGACACTCTCTGGTGGCGCTGGCCGTCGGGCTGGCGCTCGCTGGACAGGCACAGGCGCAACTGCTCATCACCGAATACCTGGAAGGGTCCGGCAACAACAAGGCGGTGGAGCTGAGCAACCTCGGCAGCGACGCTGTCGATCTCTCCCAATACCGGCTGGCCCTCTACGCCAACGGCAAACCCATCACCGATGCCCCCACCAACAGCCTGGCGCTGCAAGGCACCCTCGCCCCTGGGGCCAGTCTGGTGCTGGCCAACCCCTCTGCCAATGCCGAGATCCTGGCCAAGACGACCCAGACCAGCGGCAACCTGGTGTTCAACGGTGACGACGCCCTGGTGCTCTATCGCGGCAGCGAGATAATCGACAGCGTCGGCCAGGTAGGGGTGGATCCGGGCACGGCCTGGGTCTCCGGCAACGTTTCGACCCTGGACATGACCCTGCGCCGCAAGGCCACCGTCACCATGGGCCGCACTGATGCAACCGCTCCCTTCGATCCGGCGCAGGAATACGTGGCCGCCCCGAAAGATGACGCCAGTGGCCTGGGTTGCAGTGGCGATGGCCCCTGCGATGGTACCCAGCCGCCCGCCTTCGTCTGCCCGGTGGATCAGTTGGTGCCGGTGCCCGCCATTCAGGGCCCCGGCACCAGCAGCCCCCTGGTGCCAGCCGGCAAGTTTGAATCGGAACAGGCCTATGCCACTCGCGGCGTGGTAACCCAGGTAGTGAGCGGCCTCTACAAGGGCTTCTTCATTCAGGACGAGCAGGGGGACGGGGATCCGGCCACCTCCGACGGCCTCTTCGTCTACACCACCAAGGCCAACGCTGCCGTCGTGCCGGGGGCCGAGGTGTGTGTGTCTGGCAAGGTGAAGGAGTATTTCAACCAGACCCAGCTCAACGCCGACGATCTGGTGGTGACCCGGCCGCAGGGGGCCATCCCGGCCGCAGTGGATCTGCTGCCGGTGGCGGGCGAGAGCCTGAGCCAGCTGCTGGAGCGTCACGAGGGGATGCAGGTACGGCTGGTGCCCGGCTCCAGCCTGGTGGTGACCCGCAACTTCAGCTTCGATTACGACGGCAAGCGCAACAACCTGGTGCTCTCTTATGGCGCGCCGCTCATCAAGTCGACCCAGAAATTTGCCGCCATGAGCCAGGAGGCGAGCGACTGGGCCCTTCGCAACCAGCAGAACCAGCTGGTGGTGGAGACCGACGCCAAGGCGCCGGACGGTGTGCTGCCCTGGTTCCCCGGCTTCAACGCCGAGGACGGTTACCTGCGCATCGGCGACAAGCTCAACGGGCTGGAGGGGGCGCTTGGTTACTCCTACAACCTGTTCAGGCTGGTGGCCAGCAATCGCATCGACGCGAGCCAGATAGATCACAGTGGCTGGGATCGGGTGGAAACCCCCGAGCTCGCCGAGGCGGGGGATCTGCGGGTCGCGAGCTTCAACGTGCTCAACTTCTTCACCACGGTCGTGGGGGGCGATGCCAACCCCACCGGCAGCAACCGGGGCGCCCTGACGGTGGCGGAGTTCGAGTTGCAGCGCACCAAGATCGTCAGCGCCATCACCCGCCTCAATGCCGACGTGGTGGGGCTGATGGAGATCGAGAACAACGGCTACGGCGACAACTCCGCCATTGCCAACCTGGTGGCGGCCTTGAACGCGGCCCTGCCGGACGAGGCGGATCACTACCGCTGGATTGCCTCGCCGGATGGCAAGCCCATTGGCACCGACGCCATCACGGTGGGGCTCATCTACCGACCCGCCAGCGTGAGCCCGCAAGGGGCCGCCAGCCTCATCGCGCTGCCGGTGCAGCAGGCCGAGGCGGTGGACGCCAGCGGCAAGCCGGTGACCATCAATCAGGGGATGCGCGAGTCGCTGGTGCAGCGCTTCAGCTCCCCCAAGGGGGATGCGCCCCTGACCCTGGTGGTCAACCACCTCAAGTCCAAGGGCTCCGCCTGCTTCGAGGATTACCCCGACTACGCCAGCGCCGATCCGCTGGATGGCCAGGGCCACTGCAACGCGCTGCGGGTCTCCGCCGCCAAGGTGCTGGGGGAGCACCTCAAGGATCTGGCCGGGGATCTGCTGCTGATCGGTGACATGAACGCCTATGGCATGGAGGATCCCATCCGGGTGCTGACCGACTATGATCCGGCCGCCCAATCGCGCCAGATCATGAGCGCCTCCTTCACCACCCTGGCGGGCCAGCCCTTCGAGGAGAGCGGCAGCGCCCTTGGCAAGGGGTATGGGTTTGTGAACCTCAACACCCGCTTCCACGGCACCGACACCTACTCCTACAGCTACGAAGGGGAGCTCGGCAACCTGGATCACGCCCTGGCAAACCCGAGCCTCGCGGCCAAGGTGATCGGCATCGAGGATTGGCACATCAACTCCGCCGAGAGCAACTTCTTCGAGTACGGCAGCAAGTACAGCGGCCAGCTGGCGAAATCCGAAGGGCCCTTCAGCGCCTCGGATCACGATCCCGTGCTGGTGGCCATCCAGTACCCGCTGCCGCCCGCCGGGGTATTGAGCCTCGAGAGCGCAGCCGCCAGCGTGGAGGAGGGGAATACCTTGTCCCTGAGTGTCAGTCGCAGCGACGGCAGCCATGGTGAGGCCAGCGTGAGTTATCGCATCGTCCATGGCAGCGCGGACGCAAGCGACGTGGCACCCCTCACCGGTACCCTGCACTGGGCTGCCGGGCAGAGCGAGCCCCAGACCATCAGCATCCCGGTGAAAAGCGACACCCTGCACGAGGGGGACGAGACCTTTACCCTGGAGCTGTTTGACCCGAGTGGCGCGACCCTGGGGGCTCAGCACCAGACCCTGGTGACCATCAAGGACAAGCTGGCGCCGTCCACCATCTCGCTGGCTCAGGCCAGTATCACGGTGAACGAGGGGCAGTGGTTTGCCGAGATTCCCCTGGTGCGAAGCGGCGATCTCAGCAAGCCAGCCCGGGCCCGGGTGGCCCTTGACGGGGTCACGGCGCGCTGGGGGCTGGATTTCCTGCCCTGGTTCGGTCAGTCGGTGAGCTGGGCCGCGGGCGAGGGGGGCAGCAAGTCGGTCAAGGTGCTGATCATCGATGACTGGTTCGTCGAGCCCACCGAGCAGTTCAGGGTGAGCCTCGATCGGGTGGAAGGGGGCCAGCCCGGCGCCTTGCAGCAGACCCGGGTCGACATTCTGGACAACGACAAGTCCTGGTGGCCCTTCGGTCGCCACTGAGGATGATTGAGCAACAAGAAGGGGCCTGCGGGCCCCTTTCTTAGTTGGGAAGACGTTTGTTGGGAAGACTTGTTGCAGACAGGTTGGGTTGCGAAGATGAAAAAGGCCCACCGTCATGGTGGGCCTTCCTCATGGCAGGGCGCTCCTAACGGAGTATCAACCCTGCGCGTTGCTCAGTACCAGCTTGCCATCCTTGACCGGAATGGTGGGGCCGGGTTGCTTCTCCATGCGTACCACCCCTTCCTGGCCGGCGAGGCGGTAGGTGACGTCATAGCCGATGGTGCGGGTGCTGCTCTCCTGCACCGTCTTGCAGCGCTGCTCCGTGGTGGTGTAGGTATCACCCGCCTGCATGTTGCCCTGCACCTGATTCCCGGCATAACCCCCTGCCACGGCACCGGCGGCGGTGGCCACCTTCTTGCCGCTGCCACCGCCAAACTGGTGGCCGACCACGCCGCCCAGGGCCGCGCCAACCACGGTACCCAGGATCTTGTGCTCGTCCTGCACCGGCTTGCGGTGGGTCAGGGTGACGTTGCGGCACTCCTGACGCGGCGTCTTGATGGTCTCGGTCACCGGCTTGCTGGCCAGCACCTCGGCAAACTGGGGCTCTGATGAAAACAGGGATCCGCTGGCGACCGCCGACAATGCCAGCGCAGAGGCCACACCGATCCCGACACCTGCCAACATGGATTTGTTCATCACTCTTCTCCTCGTACTCATACCCGTTGAGGGCTTGGGATCATTCTTCGCATTTTGCGCCGCAGGCTCAAGGCAAGGGCCACGGGATCGCGACAGGGGCTGACTGCGCAAAAAGTGACCGCGCAAAAATAGCGTCGGCGATTGGCGACAGGGGGAGCAGGGCCGAGGGCCCCTAAGACGTTTCGCTAATACCTGGGATCTGCCCCCCTTGATACCCTTTCATCCGGTTCCAGCCGGCATCCTGGCCCCGCATCAGGGCGCAATGCCGGTCGTGGTGAACCGCGAGAGCCACCCCGTTTTGTGTCCCTGTGAGGAAGGATCCGATGACAGAGCAGAACATGTACGACGCCGGCCTTGGCAAGACGCCCGCCAATTTCGAGGCGCTGACCCCCTTGAGCTTTCTGGGGCGGGCCGCCCGGGTCTATCCCGACTATCCGGCGCTGATCCACGGGCCCCTTCGCCAGAGCTGGGCCCAGACCGAACGCCGTTGCCGCCAGCTCGCCTCGGCCCTGCGCCGTCGCGGCATTGGCGAGGGGGACACCGTCTCCATCGTTGCCCCCAATGTGCCGGCCATGTTCGAGGCGCACTTCGGGGTACCCATGAGCGGCGCCGTGCTCAACACCATCAATACCCGGCTCGATGCGGACGCCATGGCCTTCATCTTCCAGCACGCCCGGAGCAAGGTGGTGCTGGTGGACCGGGAGTTCGGCGCCGTGGTGCGAAAGGCGCTCTCTCTCATTGATAGCCAGCCCCTGGTGATCGCCATCGACGATCCCCTCTACCGGGAAGGGGAGCTGGTCGGCGAGCTCGACTACGAGGGGTTCATCGCCCTGGGGGACGGGGACGAACCCGGCTGGCTGCCGGCGGACGAGTGGCAGGCCATTTCCCTCAACTACACCTCCGGCACCACGGGGAACCCCAAGGGGGTGGTCTATCACCATCGCGGCGCCCACCTCAATGCGGTCAACAATGCCCTCTCCTGGGAGCTGCCCAAGCACCCCGTCTACCTCTGGACCCTGCCGATGTTTCACTGCAACGGCTGGTGCTTCCCCTGGACCCTGGCGGCCACCGCCGGGGTGAGCGTCTGCCTGCGCCACGTGCAGGCGGCGGCCATCTACGGGGCGCTGCGCGAGCACAAGGTGAGCCATTTCTGCGCCGCTCCCATCGTGCTCAATATGCTCAACAATGCCGATCCGGTCCTCAAGCAGGGGCTCGACCACCCCGTCAAGGCGATGACGGCGGGGGCAGCGCCACCCGCCACCGTGATCGCCGGCATGGAGGCGATGGGGATCGCCGTGACCCATGTCTATGGCCTCACCGAAACCTATGGCCCCTGCGTGGTGTGCGAGCCGCAAAGACACTGGCAGGGGCAGGATGCCACCACCCTCTCCCGTCTCAAGGCGCGCCAGGGGGTGGCCTCCCCCCTGCAAGGAGAGATGCGGGTCATCAACCCCGTCAGCGGCGAGCCGGTCCCCATGGATGGCAAGACCCTGGGAGAGATAGTGCTGCGGGGCAACATCGTCATGAAGGGCTACCTCAAGAACCCGGCGGCGAGCGAGGAGGCGATGGCACAGGGATGGTTTCGAAGCGGGGATCTCGCGGTCTGGCACCCGGACGGCTATGTGGAGATCAAGGACAGATCCAAGGACATCATCATCTCCGGCGGGGAGAACATCTCCAGCCTGGAGGTGGAAGACGTGCTCT
Organism: Aeromonas sp. QDB17; assembly: GCF_027705305.1. Classification (NCBI taxonomy): domain Bacteria; kingdom Pseudomonadati; phylum Pseudomonadota; class Gammaproteobacteria; order Aeromonadales; family Aeromonadaceae; genus Aeromonas; species Aeromonas sp. QDB17. The sequence goes on from NZ_JAPDBP010000002.1 coordinate 26,952, forward strand.
ATCGTCACCCCGATGTGGAAGAAGCCGCGGTGATCGCCATGCCGGACGAGACCTGGGGGGAGGTGCCCTGCGCCTTCGTCAAGCTCAAGGAGGGGCGCGAGCTCACCCAGGCCGAGCTCATCGGGTTCTGCCGCGAGCAGATGGCCCACTTCAAGGCCCCCAAGCGCATCATCTTCACCCCGCTGCCCAAGACCTCCACCGGCAAGGTGCAGAAATTCATGCTGCGCAAGCAGTTGGCGTGACGACAAAGGCGCCGCGCCATCAACGGGCCTGCGGGTCCGTTTTGTGTTGCGCGATGCAAAGAAGCAGGGCCTCGCCGGTAGCGGTCGCCAGCCAACAAGACGTGCCTTTTGAGCCCGTCCCGGCTTACCATGGCCGCCATGTCCCGCGAGCCTGAGGATGCCTGTGAGAAAATCGGACCGACTGTTTCAACTGACCAACCTGCTGCGGGCGCATCAACCCCTGACCGCCCGGGAGCTGGCGACGCGCCTGTGTGTGTCGGAGCGCACCATCTACCGCTATATCGACGATCTCTCTTTGGCGGGCATTCCGGTTTACGGGGAAGCCGGGCTGGGCTATCGGCTGAGCGAGGGGTTCGAAATGGCCCCGTTGCAACTGAGTGCGGCCGAGCTGGAGGCCCTCATCACAGGGGTGAACCTGGTGGCGGTGCTGACGGGCAAGGGGATGGCCGATCCGGCCCGCGCCCTGCTCGCCAAGATTGAGGCGGCCCTGCCCGCCAAGGAGGCTCGGGCACCTCGCGTCCCCGTGGTGCGGGTACCGGACTATCCCACGGCGCAGCCTGCATACGCTCGCTGGGACAGGTTGCACGACGCCATCACGGCCGGTCACTGGCTGCACATTGGCTACCGGGATGCCAGCGCCAGCAGGACGGAACGCCAGCTCTTTCCCCTCGGGCTCTTCTACTGGGGCGGATGCTGGACGCTCGGCGCCTGGTGTGCGCTGCGCCGGGCCTACCGGGATTTCAGGGTGGATCGTATCGACACCCTGGCGCCGTGCCGACCGGGAGAAGGGGCGCCCCCTGGCGCGACTCTGGCCGATTACCTTGCCCTGCGCCAGTCGGACGCGTTCCTCCCTGGGGGCAGTAGCGCCGAAAAGGTCATTCAGGACTGACACAAGGCTGTCAGTAGCCCTTCGTTATGCTGGGTTCTCCAGACCATCCACAACGGAGAAAACGAGATGATCATCAAGGGTGACATGCAAGAGGCAGGGGGCGTCGAATTTGCCACCTTCAGGCTCAGGGAAGGGGTGACGGAGGCTGATTTGCTCGCCCTGTCACGGCGGGTCGAGTCCGAGTTTCTTGTCCAGCAATCCGGGCTCATCATGCACTGCCTGCTGCGCGGCGCCGACGGCCTCTATGCCGACGTGGTGATGGCCCCCAGCCAGTCGCTGGTGGAAGCCTATTGCCAGCAGTGGCTGCACAACGACGTGGCAGGGGAGTACCTGACCCTGCTTGACCATCACTCGGTCAACATGAGCTTCTGGACCCGTATCGGCTGAGGGCGGCGCGGGGCCTGCCATCCCCCGGCGAGGGGGCAATCATGAAATGAAACGGGCCCATAGGGCCCGTTTTGTTGAACAGAATTCAATAATTACTTGGTGTGGCGCTCATGCAGGCGCTGCACCACATCCTTCAAACCCAAGCCTTCGTTTTGCAGCAAGACGGTCAGGTGGTAGAGCAGGTCAGCGGATTCGTTGATGAGCTCTTCCCTGTCTTTCGCCATGGCGGCCAGGGCCACTTCCACCCCCTCTTCACCCACCTTCTGGGCGATGCGCTTGGTGCCTTTGCCATAGAGGCTGGCGGTGTAGCTGGTGGCGGGATCTGCCCCTTTGCGTGATGCCAGGATCTGTTCGAGCTCGGCCAGGAAGCCGAGCGGCGGCACGGGGTGGCCGTCGAAGCAGGAGGGGTTGCCCAGATGGCAGGTGGGGCCGACCGGGTCGGCGGCAATGAGCAGGGAGTCCTGATCACAGTCGGTGGTGATGGCGACAAGCTTGAGCACATGGCCCGAGCTCTCGCCCTTGGTCCACAGGCGCTGCTTGCTGCGGCTGAAGAAGGTGACCTGGCCGGTGGTCTGGGTCTTTTCCAGCGCCTCGCGGGTCATGAAGCCCTGCATCAGCACTTCGCCGCTGAGGGAATGCTGGACGATGGCGGGGATCATGCCCTCACACTTGGCCCAGTCCAGGCGCTCGGCCAGCGGCAATGCATTGTCTACTGCTTGATTATTCACGGATGGCGACTCCTTCGTTTTTCAGCCAGCGTTTCAATTCGGGAATGGGAATGAGGCCCTTGTGGAACACCGAGGCGGCCAGCGCCCCGTCCACGTCGGCAAGGGTAAAGGCATCGCGAAAGTGCGTCATGGCCCCGGCGCCGCCGGAGGCGATGAGGGGCACCTTGCATACGGCGCGCACCAGCTTGAGCTGCTCAAGGTCGTACCCCTGACGCATGCCGTCCTGGTTCATCACGTTGAGCACTATCTCCCCGGCGCCCCGGCGCTGCACTTCCTGTACCCACTCCAGGGTGGTCCAGGTGGTGGTGCGGGTGCGGCTCTCGTCGCCGGTAAACTGTTTGACCTGATATTGACCGAGGGCGGCATCGAAGTAGGAGTCGATACCCACCACCACGCACTGCACGCCGAAGCGCTCGGCGAGCCGGGTGATCAGGGTGGGATCGGCCAGGGCGGGGGAGTTGATGGAGACCTTGTCGGCACCGAATTCCAGGATCTGGCGAGCATCCTCCACGCTCTTGATGCCGCCGGCGACGCAGAAGGGGATATCGATGACTTCCGCCACCCGGCTTACCCAGCTCTTGTCCACTACCCGTTCGTCGCTCGAGGCGGTGATGTCATAGAAGACCAGCTCATCGGCGCCCTCGGCGGCGTAGCGGCGGGCGAGGTCGACAATGCCGCCCATCACCTCGTGGTTGCGAAACTGCACGCCCTTGACCACCACGCCATCTTTGACGTCGAGACAGGGGATAATACGCTTTGACAACATGCTCATTGCTCCATGTAAAGCACGGTTAAAGAAACGTCGTTCTGCCGCCGGCGTTGGCCCGGACGGCGGACGGGAACAGGGTTGGCATGCCTTGAACGGGGGCCCCTGACGGGGGAAACGACAGGCCTGGCAGACCGTCTCGTCGCTTCTGGGCACCCCACTATATGCATGACTTTATTCAGTGATTCAACCCTTTGTCGCCCTTCACCTGCCCCGGATGGCAGGCTGGCGCCTCGGGGAGGGGAGCCCGATCGTCCGGGTGGGTCTCGTCCGTTGCCATATGCTGGCGCAGGGTGAGCAGGGCGGCATCAAAATCAAACGCCTTCAGTTGCCTGGTCAGGGTGTCGCTGCGAGACCCCAGCATGAGGCGAAGGGGACCGGCATACTGCTCGTAGAGGGGGATCACGGCGGTGTCGCTTTGCACCAGCAGGGCTTCCATCTGGCCCAGCAGTTGCTGGCGCCACTGATCCCCCAGAGGCACCAGATCGGTGGTCGGGGCGGCGAGATCGTCCCCGAGCAGAGCGCAAAGGGCGGTGATCTCTTCATCGATGGATGACATGAGTCCGGTGGGTTCAGTGTTGCCGTCCGCGATGGCCTGCTCCAGGGTCAGGCAGTGGCGCGACAGCTCATGTGCCCCCAGGGTGCTCGCCACGCCGCGCAGGCTGTGGACCATGCGGGTCGCACCACTGTGCTCCCCGGCCTGCAAGTGGCGGTGCAGCCGGGCCATGTCCTGGCCATGCTCATGGATGAAGTAGCGAAGCAGGGCCAGGTATTTCTCCTGATTGCCGTTGAGGGCCGCCAGCCCCTGGTCGAGATCCAGACCCGGGTGTGCCTGCAAGCGGGCAAGGGGGCCTGTCACGGGATGGCGAGTGCTGTCGTCCGGGGCAAGCTCGGGGACCTTGCCCTGGGGCAACCAGCGCTGCAGGGCTTCAAACAGCTTGGCGGGGGTGACGGGCTTGGCAATGAAATCGTTCATGCCGGCCGATGCGCTCGCCTTTCTGTCCTCCTCGAAGGCGCTGGCGGTGAGCGCCAGGATGGGCAGCCTGTCCATGCCGGGCAGGGCCCGGATGGCGCGGGTGGCGCTGTAGCCATCCATCACCGGCATCTGTATGTCCATCAGGATGAGGTCGAAGGGGTGCTGGCTGACGAGGGTCAGGGCCTCCTGGCCGTTGACGGCCGTCTCGATGACGAGGCCGCTGTGGCACAGGAGCTCGAGCACCACTTCCCGGTTGATGGCGTTGTCTTCCACCAGCAGGACTCGAGCGTGGCGAGGGAAGCTGAAGGCCTGTTGGTTCCCCTGCTCGGACGGGGTCCGGGAAGGAGCGTCCTCTTTTGCCTTGAACAGCCTGGCGGTAAACCAGAAGCAGCTTCCCTGGCCTGGCTCGCTGGTGACTCCGACCTCACCCCCCATCAGGGCGGCGATCCGGCTGGTGATTGCAAGGCCAAGGCCAGTGCCGCCATATCTGCGAGTGGTGGAGACATCCGCCTGTTCGAACGCCTGGAACAGCTTCTCGCGCTGTGCAGGGGTGATGCCGATGCCGGTGTCTTCCACCTCGAAGCGCAGCAGGTAGCCGGTGGTGAGGGGGCGGGCCAGCCTGACGCGCAGGGTGACGGTTCCCTGCTCGGTGAACTTGATGGCGTTGGTCGCATAGTTGAGCAGGGCCTGGCGCAGGCGGGTGATGTCGCCGTGCACCCAGGCGGGGGTATCGCCGATGTCCGTCACTATGGTGAGCCCCTTGGCCCTGGCCTGGTCGTTCATCAGGGCGCGGACGTTGTCCAGCATGGCGGTGAGGGAGAAATCGGTCAGCTCCAGCGTCATCTTGCCCGCATCGATCTTGGAGAGATCCAGGATGTCGTTGAGGATGCTGAGCAGGTGCTGGGCGGCAGTGTCTATCTTGGTCAGCCGTTCGAGGTCGGTGGGATCCCGGGTGTCGCGCTTGAGCAGATAGGTGAGCCCCAGGATGGCATTCATGGGGGTGCGGATCTCGTGGCTCATGTTGGCAAGGAAGGCGCTCTTGGCGTGGTTGGCACTTTCGGCCCGCTGGTGGGCCTGGGCCAGCTGCCGGGTGCGCTCGTTGACCATCTCCTCCAGGTGGTAGCGATACTGGTCCAGCTCCTCGCCGAGCTGCTTCTTCTCGGTGATGTCGGCCTGGACCGTGACGTAGTGGGTGATTTCACCGCTCTCCTGGCGGATCGGCGACACCGTGGCCAGCACCTGGTAGTGGGAGCCATCCTTGCGCTGGTTGATGAATTCGCCATGCCAGCGCTGGCCGTGGTTGATGGCATCCCACAGGGCGACATAGCTGGCATCCGGGGTGAGGCCCGAGCGCAGCAGGGACGGGGTCCGGCCTATCACTTCGTGCTGCTGGTAACCGCTGGCGGCGAGGAAGGCGGGGTTGACGTACTCGATGCGCGCCCGGGTGTCGGTGATGAAGACGCCGTCAGGGCTCTGCTCGAGGGCCAGGGACAACTGGCGCAACTGCTGCTCGGCCAGCTTGCTCTGGGTGATGTCCAGATGGATGCCAAGGAGGCGCACGGGTCGCTGCTGGGCGTCCCGATAGACGCTCCCTTTGCTCACCAGCCAGCGGATGCCGCCATCTGGCAGCAGGATCCTGAACTCCAGCTCGACGGGGGCGCCGCTGACCGCCCGCTCCGCCAGCAACTGCTCGATGCGGGGCCTGTCATCCGGATGCAGGCAGGCCTGCCAGGCGGCCAGCTCGCCGAGCACCTCGGCACTGCGGCCATAGAGGCGGGCGCATTCCGGCGAGAAGAAGAGACGGTTGCTGACCATGTCCCATTCCCAGATGCCGACATGGGCCCCTTCCTGGGCCATCAGCAGGCGCTGCTCGCTCTCGCGCAGGGCGCTGCTGACGGTTTCGGCGCGCACCCGTGCACTGATGGCGTCGTCCATCAGGTTCAGGGCTGCGAGGCGAGCACGACGCTGGGTATCGAGCGCCATCTGCTGATTGTGTTGCAGGCGCTGCTCCGCGAGCTTGCGCTCCGTGATGTCCTGCACGGTGCCGTAGAGCTCGAGTATGGTGCCATCCCTGTCCCTGAGCGCCGCCCCGCGGGCAATGACCCAGGCGGTCTCCCCCTGCTCCGTGATCACTTCGGCATCGCACTCGTAGGGCTGCCCGTCCATCCTGCAGCGCTCGACGGCCTGGGCCACCGTGTGCCACCCCTCCTGGGTGAAGTATTTTCTGACCTCGGGATAGACGGCGGGGGGGAGGGCAGGATCCCGGCCATAGATGCGATAGATCTCCGGTGACCAGAAGTGGCTGTCATCGGCCACGCGCCAGCGCCAGTTCCCTATCTTGGCGAGACGCTGGGACTCGCGCAGTATGGCTTCGTTGCGGCGCAGCGCCTCCTCGGTCTCCTTGTTCTGCCGGTTGTCCTCGATGATGGAGATGAAGTAGTCGGGATTGCCTTCGGCGTCGCGCACCAGGGCCACCGTCAGAGTGGTCCAGATGATCTCGCCCCCCTTGTGCAGGTAGCGCTTCTCCAGGGTGTAGTGGGGGATGGTCCCCGCCAGCACCCGGGCCACGTGGGCCTCATCGAGGTAGAGATCGTCCGGGTGGGTCAACTGCTGGAATGTCATCCCGGTGAGCTCGTCGGCCCGGTAGCCCAGGATGTGGCACAGTCGCTGATTGACACGCAGCCAGTGTCCATCGGGGGAGACCAGGGCGATGCCGACCGCCGCCTGTTCGAAGGTGACCTGGAAGCGGTTCTCGCTCTGCTGCAACTGGTTCTGGGTGTTCATCAGCTCCTGCCAGCGCAGGACCTCTCTGGCCCGGGCGCGATGAAAGGCGGCACTGAGCACGCTGATGAGCAGACCGTTGGCGATGAGCAGGCACCATTGCACCAGATCCTGGCCAGCCTCGACACTCAGTGAATAAATGGGGGGGAGCATGAAATAGCTGGTGACCAGGGCGGTGATCAGGGTGCAGAGCAGACCTGGCAACAAGCCCCCCAACAGGGCGCAAACGATGATGGGCAGCATGAAGAGAACCAGCAGCGGTCGCTCACCAAAGGCGATGGGCAGCTGGACACGGATTTGCAACATCAGAACGGGCAGCAGCACGGCCAGCAGGGAGATCCCCCAGCGCTGGGTGGAGGGGCGCACATGCCACAGGGGTGACCAGCTCATCATGGGAGATCCTCCGGTGGCATGGGGGCCTGGGGATAGGGGGGCGGCACTCCGAGCTGACGGGAGAGCCCGTTGATCTGGTGCTTGAGGGCCAGCATGGCGAGTTCCCTGTCCACCATCACCTTGTTGAACCGCTCCAGCTCATGGTTCTGCTGGCGCAGCTCGCTGGCCTGGCGGGTCAGGGCCTGTTCAACCTGCTCCCGTTCGGTGACATCGAGCAGAATGCCGATGATGGCCGGCTGGCCGAGGTAGTCGACGCGCCGCCCGTACAGCTCGACCTCCAGGGATTCCCCGTGCTGATGCAGGGCACTGAAGCGGGTGTGGATATCGCGCGCGTCCTGCTCGCACGCGCGCACCAGCTCGGCGACCCTGGTGCTGTCCTTGGGAGCGGCAAGGGCGTGCAACTGGCCAACGGCGATCAGCGCCCCCGGAGTGTCATAGCCAAACAGTCGGGCAAAACAGGGGTTGATGTAGCAGAGTCGACCCTGCTGGATGATGTAGATCCCGGCAAGGGATTGCTCCACCAGGGCACGGAACAGCCCCTCCCGCTCTCGCAAGTCGGCCTCGGCCCGTTTGAAGTCCGTGATGTCCCGAGAGATGCCGAAGATCCCGATCACCTGCCCCTCGCTGTCTTGCAAGGGTCCTTTGGTTGCGAGAAACACATGCTCGCCATCGGGCAGGGTCAGGTACTCCTCCTCGGTCTGCACCCGGTTGCGCTCTATGACCTGGCGCCCGGATGCCATCAGCATCTGCGCCTGCTGCGGCGGGAAGAGCGTCAGATCATCCTGGCCCAGCACCTCGTCAACCGGCTTGCCGACAAACTGGCTGGCGGCCCGGTTGAAGAGGATGTATCTGCCCTCCTTGTTCTTGGCGAAGATGGCGTCTTCCGAGCTGTCGGCAATGGCGGAGAGCAGTTGCAACGCCTCCAGCCGCTGGGACTGGGAGTGCTGGAGCTGTTCGGCCATCTGCAGCCGGGTGTGCTGGCGCAGCAGGATTATGCCGGCGTTGGTGACAAAGAGCACCAGCAGGCCGATGAGACCGATCCAGACGCTCTCCTTGAAGGTGGCCTGGTAGAGTTCCGCCTTGTCGATCTTGGCCAGCAGGTACCAGTCCGTGTTCATGACCGGATAGACAACCCCGAAGACCTCGCTACCCCGGTAATCCTGGCCATAGAGTACCTGGGGCGTGCCGCGTTCGGCGAGCCGCAAATACTGGGCTGCCAGCAGGGTGGGGTGGGTGACGGGATAGTGCAGGGTGAGAGCCGGTTCCGGGCGATAGCGCAGGCTACTCAGATAGTGGACCTGATCCCCCTGCTGGCGAAACAGAATGGCTTCTCCGCTGCTGTCTGGGACGGGCCAGGCCCCCAGGATCTGATCGAGCCAGCGATTTGCGCTTATCTGCATCACCAGCACGGGGGCAGGTCCTGCAGCGACCTCCAGATTGATCAGAAAGTCCAGCCTGGCGTGACCGCGATCATCGAGATAGGGACCAAGACGCATGACGTTGCCCTGCTCGAGCCGTGGCAGGGCGTCACGCAACGTGGCATTCATGGTGTCGCCACCCGGGGTATGCCACAGGGGTTGCCCGGCAGGATTGAACACGGCCGCACCGTGAAATCCGCGTACCGAGATGAATTCGAGCAGCCTTGCCAGTGGTGGCGTGATCGCTTCGGGTGAGGATGGTGCTTGTCCGGGACGATAGAAATCAGTACTGCCCAGACCCTTTATGAGCTGGTGAATATCCTCCTCGTGGGTTCCGAGCCACTCGGTGACGCGCTGGCTCTTGAGATCCGCGATGGCTTCGAGACGAGCCACCTCCTTGTTGCGTGCCAGTTCGATGTTGCGGGCGATGGCCATGGCGGTCAGGGCCAGAATGAGCCCGTTGAGCAACAGGAAGGGGATCCATTGACGCCGCGTAAAGACAGGTGTGCTGCCGGTGGTGTCAATGCGACGACGCAGCATGGCATAGAGCATGAGGGCCGTGATGAGGATGAAGAGCCAGCCCTTGATGGTGCTTGCCATGGCGAACTGGGCAGGGGTGCTGAACAGCCACTCCACCGCCTTGTCGGAGAGCAGGATCCACAGGCTTGCCACGGCGGCATAGGTGAGCACGACGTTGAGCACATGTGCCCGGGTCAGGGGAGCCTCAGCCATCAACAGCCTCGCTGCCATCCTGGTAGCGTTCGGCAATGGTGACGAATGCGTCGAAATGGCGATCGAAGGCGGTCACGACATCGGGGTCGAAATGGTGGCCGCTGCCGGAGAGGATGAGGGCGCGCGCCTCGCCGTAGCTCATGGCCGGCTTGTAGACCCTGGCGCAGATGAGGGCGTCAAACACGTCTGCCAGCGCCATCAGGCGAGCCGAGAGGGGGATGGCGTCCCCTTGCAAGCCGTCCGGGTAGCCGCTGCCATCCCACTTCTCGTGGTGCCAGTGGGCGATCTCCTTGGCCAGGGTGAGGAAGGCCAGGGGCTGCTCCATGTCCTGTTCGGCCTCCTCGATGGCATCGCTGCCGAGCTTGGCGTGGGTGCGCATGATCTGCCACTCCTCCGGGGTCAGCTTGCCGGGTTTGAGCAGGATGTGGTCGGGAATGCCCACCTTGCCGATATCATGAAGCGGTGCGGAGCGGCTCAGCAGGTCGATGTAACCCGGGGTCAGGGTATCGGCGAAACGGGGGTGATCAGCCAGGGCGCTCGCCAGCAGACGCACATAGCCCTGGGTGCGCAGGATATGATTGCCTGTTTCGGGGTCGCGGATCTCCGCCAGATGGGCGAGAGCGCGGATGGAGACCTGCTGGATCAGGTCGTTTTCCGCCATTCGCCGCGCGACCTCGGCTTCCAGCGCCGCATTCTGGTTTTGCAGGCCGTCACGGGCCTGCTTGGCCTCCAGCTGGGTACGTACCCGGGCCTGAACGACCACCGGCTTGATGGGCTTGGTGATGTAATCGGCGGCGCCGAGAGAGAGGCCGAACTCCTCGCTCTGGGGGTCGGCGAGGGCGGTGAGCAGAACGACGGGAATACGGCTGCTGATCGGGGACTGACGCAATTGCCTGAGCACTTCATAACCATCCATGCCGGGCATCATCACATCCAGCAGGATGAGGTCAGGCTTTGGATCTGCGCTGACGATGCGCAGGCTTTTTTCCCCGCTTTGTGCAGCCAGCACGCGGTAATGAGGCGAAAGCAATTCGGTCAGTACCATCAGATTTTCGGGTGAGTCGTCGACGATCAGGATGGTGGCGTTGTGAGGTGTCAACATATGTCTTCCATGACGCTATCCCTGTGAGGTCGAGTATAGAGCCAATTGCTGCCAAATCATAAGGTTCGCCCCCATCGGGGAGAAAGAGGCCTGCCCGGATGGGCAGGCTGTCTGATGCCGGAAAGGGGCGCGTCACGTAGCGCGGCCGTCACCCCAGCAGCGAATGGCTTCTGCCACGTCAAACTTGCCCTCCAGTAGGGCACGGCCGAGGATGATCCCCTTGACGCCGGTTCCCTTGAGCGCCTCGATATCCGCCAGACCGCCGATACCGCCGGAGGCCTGGAAGCCGACGCTCGGGTAGCGGGCACAGAGATCCCGGTAGAGTTCGACGTTGGTGCCCGCCAGGGTACCGTCCCGGCTGATGTCGGTGCAGAGCACGTGTCTGAGCCCGGCGGGGAGGAAGCGCTCGATCAGCGCCTCGATGGAGATGCCGCTGTTCTCCTGCCAGCCAGCCACTGCGATGTGGCGGTTGCCCTGTTCATCGATGTTGACATCCAGGGCCAGCACGATGCGCTCGGGGCCATATTTCTCCATCCAGCTGGCCACCAGATCCGGGGATTTGACGGCGGTGGAGCCGATCACCACCCGGCTGGCGCCGGCCGCCAGCAAGTCGGCCACATCCTGTTCGCTGCGCACGCCGCCGCCGACCTGCACCGGTGCCTCGGTGGCGGACAGCAGCTGGGCGATGAGGGCCAACTGGCGGGCCTTGGCATCCTTGGCGCCGTCCAGATCCACCAGGTGCAGCTGCGTCGCCCCCTGGCTGACATAGTCATCGAAGCGGGCCTGCGGGTTGTCGCTGTAGGCGGTTTTCTGGCCGTAGTCGCCCTGGTAGAGGCGCACGACCTGACCGTTGATGAGGTCGATTGCGGGAATAATCATGCCTGTCATAGCTCCAGAAAGTTTTGCAGTAGGCGGGCACCGGCCGGGCCGGATCGCTCCGGGTGGAATTGGGCGCCAAAGAAGTTGTCCCGCCCGACGATGGCGGTAAAGGGCAGGCCGTAGTCGCAGGTTGCCAGGGTCGCGTCGGTCACCTCCAGCGCATAGGAGTGGACAAAGTAGAAGTAGCTGCCGCTGGGAATGCCTTTGAGTAGCGGGTGGGTCTCGTCGTGCTCAATCTGGTTCCAGCCCATGTGGGGCAGGCGCAGGTTGCCCACCTCCATCAGGCGGATCCTGCCAGGCACGATGCCGAGGCAGTCGATGAGCGCTCCTTCGCTGCCATCGGCGCTCATGTTCTCTTCCGAGGCCTGTGCCAGCATCTGCATGCCGAGGCAAAAACCGAGCAGCGGCTGCTTGGCGGCGCGAATGAGGGGCACCAGTTCCCGCTCATTGAGGTTCTTCATGGCGGCGATGGCGGTGCCGACGCCGGGCAGGATCAGCTTGTCCGCCTGCTCGATGTCGGCGGCCTTGCAGCTCACCCTGGGCTGCACGCCGAGGCGCTCGAACGCCATGCGCACCGAGGCGAGGTTCGCGCAGCCGGTGTCGATGATGACCAGGTTCTGTTTCCCCATCACAGCACCCCCTTGCTGGAGGGAAGCTCGCTCCCTTCCACGCGAATGGCCTGGCGCAGGGCGCGGCCAAAGCCTTTGAACAGCGCCTCCACCTGGTGGTGGGTGTTGCCGCTGCCCACCTTCATCTGCAAGGTGATGGCCATGGCGTCAGAGAGGGAGCGGAAGAAGTGGGGCACCATCTCGGTGGCCATCTCTCCCACACTGTCGCGACCAAAGCCGCTCGGGCAGTCGAACACGAAGTAGGGACGGCCGCTCAGATCCAGCGCCGTGGCCACATCCAGCTCGGTCAGCGAGGTGTTGTCAGCCTCCTGGCGGGGACGCCCGTCGATCACCGCCTGCACCTCGTCCATCGCCAGCACGAAGCCGAAGCGGCCGATGCCGCGCTTGTTGCCAAGGGCCTGGCGCAGGGCTTGACCCAGCGCCAATCCCACATCTTCCACCGTGTGGTGATCGTCGATGTGCAGATCGCCGCTCACTTTGAGCTTGAGGCGAAAGCCCGCGTGGGTCGCTATCTGATCCAGCATGTGATCGAAGAAGCCGATGCCGGTGGCGATCTGGTTGCCACCGCTCTTGTCGAGATCCACCGCCACCTGGATGCGGGTCTCCTTGGTGTAGCGCTCCACCTCGGCCACACGCCCCTTGGAGAGCAGCTGATCACGAATGGCAGTCCAGCCGTGATCTTGCGGGTGGTAGCGTATGCCGCGGATGCCCATGTTCTCGGCAAGCTGGATGTCGGTCTGTCTGTCGCCAATCACGAAGGAGTTGGCAAAGTCGATGCGGCCCGAGGCGAGATACTCCTTCACCAGCCCAAGGTGAGGCTTGCGGCAGCTGCAACCGTCGGTGGGGAAGTGGGGACAGATCAGCACTTGCTCCCAAGTGACGCCCTGGGATTCGAAGAGGTGCATCATCAGGTCGTGGGGCGGCTGGAAGTGTTCAAGGGGCAGGCTGGCGGTGCCGAGCCCATCCTGGTTGGTCACCATCACCAGCACGTAGCCGGCGGCCTGGAGCTCACGCAGCACAGGTATCACCATGGGCTCGAAGCGCAGCTTCGCAAGGCTGTCCACCTGCTTGTCGGTGACCGGCTCCTCGATCAGGGTGCCGTCACGGTCGATAAACAAAAACGGGGTTTTCATCGCTACATCCTTGCTTGTCTTACAGAGAGGGTGGGGGCAGGTCACGCAGCACGGCGAGCACGGCGTCCATTTCGCCCTGATAGCCGATGGTGATGCGGATGCTGTTGTCAAGGCCAGGCTTGCTGGAGAAATCACGCAAGATGATGCCGGCGGCCTTCATGGCGGCGAACACGGCGGCGCCATCTTTGAAGCGCACCAGCACGAAGTTGCCCTTGTCCTCGAACACTTCCTTGACGCAGGACAGACGAAGCAGCTCCGCCTTGATGAGCGCCTTTTGCTTGTTGAGTTCCAGCACCCGCTCCTGCATCAATTCCAGCCCCATGGGAGAGAGCGCCTGGGCGGCAATCTGGGCGATGGGGTCGGGAATGGGGTAAGGCGCGATCACCTTGGCCAGCATGGCAATCACCTCGGGATCCCCCAAAGTAAAGCCGCAGCGGATCCCCGCCAGGGCGAAGGCCTTGGAGAGGGTACGGGTCACCACCAGGTTCGGGTATTGGGCGAGCAGGTCCACCACGGAGGCCTCCGGGCAGAACTCGATGTAGGCCTCGTCCACGACGATGATGGCGCGGTCCCGGGCCTTCTCCAGCAGGGCGACGAGTCCCTTGCGGCCCACCAGATCCCCGGTGGGATTGTTGGGGGAGCAGAGGAACACCAGCTTCACGTCAGAGAGGCGATCGGCGATGGCGGGCCAGTCCGGCTGACGGCTGGCGGTCAATGGCTGCTCGACAATCCCCACGCCACAGGTCTCGGCGCTGATGGCGTACATGCCGTAGGTGGGGGGGCAGATGAGGATCTGATCTTCCCCCGCCTCACAGAAGGTGCGGATCAGCAGCTCGATGGCCTCGTCGGCACCGCGGCTTACCAGCACCTGATCCGGATTGACCCCGGCGTAGGCGGCATAGCCATTCACCACCTCGGCCGGCTGGCACTCGGGATAGCGGTTGAGGCGGCTCCCCTCGACGGTGAAGGGATAGGCCAGGGGGGCCTCGTTGGCGTTGAGCCAGACGTGGCCCTGGCCGCCGATGCGGCGCGCGGACTGGTAGGGTGTGAGAGCCCGCACGACGCGACGGGCCAGATTGACGATGCTCATGACAAATCCTTCTGCTGTGCTGTTTGTTGGGGCTCGGCGGCCAGGGCGTTCAACCTGAGGGTGACGGCATGCTTGTGGGCATCGAGTCCCTCGGCCTGGGCGATGCGCTGGACGATGGGGCCAAGGCCGCGAATGCCGTCTGCAGTGAGCTCTTGAACCGTGTAGCGGCGCTGATAGTCGGCAAGCCCCAGGCTCGAGCAGGTGCGGGCATAGCCGTAGGTGGGCAGGGTGTGGTTGGTGCCGCTGGCGTAATCACCGACCGACTCCGGTGTCCATGCCCCGAGGAAGATGGAGCCCGCGTTCTCGAGCTTGTCCAGCAGATCCCGGGGGGCCCGGGTCTGCACGATGAGGTGTTCCGGGGCATAGGCGTTGGAGATGGCGCAGGCCTCCTCCAGGTTGTCGCAGAGGATCACCAGGCTTGCCTTCAGGGCTTGCTCGGCGATGTCGCGGCGGCTGAGCTCGGCGAGCTGCGCCTGGATCTCGCTGCCGATGGCATCGGCCAGGGGAGCAGAGGTGGTCACCAGCACCACCTGACTGTCGGGGCCGTGCTCGGCCTGGGAGAGCAGATCCGATGCCACGAAGGCCGGGTTGGCGCTCTCGTCAGCGATCACCAGCACCTCGGAGGGGCCGGCGGGCATGTCGATGGCGGCGCCCCGCCAGTCACGGGAAACCTGGCCCTTGGCTTCGGTCACATAGGCGTTGCCCGGGCCGAAGATCTTGTCCACCTTGGGGATGGTCTGCGTGCCATAGGCCATGGCCGCGATGGCCTGAGCGCCGCCGATGGCGAACACCTGGCGAACGCCACAGGCGCGGGCGGCAAACAGGATCTCGTCGCTCGCCGGAGACGGGGTGCAGAGCACCACTTCACGACAACCGGCTATGGCGGCCGGAATGGCCAGCATCATCACGGTGGAGGGGAGCGGCGCGCTGCCTCCCGGGACATAGAGGCCGACCCGGCTGATGGGTTGGGTGCGCAGCTCGCACAGCACCCCGGGCTGGGTCTCGACTCGCACGACGGGCTGCACCTGGGCGGCGTGGAAGGTACGGATATTGGCGATGGCGGCCTCGATGGCACCCTTGATGTCATCACCGAGTCGAGCGCAGGCGGCATCCACTTCCGCGTCGCTCACCCGAAGCTGTTCGCGGGGCGCGCGTTCGAAACGCTGGCTCAGCTCGCGCAGGGCCTCATCGCCCCGGCTGCGTACCGCAGCAATGATGTCTCGCACCACGGTACCGATGTCGGCTTCGTCGCCAAGGGCGGGCCGGGTCAGGACCTCGGCTTGCCGGGCGGGGGAGAGGGTCTTCCAGATCAGGGTCTGCATGATGTGTCTTCCTTATTCCATCATCTCGGCTTATTCCATCATCTTTTCAATGGGCAGCACCAGGATGGAGCTGGCACCCAGGGCCTTGAGCTGTTCCATGGTCTCCCAGAACAGGGTTTCGCTGGAGACGACGTGCAGGGCCACCTGGTTGGTGTCACCGGCGAGCTGCATGATGGTGGGACGCTCCGCCCCCGGCAGCAGATCGGTGATGGCATCGAGCTTGTCTTTGGGGGCGTGCAGCATGATGTATTTGCTTTCGCGCGCCTGTTGCATCCCCTGGATGCGGGGCAGCAGCTTGTCGATGAGTTTCTGCTTGGCATCGTTCAGGGGGTTGGGAGCCTGCACCAGGACGGCCTTGGAGCGGTAGATCACCTCGACCTCTTTCAGGCCGTTGGCTTCCAGGGTTGCGCCGGTGGAGACCAGATCGCAGATGGCATCGGCCAGACCCGCGCGGGGGGCCACTTCCACCGAGCCGCCCAGCATCACGCTCTTGAAGCCGAGGCCCTTCTCGTCGAAGAAGCGCTTGAGCAGGCCGGGGTAGGAGGTGGCGATGCGTTTGCCGGCCAGGCTCTCGGGTCCTGTGTAGTTGACATCGTCCGGCACCGCCAGAGAGAGGCGGCAGCCGCCGAAGTCGAGCTGCTTGAGGGTCTTCACCGCAAAGGGCTGCCCCTGGGCTGCGCGGATGAGCTGCACCTCTTCGAGAACGTTCTCGCCGATGATGCCAAGATCGACCACCCCTTCCATCACCAGACCCGGGATGTCGTCATCACGCACCCGCAGAATGTCGATGGGCATGTTCTCGACATGGGCGATGAGGCGCTGTTCCCGCAGGTTGATCTTGAGGCCGCAGCTCTTGAAGAGGGCCTGGGAATCCTGGCTCAGACGACCGGATTTTTGCATGGCGATGCGCAGACGTTGTGTTTCCATTGCTCGATTTCCTTCTAGTCAAAAACGAAAAAACCCTCGGAAGTATGTGCTTCCGAGGGTTCATGAATCTTGCGGTCCTTTTGGAAGTCACCAGTTAAGTGTCTTCCAGCAGTCAACCTCCTGAAAGACTATTCGGGATGATGATGGTGATGATGAGTCTTCAGGGTGGTGAACTTCATGATGTAATCAATCCTTTACAAATCAGATGCCGTTGTTGACGCCCGATTTAAACTACCTGCCTTGACAGAAAAAGCAACCGAAAAATGTGATCCGGACGATTAAAGTTGAGAAAACGGTTTTCTGGTCGATAACTAGACAATGAGATGCCAAAGGAGGCGACATCATGCCCAGCCAGGACCTGCTATTTCCCATCCTGCCCCGCGCACCCTCGACACCGAGCCCGGATGACATCAAGCGGGAGGTGACCCAGATCAGCCAGAAACATCAGCTGCGCAAGATAGGCACCGACAATGGCGGCGGTGGCCAGCATCACCAGCAGAGGGAGCAGCCGCCAAGGCCTGATCAACCAGCGGTGCAGGATGATGATCACAAACCGGATCCGGACCACCGGATTGATCTCTTCGTCTGAACGCATTATCAGTCCCGCTTTTTTCGCGCTTTTGGCATAATGCCCGCTTTTGCAGCGGGACATGCCTTTGACCATCATCCAGACCCTGTTCAAGCCAGACGGCCCCCTGGCCCGCCATATTGACGGCTTCAAGGCCCGAGCCCCGCAACTGGAGATGGCCGAGGCGGTGTCGCGCGCCATCAAGCAAGGTGGCCGCTTGCTGGTGGAGGCTGGAACGGGCACTGGCAAAACCTATGCCTATCTGGTGCCTGCGCTGGAATCCGGCAAGAGGGTGGTGATAAGCACCGGATCCAAGAACCTGCAAGAGCAGCTCTTCTATCGGGATCTGCCCACCATCACGGGGGCGCTTCACTACACCCCGCCGGTGGCACTGCTCAAGGGGCGCAGCAATTACCTCTGCATCGAGCGGATGAACCGGCTGTTGAGTGAATCCCATCTGCAAAAGCCCGAGATCCTGAGCGATCTCGTGAAGGTCAAATCCTGGTCGACCGCTACCGACAACGGCGATGTGGGGGATATCCCGGGGCTACAGGAGAACGCCGAGATCCTTGCCCACGTCACCAGCACCAACGACAACTGCCTGGGTCGCGACTGCCCCTATTACGATGATTGTCACCTGGTCATCGCCCGGCGCCGTGCCATGGACGCCCAGGTGGTGGTGATCAACCACCACCTCTTTTTCGCCGACATGGCGGTCAAAGACACCGGCTTTGGCGAGCTGGTACCCGAGGCGCAGGTCTATGTATTCGACGAGGCGCACCAGCTGCCCGAGATCGCCAGCCACTACTTCGGCAAGTCCGTGGGCAGTCGCACCATCCAGGATTTGGCGCAGGATATCCAGCTTGCCTACCGGGCAGAGGCTCATGACATGGCCCAGCTTGGCAAGGCGGCGGACAGGCTCGCCATTGCCAGTCAGGATCTGCGCCTTGCCTTCGGCGTGGAGGGGGGGCGCGGCAACATCCGGGATCTGCTGAGACAATCCCTCTGGGCCCAGGCGCTGGCCCGCCTCAATGATGCCATCGGGCTCTGTTATGAAGTGCTGAAACTGGCGCTCGGGCGAGGGGAGCAGCTGGATCACTGTTTCGAGCGCATCAGCGAGCTGCGTACTCGCCTTGGGGAGGTGCTGGCGGTCAACCAGACCGGTTTCTCCTACTGGTATGACTGTTCGCGTCTGCACTTTACCCTCAACCTGACGCCGCTGTCGGTCGCCGAGCGCTTCGGTGCCGAGGTGCAGCGCCCCGAGGTGGCCTGGATCTTCACCTCGGCCACCTTGACGGTGGACAATCGCTTCGCCCACTTCGTCGCCGAGATGGGGCTGGCCGGCAGCGCCGAACTCATTCTCGACAGTCCGTTCGATTACGCCGAGCAGGCGCGCCTGTGCGTACCCCGTTTCCTGCCAGAGCCCAATGCCTTCGGGCGCGGGGAGCAGCTGGCGACCCTGATGATCCCCCTCATCAACAAGACGCCAGGGGGGTGTTTTTTCCTCTGCACCAGCCATCAGGTGATGCGCCAGGTGGCCGAGGTGCTGCGCCGGGAAATCGGCCGTACCGTCCTGCTGCAAGGGGAAGACAACAAGCAGCGGCTGCTCAAGACTTTCGTGGAAAACGGTCGGGCCGTGCTGGTGGCCACCAGCAGTTTCTGGGAGGGGATAGACGTGCGGGGGGCGGCATTGTCCTGTGTTATCATCGACAAGCTGCCCTTTGCGAGCCCGGACGATCCCCAGCTCAAGGCACGGGTGGAGGATTGCAAGCTCAAGGGGGGGGATCCCTTTGCCGAGCTGCAGTTGCCCAAGGCGGTGATTGCCCTCAAGCAGGGGGTGGGGCGGCTCATCCGTGATCGCAGTGATCACGGTGTACTGGTTATTTGTGATCCCCGGGTGGTCAACAAGCCCTATGGCGCCACCTTCATCAAGAGCCTGCCTGCCATTCCACGGACCCGGGAGCTGGCGACCCTGGGCGAATTTTTCGGACCACGGGAGTGAGTCCGCCGCGCCGGGGCTGATTGCCCCCGGCCATGCATGACGGCAGGCCTTGGCCATGCTGACGATTTAACTGACTGATGTGAAGAGAATAAAAAGAATGGATGAGTTGAAGATCCTGGCCGTGGATACCGCCACCGAAGCCTGCTCCGCAGCCCTCTTGGTGGGCGATACCCTCTACTCCCGCTGGGAAGAGGCGCCCCGTGACCATACCCGCAAGATCCTGCCCATGGTTCAGGCTCTGTTGGATGAAGCCGGTCTATCGTTGGATGAGCTCGACGCCATCGCCTTCGGTCGTGGGCCTGGCTCCTTCACCGGGGTACGGATCGGGATCAGCGTGGCCCAGGGGCTCGCCTTTGGTGCCGGCGTGCCGATGATCGGTGTCTCCACCCTGGCGGCCATGGCCCAGGGGGCCCATAAGCTGGAAGGGGCCGAGCAGGTGCTTGCCGCCATCGATGCGCGCATGGACGAGGTCTATTTCGGCCACTACGCCCTGGTGGACGGAGTGATGACGCTGGTGGGCGAGGAGGTGGTGAGCGAGCCAGCCGCACTGGTGCAGGCCCGTGACAAGCTGACTGGCGCGGTGAGCTGCGTTGGCACCGGTTTTGAAACCTATGGCGAGACTCTGGGCGGCCTGGCAGATGTGCTGATGCCAAGCCAGGTGCGTTTCCCGGCGGCCGCCGACATGCTGCCTCTGGCACGCCAGGCCTGGTTTGCGGGTGAGGCGGTGCCGGTTGAGCAAGCCACCCCTGTCTATCTGCGTGACAAGGTGACCTGGAAGAAACTGCCGGGTCGCGAATAGGCGGCAACAGCTGCCCCGGGCTGCTTTGTCGGACGATGAAGGAGAGACGAATGAGAAAATCCGTGATCATGCTGGGATTGGTGGGGCTGCTGCTGGGCGGTTGCAGCACGGTGCCCAAAGAGCTTGCCTATGAGCCTGCGGATCAGCTGGTGGCCTATCAACCCGCTCTGCAGGGGATGGAAGGCAAGCCGGCCCGCTGGAGCGGTGTCATCTCGGCGGTCCACAACAAGGCGGATCAGAGTGTCATCGAGGTGGTCTATCTGCCCCTCAAGTCCAACGGGGTGCCGGAGCAGACCGAGCAAAGCCCCGGTCGTTTTCTCGCCATCATGCAGGGGTTTGTCGACCCGACCCTCTATGCCAAGGGTCGCAGCCTGACGGTGCTCGGCACCCTCGACAAGCCGGTGGACAGCCAGATTGGCGAGCACAAGTATCGCTTCTCGGTACTCAAGGTGACGGGGAGCAAGCTGTGGCCACCGGTGAAGGAGGTGGAGATCCGCTACATGGATCCCTACTTTTACGATCCTTTCTATGATCCCTTCTGGCCCAGACGGCCCCTGCGCCGCTGAGGAGCCCGGATGACGGCGACATTGCAGGAGCGCAGGCTGCGCCTAGCGGACGGGCGGCACATCGCCCTGCTGGACAATGGTCAGGAGGGCAGACCGCTGCTTGTGGCCCTCCATGGCTGGCTCGACAACGGTGCCAGCTTTTTGCCTCTGGCCCCCTGGCTGGGGGCGTTTCATCTGGTCTGCGTCGATCTGCCGGGCCATGGTCACTCCGATCACAAGTCGACTCCCTATGTCTTCGTGGACTGGCTGGATGATCTCTACCAGATCACCCAGGCCGCGGGCTGGCAGCGTTTCATCCTGCTTGGTCACTCCCTGGGGGCGTTGATTGCCTCTGCCTATGCCGGCGTTTTTCCCGAGCAAATCGAGCGGCTCATTCTGCTGGAGGGGCTCGGCCCCTTGAGCCAGCCCGACGAGGAGGTACCGGGGCAGCTGCGCCGCGCCATCCTCAACCGCACTCGTACCCGTGAGCGTGCAACCAGTGGATTTGCCACCCTCGAGGAGGCGGTGGCTGCCCGCTGCAAGGTGGCGGACATTCCCTCGAGTGCGGCACGCCTTATCTGCGAGCGGCAGCTGGAGGCGCGGGCAGGGCGCTGGTATTGGCGCAGTGATCCCCGTCTTCGCGATCTCTCGCCCCTGCGCATGAGCGAGGGGCAGGCCCAGGCCCTGATCCGGGCCATCGCCTGTCCGGTGCTCTTTATCCGGGGAGAGCAGGGCTTCCCCGGGCTCCTGGAACAGTGGCAGTTGCGGGAGGCGGCCTTTGGCCACATTGAACGGGTGACAGTGGCAGGAGGCCATCATTTTCATATGGAAAATTCATCAGAAACCGCCGTTTATATCGAAAACTTCGCTCAAATCCGGTAGGATCGGCGGCTTTGAATCATGTCAGGTTTGCTTTCTCCCTCACATTTCCCGTTGTTAATTCACTGTTAATTGATGTTGCCTTATGTAACTATGTGCGGCATTAGAGCATGAACTTAAAACAATTGATTGAAATGGATGTGACAGGGACGGAGGCAACACAGTGAGCGCACAGGTGCGAGTTATGCAGGAGAAGTTCGTGGAAAGAGTCTGGCTGAAGCGTTATCCAGAAGGGGTGCCCGCCGAGATCAATCCAGACCAATACGGCTCTCTGGTCGAGATGTTTGAAGAGTCGGTGAACCAGTTCGCCGATCAACCCGCCTTCGTCAACATGGGGCAGACCATTACCTACCGTCGGCTGGAGGAGCAGTCCCGAGCCTTCGCCGCCTACCTGCAAAACGAGCTGAAGCTCGGCAAGGGGGACAGGGTGGCCGTGATGATGCCTAACCTGCTGCAATACCCCATTGCGGTATTCGGCATCCTGCGGGCCGGCATGACGGTGGTGAACGTCAACCCCCTCTATACCCCGCGCGAGCTGGAGCATCAGTTGAAAGACTCCGGCGCCAAGGCCATCGTCATCGTCTCCAACTTTGCCCACACCCTGGAAAAAGTGGTGTATGACACCCCGGTCAAGCATGTGATCCTGACCCGGATGGGGGACAACCTGGGGCTGGCCAAGGGGACCCTGGTCAACTTCGTGGTCAAATACGTCAAGAAGCTGGTGCCCAAGTACAACCTGCCCCATGCCAGCACCATGCGCCAGGCCCTCGCCAAGGGGCGCTACCTGCAGTACATCAAACCCGAGATCAGCAACCAGGACATCGCCTTCCTGCAATACACCGGCGGGACCACCGGCCTCTCCAAGGGGGCCATGCTGACTCATCGCAACATGATCGCCAACGTCGAGCAGTGCCTCGGTGTCTATGGCCCCGTGCTGGAGCGCGGCAAGGAGTTTGTGGTCACGGCGCTGCCGCTCTATCACGTCTTCGCCCTGACGGTGAACTGCCTGCTGTTCATGCGCCTAGGGGGCTATAACCTGCTCATCAGCAACCCCCGCGACATCCCGGGTTTTGTCAAAGAGATCAAGAAGTATCCTTTCACCTGCATCACCGGGGTCAATACCCTGTTCAACGCCCTGGTCAACAACGACGAGTTCAAGGGCATGGATTTTGCCAAGCTCAAGCTCACCATCGGTGGCGGCATGGCGGTGCAACGGGCGGTGGCCGAGCAGTGGAAGGGGCTGACCGGCACCCCGCTGCTGGAGGGCTATGGCCTGACCGAGTGCTCGCCCCTGGTGAGCGTCTGCCCCTATGATCTGGTGGATTACAACGGCTCCATCGGTCTGCCGGTCTGCTCCACCGAGATCCGTCTGGTGGATGACGAGGGTAACCAGGTCACCGAACGGGGTGCCCCCGGCGAGATGCAGGTGCGCGGTCCTCAGGTGATGACCGGCTACTGGCAGCGCCCGGAGGCGACCGCTGAGGTGATGCAGGATGGCTGGCTCTGCACCGGCGACATCGCGGTATGCGACGAGCAGGGTTTCTTCAAGATCGTCGATCGCAAGAAGGACATGATCCTGGTCTCCGGCTTCAACGTCTACCCGAACGAGATAGAAGACGTGGTGGCCCTACATCCCAAGGTGCTGGAGGTAGCCGCCGTCGGCGTACCCAACCCGGTGTCCGGCGAGCAGGTGAAGATCTTCGTGGTCAAGAAAGATGCAAAGCTGGCGGAAGAGGAGATAATTGCCCACTGCCGCAAACATCTGACTGCCTATAAGGTGCCGAAACTGGTAGAATTTCGCGACGAACTTCCCAAGACCAACGTGGGCAAGATCCTGCGCCGCGTGCTGCGCGACGAGGAGATTGCCAAGCAGTAACCGGCATGCACTGCTTTGCAGTCCAGCGCTGTCGTTATGCAAAACCGTGGGACATCCACGGTTTTTTCTTTCTGGATCCGACCAACGTGCAGGCAACGATGCAATATCAACTCATTTCACAGCAAGCCGAACTGGATCAGTATCTCGCTTCTCTGGCCGACGTTCCCCTGGCCATCGATACCGAATTCGTTCGCACCCGTACCTACTATCCCCAGCTCGGTCTGTTCCAGATCTACGATGGCAAGCAGCTTGCCCTGCTTGATCCCCTGACCCTGGATCTCTCCGGTTTGTGGCAGCGCCTCGGTCGGGCCGGACAGATTGCCATCCTGCACGCCTCCGGTGAGGATCTGGAACTCATCCAGCATCAGGCGGGTCACCTGCCCAACCAGATGCACGATACCCAGCTGGCGGCAGCCTTCCTGGGTCATGGCGTGTCGGTGGGTTTTGGCGCCCTGGTCAACGAATTCCTCGGGGTCGAGCTTGAGAAGGATCAGGCCCGCACCGACTGGCTGGCGCGCCCCCTTACCCCTCGTCAGCTGGAATATGCCGCGGCGGATGTCTTCTACCTCATGCCCCTCTACGAGAAGGTGATGGCCAGACTGCGCGAGAGCGGCAAGTTCCCCTGGTTCGAACAGGAGTGCCAGAACCACTCCGCCCGCAAGACCCAGGGCAGCGATCCCCGTCAGGCCTACCTCGAGATCGTCAACGCCTGGCAACTGGGTCGCCGCGAGCTGGCCATCCTGCGCGAGCTGGCCGCCTGGCGCCAGCAGGAAGCGGTACGCCGGGATCTCGCCCTCAACTTCGTGGTCAAAGAGCTGCACCTGTTCAAGGTGGCGGAGCGTCGTCCCGCTTCCCTTCGGGATCTCAACGAGCTGGGCCTCTCGCCCATCGAGATCAAGATCCACGGCAAGCGGATGCTGGACATCGTCGCCGCCGCCCAGCAGAGCGACCCTGCGAGCTGGCCCGATCCCATCCGTCGCCTGGTGGACTTCCCCCAGTACAAGGCCGAGCTCAAGCGCATCAAGGCCATGGTGGAGGAGAAGGCCAAGGCCAGCAACATTCCACCGGAGCTGGTGGCGAGCAAGAAGATCATCCACCAGTACTTCACCTGGAGCTGGCGCATGAGTGCCGAGGAGCGGGCCAGGGCGGACAAGCCCATGCTGCTGCAAGGGTGGCGTCATGAGCTGGTAGGCCACCTGCTGGCCCAGTGACGAGTACGCAGTACGAGAAGGGGAGTCCATGACTCCCCTTTTTCATGCCTGTGCGGCTGCCCCCGGGGGTTGCCGGGATCGTCGCGCCAGGGGGTTGGTCATGATGGGAAGCGAGAAGGGGTGGAGGAGGAAAATGGCGGGCACAAAGGGTGCCCCCATCAGAGTTCGTGAGCGTGGAATCCCTTGCGGTAGCGGGCCTCGCAGCGCGGGCAGCGTTGCAGGGTCGGATCCTGTTCCAGCTGTTCAGGGAGCAGCGGCTCCTCACAATCGGAGCAGAAGCCATAGAGCCCCAGATCCATCTGACAGAGCGCCGCGTCGAGCCGCTTGAGGCGTGCCACGCTGTGTTCCACCCCGGGCAGATCGAGACGGCTGGTCAGATCAACCAGTTGATCTCGCTCGCAGCGCTCCACCTTCTGTGCCCAGTCATCTTGTCGACAGGCCTTGAGCTGACGGATCAGCTCCTCTCTTGTTTGCGCCCAGTCGGTCAGAAGGCGCTGATGCCATTCGGCCAACCGGGCTTGCGTCACTTCACACACAGCAGCCCCCAAATACGAGTGATAAAACTCGGCCAGTATAGGGAAACCCGCGGTTTATCAAGATGACATGAGTCAAGTTAACCGTGCTTTGACGGGTTTTTCCGGCAGGTGCTGCGGCTTGCCGGTGATGACGTAGAGCACCCCCGCCACCAGACAGACGACACCTACCAGGGTACTCATGGGGGGCATGATCCCGCGCAGCATAAAAGCGTACAAGAGCCCCGCCAGAGTCTCGAACACGATGAGCGGCCCGACCAGCACGGTCGGCAGGCGCTGGCTCGCCTCGTTCCAGCACAGGGTGCCGAGCCAGGAGCAGAAGAGCCCCACCGCCCCCATCAGCAACACGAAGCGCAGGGGCGTCGGCCCGAAGGGCAGGGGAAAGTTTGGTGCACTCAGGGCAAGATGGCCGAGGCTGCCGAGATAGGCAATGAGCGCCACCGGCAGGGTCACCAGCCCCTGGGCGGTGGCCCAGACGGCCGGACTGCGGCCCGGGTGCTCGCGCAGCCAGCGGGCGTTGCGCAGGGGATACCAGGTCCAGCACAGCACGGCGCCCACCGCCAGGGCGAGCCCAAGCAGTTGTTCGGTGCGCGCCTCGGTGTGCCAGGTGAGCTCGGCGCTGTTGACCAGACAGAGGCCGGCCCCCATCAGCACCAGGGACGGGTAGAGCCGGGTGCGGGAGAGGCGACCGTCCCGTGCGCCATAGAGGCGGTTGGCGGCCAGGGCCGTCACCACCGGCAGGGTGCCGATAAACATGGCCGCCAGGGGCGAGCCGATGCGCAAGATGGCCCCCGACAGGCAGAAGTAGTAGAGGAGGTTCCCCACCAGAGTGAGGGCGAGGGCCTCTCGCCAGTCGCTGGCTGAGAGGGCCGCCAGGTGCTTGCGGGCCTGCCAGGCGAGCGGCAGTACGATGAGGCCGAAGGCGAGGTAGCGGCCGCTCGCGAGCAGGGCGGGGGGATAGCCGTCCACCAAGAGGGGGGCGACGAAGATGAGCCCCCACATCAGGCCGGCCAGCAGGGCAAACAGGACTCCGATCAACATGTTTCATATCCGGTAAAGAAGAAGGAGGCCAGCCTAGCAGGGGGGAAGGGGGGCGTATTGAACCAGATTGCGCTTTAGCGGCCAGCCTGCACCTGTTTCTGGTAGCGGACCGGGGTGGTGCCATAGCGGCGCAGGAAGGCACGGTTGAGGTGGGACTGATCGGCCAGACCACAGGCGGCGGCCACCTCGGCTGCGGGTAGGCCGGCGGCCAGCCACCCCTTGGCGCGCTGCAGGCGGATTGCCATCAACATCTGCTGGGGGGTGACGTGAAAGCGGGCCTTGAAGCTGCGCTGGAAGTGGTAGGGGCTGAGGTTCACTGCACCGGCCAGCTCGGCCAGGGTCATGGGGCGAGCGAAATAGGCCTGCATATAGTCGATGGCGCGGCCCAGAGGGTGGGCCGCTTCGCGCGGGGCCGCCAGGGCCCGGGCATGGGGGCGCAGGGTCTCGCACACCCTTAGCAGCAGGCCGTCGGCGGCGAGCTCGCTGTCACAGTGCCAGAGGGCATCCAGGGCCGCCTGCAGGACGGGGGCAGTGCGCGGATCGCTTCGCACGGCATCGGTGAAATGCCAGTCGCGCTCGCCGCTGATGGCCTCGAGCCGATCGGCGGGCAGGTAGAGCATGCGATAGCGCCACCCTTGCTCGCAGGCTGACTCGCCCGTGTGCAGCTCATCGGGGTTCATCAGCACCAGGCTGCCGGGACCGGCCAGGAGCTGGCTGCCGCGATAGCGAAAGCGCTCGGCACCGCACTCGATGACACCGAGGCCAAACCCCTCGTGACTATGGGGATCGAAGATGTGGTGCTGGATGTGGGCGCGATAGAGCTCGGTCGCAGGCTGCCCCGGCAGGGCGCGAAAATCGGCCCTGTCGTGCTGATGGGTAAAGTTGACCGGTACGCCCTGCATCCTGACCTCCTGTCATCGAGCCTCTATCATAGGTCGCCGCGGGGCGGCAGCCAAGACTAGGCCCGAGCGGCGCACTCGCGCTCGAGGGCTGCGCGGATCTCGTCCGCGGTCTTGATGGTGCGGATGCGGCGAAACAGCTCGTCGGCCTGGGGGTATTCCCGCACTATGTAGGAGAACCACTGCTTGATGCGACTCGGATAGTAGTCGGCCTTGTCGCTCGCCAGATCCTGCTCGGTATAGGTCACCATCAGCTGCAAGACCTCGTCCCAGCTCATGTGGGCACACCCCGTCTTCATTACGTTGGCGAGGTTGGGCAGGGAGATGGCGCCCCGGCCCACCATCAGGGCATCGCAACCGGACACCCGGGCACAGGCGAGGGCATCCTTGTGATCCCAGATCTCGCCGTTGGCGGTGACGGGGATGGGCAGGGCGCGACGGATGGCGTCCACGTACTCCCAGTGGGCCGGCGCCTTGTAGCCTTCGCGCTTGGTGCGGGCATGCACCGCCAGCTCGTCGGCGCCCCCCTGATAGACGGCCTGGGCGTTGTCCAGATAGAGCTCCTTGTCGTCGTAGCCGAGGCGGATCTTGGCGCTCACCGGCAGGTGGGCGGGCACGGCCTCTCGCACCGCCTTGACGATGTGATAGACGGTTTCGGGTTCCTTGAGCAGCACGGCGCCCCCCTTGCTCTTGTTGACCGTGGGAGCGGGGCAGCCGAAGTTGAGATCGACCCCGGGCGAGCCGAGCTCGATGGCGCGCACCGCGTTTTCTGCCAGCCATTCGGGGTGCTGGCCCAGCAGTTGCACCCGTACCGGGGTGCCGGCCCGGGTCTTGCCATCCTGCTTGAGCTCGGGGCAGAGGCGATAGAAGACCTTGGCGGGCAGCAGCTGATCGACCACCCGGATGAATTCGCTGACGCAGAGGTCGTAATCGTTGACGGAGGTAAGCACCTCCCGCATCAGGTGATCCAGCACCCCCTGCATGGGGGCCAAAATAACGCGCATAGCTGCTTCCGAAGACAAGGGGAGAAAAAAGAGCGCAGATTGTAGTGGTAATGGCCGGGATTGTCAGCCGTCTGCCCACTCGATGGCCCCCATCGACGGCCGCCGACTGGGCCAGGCTGTCAGCTTCCGGGCCAACTCTGTTAGGCTAAAGGCAGAGATACATGCAGAGGAGTACCCATGAAACGCTGGTGTCTGATGGCCCTGGGCTGGCTTGCCTTCGCCACCGGGATAGTCGGGATAGTCCTGCCCCTGCTGCCGACCACCCCCTTCATGTTGCTGGCGGCGGCGCTGTTTGCGCGCTCCTCTCCCCGCTTTCATGGCTGGTTGCTGGCGCATCCCTGGTTTGGCCCCCCCATCCTCGACTGGCAGCAGTATCGCGGCATTCGCCGTCACGCCAGACGCCGCGCCATCATCTTCATCCTGATCTCGTTCTCGGTATCGCTGCTGGTGGTGCCGTTGCCCTGGGTGAGGTGGCTGCTGGTTGTCATAATGGTGATCCTGCTCACCTGGTTGATGCGTCTGCCGGTGCTGGAGCCGGTTGCAATGAAGAAGTGAAATCCCTAAGCTATCGCGGCAATAATGCTATGGAGTCGGCTCGTCATTTTTGCGTGACGGGCCTTTTTATTGCCCCCAGGCGGAGACCCCGTGCGCCGCCATGGCAGGGCTCAAAAAATAAGCGGTCAAATAATGAATCCGGAAACCCTGAAGTTTATCGAAGCGAGCATCAAGACCATTCCCGACTATCCGAAGCCGGGCATTCTGTTTCGCGACATCACCAGCCTGATCGAGAATGCCGAGGCCTTCAAGGCCACCATCGATCTGCTGGCCGATCATTACCGTGATCAAGGCATCACCAAGATTGTCGGCACCGAGGCCCGTGGCTTCATCTTCGGCGCCCCGGTTGCCTACGCCATGGGGCTGGGGTTCGTGCCGGTGCGCAAGCCGGGCAAGCTGCCCCGCGCCGTCATCGAGGAGTCCTACGCCCTGGAGTACGGCACCGACACTCTGCAACTGCACACCGATGCCATCGTGCCCGGTGACAAGGTGCTGGTGGTGGACGATCTGCTGGCCACCGGCGGCACCGTCGATGCCACCGTCAAGCTCATCCGCCGCGCCGGCGGTGAGGTAGCGGATGCTGCCTTCATCATCTCCCTGCCGTCCCTGGGCGGTGATGCCCGCCTGACCGCCGCCGGCGTCAAGGTGGTCTCTCTGGTGGAACTCGCGGGGGCGTAAATCGCCCCTTCGTGCGGCAGGCCTCGTCACCCTGCTTTCTGCCGCAAACCGGTGCCTGAACGGGCACCGGTTTGAAATTCAAGCGATCCCTCCCAAGGCGGCGCATCCCCCATACAGCCAGCCCTCCATTTGTGTTAGCATCCAGCCTCAATGCCTCGTTTCCCAGCATCGAGATCTATGAGCTATCAGGTTTTGGCGCGCAAATGGCGCCCCCATACGTTTGAACAAGTGGTCGGCCAGCAACATGTGCTGACGGCCCTGACCAATGCCCTGGATCAGGGGCGGCTTCACCATGCCTACCTGCTGAGCGGGACCCGCGGGGTGGGCAAGACCACCATCGCCCGCATTCTGGCCAAGAGCCTCAACTGCGAGCAGGGGATCAGCAGCCATCCGTGCGGTGTGTGCGATACCTGCCGCGAGATCGATCAGGGCAATTTCGTCGATCTGCTGGAAATCGATGCGGCGTCCCGCACCAAGGTGGAAGACACCCGCGAACTGCTCGACAACGTGCAGTACCGTCCGGCCCGTGGTCGTTTCAAGGTGTACCTCATCGATGAAGTGCACATGCTGTCGCGCCACAGCTTCAATGCGCTGCTCAAAACCCTGGAAGAGCCGCCCCCCTATGTGAAATTCCTGCTGGCCACCACGGATCCGCAGAAGCTCCCCATCACCATCCTCTCGCGCTGCCTACAGTTTCATCTCAAGAGTCTGGATCAGACCCAGATTGCCAGGCAGCTCGAATGGGTACTGGACCAGGAGGGTCAACCCTTCGAGCCTCGCGCCCTGCTGGCCCTGGCCAAGGCGGCTGACGGCAGCATGCGCGATGCCCTGAGCCTCACCGATCAGGCGTTGGCCCACGGCAACGGTAGCGTGCGCCTGGAGAGCGTGCTCACCATGCTGGGGACCCTCGATCATCACCACCTGCACCAGTTGCTGGAGGCAGTGCTGCGCCAGGATGCCCCGGCCACCATGGCCAAGATCACCGAGATTGCTACCCTGGGGCCGGATTTCGACCAGCTCCACGCCGAGCTGGAAGCCTTGCTCCACCGGGTGGCCATGGCGCAACTGCTGCCTGCGAGCGTGCAGGAGCAGGGGGCGGATGCCGATGCCTTGCTGCAGCTAGCCGGAGCCATGAGCCCGGAAGAGGTGCAGCTCTGCTATCAAATCGTGCTGGGGGGGCGCAAGGATCTGCCCTGGGCCCCTGACGGACGCACCGCACTGGAGATGACCTGTCTGCGGATGCTGGCCTTCTCTCCCCGGCTCGAGGTGGTCCATCCCGCCAACCTGGCGGCCCAGCCTCTCATGACAGGGCACACCGGCGTGATGGCGGCTGCGAGGGAAAACGCGCCGCTCCTGCCGGGAAAGCCTCAGGGGGCTGAGCCGGCCCCGGCTGCCAGCGCAGCACCACAGGCTCCCGCCGCGCCAGCATCGGTCCTTGAGGCCGAGCACGTCGCCCCCGCACTCAAGGCGGAGGAGGGCGCAGTGCTGGATCCGCTCTTTGCCGAGCAGGATGAGCTGCTGCGCGAGGCCGAACGGATGGGCTACGAGGCCGCGGTGCCCACCAGTCCGCCTGCAGAGCCAGCCTCTGCGCCGTTGGCGGCGGATGACACCGGGCAGACGCAGCAGGTTGAGGTCCAAGGGGAAGACGTCGCCATCTCTTCGACCTCCAGCATGCAGAGCCTGCTTGGCAAGCGCAATCTGCTGCGAAGCCGCCTGCGTGGCGAGCAGAGTGCAAACGCCGCGCCTGCCCGGGTGACTCCCGTCAAACCGGTGGCCGCGACCAAACCGGCCCCTGCGATGCCTGCCTTCGCAACTTCACCCCAGACCGAGGTGCAACCAGCGGCGCGGCCCGAGATGCTAGGGCAGGGACCTGCCTTGCAAACGGGGTATGACGACCTGCCCCCTCTCGATGCCTATGAAGAGGGGGCCAGTGACTACGAAGAGTATCTGAATCAGGGGTTTGACGAGGGGTTTGCCAGTGCCCCGTTGCCCACGCGGGCAGTGACTTCCGCCCAGCCAGCTCCCGCCACCATGGCACCTCCTTCGCAGGAGGATCTGCCGCCCTGGGATCTGGGCGCTGACGCCGGCAGCGCGGATGCGGCGGCACCTGTGGTTGCCGCTATGGTGCCTGCCGCGCCTCCAGTGGCTGCCAGCGAACCTCAGCCCGCCATTGCGTTGATGGAGACCATCGACTGGGATGCGCTGGAGAGCGACGCCCAGCCCGAGGAGGAGGGGGAGGTCGCCCGTCTGATCCCCTCGTCCTTGCTGGTCAATTGCGGGGACGCCTGGGCCGAGCTCATCGCCCGCACCGGGGTGGGTGGTCGGCTGCGTCAACTGGCCATCAACGCGGTGATGACCCGGGAAGGCAATCGGGTCTCCCTGCTGCTCAAACCCGAGCAGCGCCATCTGGTGAGCGACAAGGCCCGCGCCGATCTGGCCGAGCTCATCGGTCCCGAGCTGGGCGGCCCGGTTCACATCGATGTGACCCTGGGCTCGGATCCCGCGCGGGAGACGCCGCTCGAGATAGAGCATCGTCTCTATCTCGGGGTGCGTGAACAGGTGAGCCGGGATCTGGCGGCGGATCCCAACGTACAATTCTTGCAGCAGCGTTTCGGCGCCGTGCTCCATCCCGAGAGCATCGAACCACTGAGTCGCTGAATTGCGGTGAAAAAACCGTGCCGGGGTTTGTCCCCGGTTGAAAAGACTTTTGGCTGCCCCCACTTAGGGCAGATGAACCCACAGCCCGGCGCTGGATGCCGGATTTCAAGACGAGAGACGATCTATGTTTGGTAAAGGTGGAATGGGTAACCTGATGAAACAGGCCCAACAGATGCAAGAGCGCATGCAGAAGATGCAAGAGCAGCTGGCCCAGATGGAAGTGGTCGGCGAGGCGGGCGCAGGCATGGTCAAGGTGACCATGGCCGGCAGCCACAGCGTGCGTCGTATCGAGATCGATCCCAGCCTGATGGAAGATGACAAGGAGATGCTGGAAGATCTGGTCGCCGCCGCCGTCAATGACGCCGTGCGCCGCGTGGAAGAGCAGAACAAGGCCAAGATGGGCGAGCTGACCGGCGGCATGCAACTGCCCCCTGGCTTCAAAATGCCCTTCTGAGGATACTGACCGTATCTGTTTCCCCTCCTCTGAGAAGGGGAAAAATGAAAAGGCCAGAGCCAAGCTCTGGCCTTTTGCATGTCGGCACCCCCGGGAACGGCCATGCACAGATCATGGCGGGGGCGGCGCACTTGCCTGCCCCAGGGGGGAGAAGCCCTCGACCAGATGATCGATGAGGGCGCGGATGGCAGGCAGCAGACCGCGGCGTGAGGGGAAGACCGCGTGGATCACCTCCTGGCGCGGTGCCCAGTCGGGGAGCAGACGCACCAGCCGGCCATCGGCCAGGGGCTCATTCATCATCATGGTGGGCAGTTGCACGACCCCGAGCCCGTCGATCGCCCCCTGACGCAATGTCTGCATGTCGGTGGTGGCAAAGCGGGGGCTGTGGTGCTGTTTGACTCTGGCACCATCGGGGCCCAGCAGGGTCCAGTGATGGCCTTCCAGGCTGGCGCCGTGGCCGAGGCTCGGCCATGACAGCAGATCTGCGGGGGCCCGGGGCATGCCGAGTGATGCGACAAGGGCCGGACTTGCCACCAGACACTGGGTCGCATAACCCAGCACCCGCATGGCGAGATCGCTGTCCTCCAGGGGCAGTGGTCGCACCCTGAGCGCCATGTCCAACCCCTCCGCGACCAAATCCACCGCCCGGTTGACCCCGACGAGCTGCACCTTGACGCTGGGATGGGCCAGGGCGAAAGAGACCAGCATCCTCCCTACGTGGGCGTGCAGCAGATCGATGGGGCAGGCGATGCGCACCAGACCGCAAGGCTCGCTCTGGGTCGCGGCGATGAGATCCTGCGCCGCATCGGCTTCCACCAGCATGGCCCGGCAACGGGTGTAATAAGCCTGCCCGAGTTCGGTGACGGTGAAGCTGCGGGTGGAACGCTGGATAAGACGCACCCCGAGTCGTTCCTCCAGCATGGCGATGCGGCGGCTGAGCCTGGATTTGGGCATGCCGAGGGCCCTGCCGGCCTGGGCAAAGCCCCCGTGATCCACCACCTGGACATAGAAATAGAGGTCGTTGAGATCCTGTTGCATGGGGTTATCGTTCACAAAATAGGACGCTGATGGCAAATTTTACGTCTACCGGACGCAGCGTTCCAGACTCACAATGCGAGCAACGACACATCCCGTGACGATCACCCAGGAGAGCATCATGAAAAGAGTCATCGGTATTTACAGCGCCCCTCGACAACACTGGGTCGGCGACGGATTCCCGGTTCGCTCGCTGTTCTCGTATCAGACCCATGGCCGCGCCTTGAGCCCCTTCCTGCTGCTGGACAGGGCTGGCCCGGCACATTTCGAGCCCGCCGATCATGCCAGGGGAGTGGGGGAGCACCCGCACCGTGGTTTTGAGACGGTCACCATCGTCTATGAAGGGGAGGTCGCCCATCGCGACTCGACCGGCCAGGGGGGGACCATCGGTCCGGGAGACGTGCAGTGGATGACGGCCGCCGCCGGCATCATGCACGACGAGTTCCACTCCCAGGGGTTCACCCGTCGTGGTGGCACCCTCGACATGGTGCAGCTCTGGGTCAACCTGCCCGCCAAACACAAGATGTCGACGCCCGGTTATCAGGGCATCACCAGCGACACCATCCCGCAACTGAGCCTCAAGGAGGGCGACGTGCGGGTGCGCATCATCGCCGGGAACGATGCCGGGTTGCAACAAGGCGAGGTAGCGGGGCCCGCCCGCACCTTCTCGCCCATGAACATCTGGGATCTGCGGCTCAAGGGTGGGGCCAGCGTGGTGCTGCCGACGGTAGCGGGATGGAACAGCGCCTTGGTGGTGCTCAAGGGCTCTCTCTTGATCAACGGTCAGGAGCGCGCGGGCGAAGCACAACTGGTACTGCTCGATCCCAACGGGGAGGAGTTCATGCTGGAGGCGGAAGGCGAGGCCAGCTTGTTGCTGCTGAGTGGCGAGCCCATCGATGAACCCATCGTGGGTTATGGCCCCTTTGTCATGAACAGCGAGGCAGAGATCCATCAGGCGATAGATGATTTCAACAGCGGCCGGTTCGCCGTCATCGCCCCCTGAGACCATCCCGATAAAAACAAAGCGCCTGATGGCGCTTTGTTTTTTTGTGAGCCCTGGTCAACCGAGCCAGCCGAGGGCCAGCGCCAGCCTGCCGCACAAGGCGGCCAGCAGGATGCCAAGCAGGGTGCGCAGCAGCCAGATCACCACCAGCTGTCCCACGCTCACCGGGATCCGGGTGGCCAGGATGCAGGGGATGGAGGCAGAGAAGAAGAGCACCGAGCTGACCGAAACCACGGCCGCGACATAGCGAACCAGCAGGTCGGCATCCTTGAGCAGGATGGCGGGCAGGAACATCTCGGCCAGACCGGCAGAGAGGGCCTTGGCGGTGGCGAGCGGCTCGCCGAGATCCAGCAGCCAGGTCAGTGGCCAGAGCAGCCAGCCCAGCAGATCGAACAGGGGAGTGTGCTTTGCCAGCAGCAGGCCCAGCAGACCGACGGACAGTATGGTGGGCACCACGGCAGCGGCCATGTGAAGACCGTCCCTGAGGTTGTCCTTCAATTGCCGCAGCAGGGGATCTGCCTGGTGGGACTGGGTCAGGCCGCAGGTGAGGGCCGCCTGCCAGCGGCTCATGCCAGCCGGTAGCGGCTCGTCGGTCTCCCCATGGTGAGCCAGGCGACTGATGGGAGGAACACGCGCCAGGATGGCGGTGATGACGAAAGTGATCACCAGGGTGGACCAGAAGTAGAAGTTCCAGTGTCCCATCAGGTTGAGGGTCTTGGCCACGATGATCATGAAGGCGGCCGAGACGGTGGAGAAGCCGGTGGCGATGATGACGGCTTCTCGCACCGTATACTTGCCCGCGAGGAAGACCCGGTTGGTGATGAGCAGGCCCACCGAGTAGCTGCCGACGAAAGAGGCGACGGCATCGATGGCGGAGTGACCCGGCGTGCGCCACAGGGGGCGCATCACAGGTTGCATCAGCACCCCGATGAATTCCAGCAGGCCGAAACCGAGCAGGAAGGTCAGGGCCATGGCGCCGATAGGCACGATGAGACCCACAGACATGGCCAGTTTATCAAACAGGAAGGGGAGGCGATCCGGGGTCATCAACCAGGCAGGGCCCCAGTCTGTGACATACAAAATGGCCAGGGCCAGCCCGAGCAGCTTGAACAGGCTCAATACCCTGTCGATGGGACGGGCGCGCCAGCGGCCATCCAGCAAGGGGGTGATGGCGCCATAGGCGATGAGCAAGAGAATGAGGGTCAGGGCAAGGGGGCGCTGGGCAATCAGAAAGCCGGCCAGGTGATCCACCACTATGGTGCTGCGCCCGCCAAGCTCGAAGGGAACAAAAAAGATGGCGATGCCAAGCAGACTGGCCAGCAGCAGCTTGATGCCGGCCCCTGATCCTGCCGGTGCAGTGAGCGTGTGTTCAGGTTCCATTTTCTCTCCTTGTGATCCGCATGGTTCAATTCCGTTGAGGGGATGATTTGTATATACAATATCGTCCAGCGCTCAAAATGGAAACACCAAAGTCACCAAAATGCAACATGTGAATCGGTGTGGATGCAGATGACCCCAAGGTTGAAAAGCGTGATCTTGGGGGGAAGAGGGGCCGGGATGGCGAGTGGGTGGTGAGGCATCAAGAGGCAAAACAGGGAGGAAAGCGACCAGCGCCAGGAAAAACATGAGCGGCTATTTACCCTTTCTGGTCATATTCATTCATGGGCCTATATTCATGACTATTTATGAATAAATCATAAACCCTTTGTTCATTTGACTACTTTTCGGCTATCCCATTGCAGAGTAAGATGCCTCTTCAATAAAAATAAGAATTAGGAGTTCGGGTGTGAAGGCATTAGAGAAAGAAAGGATATCGCCCTATATCAGCCAGTTATACGAGTGCGGTATTAATGATTCTGACATTAAGCTCGTCGTGGACCAATTTCGCGCCGACGTTTCCTGCAGTTCATCCCTGTTTTTATTGCGGGATGATGACAAGAGCGACGGAATAAAGCTTTTTTCCAGCGGTCTGACCGAGGCCCAGCAGCAGTTTTACCTGCAACATCATCGCCAGGATGTGTGGTTCAACCATTATCTGGATAAAGGGTGCAAGGGGATCGTCAGCGCTAACAGCATGTACAGATCTAGTTATCACCTGACACCGGCCTCAAACCGGTGTCTTGTTTACGCTACTTTAGTGCGCACTTCCTTCGGTATCAATTTCAGACCCTTTTTGAACATGCTGTAGGGGGTTTGACCCTCCATCATCCTGCCCTGATGTGGCCGCTGGGTGTTGTAGTGATCCAGATAGCTGTCCAGGTCTGTCTGCATCTGCTCCACTGATTCATACCAGGTCGTCCTCCCCTTGATACGGAAGTGTTCATCCAGCAGGGTGCGATGTAGCCGCTCGATAAAGCCGTTGCTCTGCGGCCTGCGTACCTTGGTGGTCCGGTGCTCAATCCCCTCCAGTTGCAGGAACAGCTCGTAGGGGTGATGGTCAGGGCGCCCGCAGAACTCGCGCCCGTTGTCCGACAGGATGGTATAGACCCGCGCCTCGTGAGCCTCGAAGAACGGCAGGACCGTTTCGTTGAGCACATGGACCGAGGTCACCGGCAGCTTGCTGGTGTAGAGCCGTCCCCAGGCGTGGCGGCTGTAGCAGTCCAGTACGGTTTGCAGATACACCTTGCCCACCCCCTTGAGTGCGCCGACGAAGAAGGTGTCGACCGCCACCAGTTCCCCGGTGTAGTGAACCTCAATTTGGCGTTCGCGAAACTCGGGGCTGAAGCGCTCGAGCAGGCGGATCTGCTCGTCATTGAGCTCAATCGTCTGTTCCCTGTGGGTTTTCTCGAGGCGCAACAAGCGGTCATGCTTGGAGAGCAAGTCGTGACGTTGCCACACGCCACGCACACCGCCCGCACTGACGTTGATGCCTTGCAGAGCCAGTTCTTGCGCGGCCCGCAGCGGGCCATGGGTTGGTCTGGTGAGGGAGTAATCGAGGATGGCCTGCTCAATCTCGGGAGCGACCCGGTTGGGATGCGCCCCTTTACAGCCGGGGAGTTTGTCGAGCAAGCCCTCAGCCCCATAGGTCTGGTAGTTACGGCGAATCTCGTAGAACTGCTGGCGGCTGTAGCCGATGAGCTTGCAGGCTTTGCTGACGTTATTGAGCTCTTTGGCGAGCTCTAGCAGGCTGAGTTTACGACGTGCTACTTTCTCGTTGGTGGTCATACGGTGACTCCGGATAATACGGTAGGGGTACCGTTTTGTTATCCGGTTTGAAGCCGTATGACCACTCCCTTTTGTGGGCAACTGTCAGGTGAATACCATCTCCATACAAACAGCATTTCAAGCTCGGTGGGCCTGCTGGCAAGTTTCGGCGCCCAATTCGCCGCCGGCGGCGTCTGCCAGGTCAAAGGGCGTGGGCTGAGCAGCCTGTGCAGTTACCGTGGTGCAGCGCAAGATGATTTCAGCAGTCGCGACCTCACCTCGCTCTCCGAAATCTATTCCGGACTGGCGGCTTGGAGTCACCATTATTGGAACTTGCTGGCCCTGGAAACCCAGAACTATCAGTTGCAACAGCTGGTGAAAAACCATAATAAGCCCAGCGCCATCATAGACGACAAGGGGCATATTCATTATTCCAATGTGGCCTTCAACCGTATCGCCGATGAAAATGTGGAATTGCGGGCCATCAATGGCATTTTCTCTTTGCAGAATAAGGAGCAGCAACGTCAGCTCAAGGAGATCCTCAATGGCTTTTCCTATTTGCTGCCCGGCGCCAGCGCCTATATGTCCATTCCCCGTCAGCCTAACCTGCGCCCGCTGCTGGTCCAATGCACCCTGATGAGCGGACTCAGCCGCTTTGAACGCTATGTGGAAGTGGTGCTGCGTGACCCCGAGCACGCCTTCAACCCCGACATCGAAGCGCTGGCCAGCCTCTATCCCCTCACCATCGGCGAGAAGGAGTTGCTGGTGCTGATGAGCAAGGGTTACAGCAGCAACGACATTGCGGAGCTGCGCGGTGTCAAGGTGGAAACCGTGCGCTCCACCCTGAAAGGGGTGTTCAAGAAGACCGACTGCCACAGCCAGAACGAGCTCTTGCTCTTGCTGCAATCCATCTCCTGATCCATGCGGACTATGCTTGGAGTGAGCCGGACATAGTGCCCGGCTCTTGCCTCCCCTCGGGAGGCTCGTTGGGGGAAAGCGTCATGGAATCACTCAAGGCAAAGGACTACATGCAGACCAAGCCCATCACCTTCAGCGCAGAGATGATGGTACAGGCGGCGGTGGAAAAATTTCTCAACAGTCATCAGTTGGGCGGCCCCGTAGTGGACAGCCAGGGACATCTGATTGGCTGGGTCTCCGAGCAGGATTGCATCGCCGTCATGCTCAAGGAGGCCTACCACTGTGAACAGGTGGCCCAGGTCAGGGATGTGATGCGCAAGGAGGTGCTGGCAGTCGGCCCCGACACCAGCATCCTGGATCTGGCGGAGATGATGATGGGTCAAAAGCCCAAGATCTATCCTGTGGTGGAGGAGGGGCGCCTGCTCGGGGTCATCAACCGCCACAATGTGATGCAGGCCATCCACGCCCAGCTTGGCACCTGTTTCGTGCATCAGGCCAGAGTCTGAGCGGTGTTGTCTGGTTGTTTTCAAAGAGCAGGCTCCGGCCTGCTCTTTTCATCCGTGACGGTCATGACGCCTCCGGCTTGATGTGCTGGCGCGGCGCTTTAAGGCTTGCACCGCCCAGCCTCGCTCTTTAGGATCTCCCCCAGCTATCGATATGGCCCTTGATGGGCACTCTTTTAAGGAATTCGTACCTTGTCTCTCTCTATCGAGGCGCTGCGCCGCCGTCTTACCGCCTGCATGAATCTCGACGCCCGCCGTCTTTCCAGTCGACTGCACGGGGTCAAGAAGCTGCCGGAAGCCAAGCAGGCTGCCGTGCTCGAGACCATCGCCGCTGACCTGGATGTGGCACAGGCGCGCTATCAGTCCCGTCTGGCGGGCGTGCCCAAGGTCACCTATCCGGACAATCTGCCAGTCAGCCAGAAGCAGGGGGAGATCGCCAAAGCCATTGAAGAGCATCAAGTGGTGATCATCGCCGGCGAAACCGGTTCGGGCAAAACCACCCAGATCCCCAAGATCTGTCTGGCGCTCGGGCGTGGGGTCAAGGGCTTCATCGGCCACACACAGCCACGCCGTCTGGCGGCCCGTACCGTGGCAGCCCGTATTGCCGAGGAGATGGAGTCCGAGCTTGGCCACTACGTGGGTTACAAGGTGCGCTTTACCGATCAGGTGAGTGAGCAGACCCACATCAAGCTGATGACCGACGGTATCCTGCTGGCCGAGATCCAGAACGACCGGATGCTGACCCAGTACGACACCATCATCATCGATGAGGCCCACGAGCGCAGCCTCAACATCGACTTCATTCTGGGTTATCTCAAACAGCTGCTGCCAAAGCGCCCCGATCTCAAGGTGATCATCACCTCGGCCACTATCGACCCGCAACGTTTCTCCCGCCATTTCAACAAGGCGCCGGTGATCGAGGTCTCTGGCCGCACTTACCCGGTGGAGGTGCGCTACCGCCCGCTCGTCAGTGATAAAAGCGAAGGGCTGGAGGAGCGCGACGAACTGCAGGGGATCTTCGATGCGGTGGAAGAGCTGGCCCGCGAAGGGCTGGGGGACATCCTCATCTTCATGAACGGCGAGCGGGAGATCCGCGATACCGCCGATGCCCTGCGCAAGCTCAATCTGCGCGACACCGAGGTGCTGCCGCTCTACGCCCGCCTCTCCAACGCCGAGCAGAACAAGGTATTCCAGCAACATGCCGGACGGCGCATCGTGCTCGCCACCAACGTGGCGGAGACCTCGCTGACGGTGCCGGGCATTCGTTACGTGATCGATCCGGGTACCGCCCGCATCAGCCGCTACTCCTGGCGCACCAAGGTGCAGCGCCTGCCCATCGAGCCGGTCTCCCAGGCCAGCGCCAACCAGCGTAAAGGGCGTTGCGGTCGGGTGGCGGACGGTATCTGTATCCGTCTCTACTCTGAAGAGGATTTCAATAGCCGCCCCGCCTTTACCGACCCCGAGATCCTGCGCACCAATCTGGCCTCGGTCATCCTGCAGATGCTGGCGCTCGGCCTTGGCAATATGGAGGCTTTCCCGTTCGTCGAGCCGCCTGAGTCGCGCCATATCAAGGACGGTCTGACCCTCTTGAAAGAGCTGGAGGCGGTGCGCGAGCTGCCCGCCACCGGCGATCGCGAAGCCAAACTGCAGCTGACAGAGATCGGTCGCCAGCTCTCGCGCATCCCCCTTGATCCGCGTCTGGCCAAGATGGTGATCAGCGCAGCGCAGACCGGCTGTTTGAGCGAGGTGATGGTGATCACCGCCGCCCTCAGCATTCAGGATCCCCGCGAGCGGCCCATGGAGAAGAAGCAGGCCGCCGACGAGCAGCACAGACGTTTTGAAGACAAGGATTCCGACTTCCTCGCCTTCGTCAATTTGTGGAATTACCTGAAAGAACAGCAGGATGCCCTTGGCAGCAACCCGTTTCGCCGCATGTGCCAGAAGGAGTTTCTCTCCTACCTGCGGGTGCGCGAGTGGCAGGACATTCACTTCCAGCTGCGTCAGACGGTCAAGGAGCTGGGTTTTAAAGCAAACCAGGAACCGGCAGACTTCAAGACGGTGCACTGTGCGCTCTTGAGCGGTCTTTTGAGCCATATCGGCAACAAGGATTTGGAAAAGCCCGAATTCCTCGGGGCCCGCAACGGCCGTTTCCACCTGTTCCCGGCCTCCGGTCTGTTCAAGAAGCCGCCCAAGTGGGTGATGGCCGCCGAGCTGGTGGAGACCTCGCGCCTCTATGCCCGCATCAACGCCAAGATTGAACCCGAGTGGGTGGAGCCGCTGGCGGGGCACCTCATCAAGCTACACCACAGCGACCCCCACTGGTCGAAGAAAAATGGCGCCGTGATGGCCAAGGAGAAGGTGACGCTTTATGGCCTGACTCTGGTCAACGAGCGCACCATCAACTTCAGCCGTATCGATCCGGCGTTGTGCCGCGAGCTGTTTATCCGCCGTGCGCTGGTGGAGGGGGATTTCGAGACCCGCCACCGTTTCTTCAGCGATAACCGCAAGCTCCTGGCCGAGGTAGAGGCGCTGGAGCACAAGTCGCGGCGTCGCGACATCCTGGTGGATGACGAGGACTTGTTCCGCTTCTACGATGCCCGTTTGCCGGAGGAGGTGATATCAAGCCGCCACTTCGACAAGTGGTGGAAGGAAGCGCAAAAGCAGGATCCCGAGCTGCTCAACTTCGAAAAAGAGATGTTGATGAAGGGGGATGCCGCCCACATCAGCGATCTCGACTACCCCAACTTCTGGCAGCAGGGGCGCCTCAAGCTGAAATTGACCTACCAGTTTGAGCCGGGGGAGGCGGCGGACGGCGTCACCCTGCATATCCCGCTGCCGCTCCTGAACCAGGTGGAGGTGAAGGGGTTCGAGTGGCTGATCCCGGGCCTGCGTCACGAACTGCTGGTTGCCCTCATCAAGTCGATGCCAAAGCCCATGCGCAAGAACTTCGTGCCGGCGCCCAACTATGCCGATGCGCTGCTCGCCAGCATCAACCCCGAGCAGGGGCCGCTCTTGGACGAGATGGAGCGCCAGCTGCGCCGCATGACTGGCGTGACCGTGCCCCGTGAATCCTGGGATTGGGCTGCGGTGCCCGATCACCTGAAACTCACCTTCCGTGTGGTGGACGACAAACACAAGAAGGTGGCGGAAGGCAAGGATCTGGAGGCATTGAAAGAGTCGCTGCGCGGCAAGGTGCAGGAGACTCTGTCGCAAGTGGCGGACGACGATATCGAGCAGTCTGGCCTCACCCTGTGGAGCTTTGGCGAGCTGCCCCAGGAGTACAGTCAGAAGCGGGGCGGTTTCGAGGTGAAAGCCTATCCGGCCCTGGTGGATCAGAAGGATTCGGTCGCCATCCAGCTGGTGGAAAGTCCTGTGGTGCAGCAGCAGCTGATGTGGGCGGGTCAGCGCCGGCTGGTGCTGCTCAACGTGCCATCTCCCATCAAGTACCTGCAGGAAAAGCTGCCCAACAAGGCCAAGCTCGGGCTCTATTTCAACCCGTTTGGCAAGGTGGCCGAGCTGATTGACGACTGCATCGCCTGTGGCTGTGACAAGCTGATTGAGCAGCACGGCGGCATGGCCTGGGACGAAGCCGGCTTTGAGGCGCTCAAGGAGTATGTCCGCGCCGAGCTCAACGATGCGGTGGTGGAGGTTGCCAAGCAGG
This sequence comes from Aeromonas sp. QDB17, assembly GCF_027705305.1. NCBI lineage: Bacteria > Pseudomonadati > Pseudomonadota > Gammaproteobacteria > Aeromonadales > Aeromonadaceae > Aeromonas > Aeromonas sp. QDB17. The sequence continues at coordinate 69,312 of NZ_JAPDBP010000002.1, forward strand.
TGGAAGCCGTGCTGACCCTCTCCCATGAGATCAAGAAACGGCTCAAGGGCAAGATGCAGCTCGACACCGCCTTTGCCATGTCGGACATCCAGCAGCAGCTCGGCAACCTCATCCACAAGGGCTTTGTCACCGAGACCGGCTGGCAACGGCTGCCTGACTTGCTGCGCTACCTGCGGGCCATCGAGCGGCGCCTCGAGAAGCTGGCCATCGATCCCAACCGGGATCGGGTCTACATGCTCAAGGTGCACAGCGTGGAGTCGGAGTACAAGGCACTGCTCGCCAAGATCCCCAAATCCCAGCTTATTCCCACCGAGGTGGCCAATATTCGCTGGATGATCGAGGAGCTGCGAGTCTCCTTCTTCGCCCAGCAACTGGGGACGCCATACCCCATCTCGGATAAACGGGTGCAGAGCGCCATTGCCCAGTGCTAAGCTGCTATCTATCTGTTTTCTGAGCCATAGTGTGAAAGCAACGGGACGCCAAAGGGAAGGGAGGCCGTCATATGCTGGGGATCTGGTTGGGGGTGGCACTGGTCAACATCAGCGGGTATCAACCCATTGCGGAACAAACCTGGGTGCAGCTCAACCCGGAGTTCTATCCGGTGCAGCGCCCCGTGCCGCCCATTTTTGCGGCTTGGCGGGGCAATCAGTTTCCCCCACTTGAACAGAGAAAGAAGAATGGCCGCTGGCAGATCCTCTTTCCTGCCCGGCTGGTGCCCCCCTTCGATCTGTTCGAAGGGGAGGCCCAGCTCTCCAAGGCTTACCTGGCCAGGCTAAAGCGCATCGATGAGATGGCCTATGGCATGGCGCCCCACCAATCAGTACAGCAAGCCGCTTCCTCGGCCCCCTCGTTCGAAGTCCCGGGCGCTGTCGCCTTTGTCGCCGAGTTCTCCCTGCCTCGGGAGAGGAAGGCGCGGATGCCCCTGGGGGAGCCCTTGCTCGCACGGATTGGGGGGCAGGTCCCCGCCCAGGCCTTGGCAAGACAGGAAAATGCACAGCCCATGGCCACCGCAGATTCTGCCCCTGAGCAGGCGACCTTGACTCTTTCCGCCACGGCGGCAGGGGAGGCATCGCGGGTTTGTCATCAGGTGGCGGCGGGAGAGACCCTGTGGCGTATCGCAAGCCAGCTTCAGTCAAAGGAGGCCGGCGGTTCGGACACTTACAGCTATCTGCTGGCGCTGGTGCAGGAAAATCGTGACAGGATGGTCAAAGGGATCCGGGTGCAGGCCGGGCTGCGCCTCTATTGCCCCACAGCGCAGACCCTGGCGCAATTCGATGCCCTGAGCCCGACCCAGCGACAGCAACAGTTTGCCCGTCTGGAGCAGGGGCGCTAAGGGATGGCGAGAGGCGTGGTGGAGTGCCTCTTGGCCAAACAGGAGCAACGCGGGTTCTTTCCTTGTATCCCCTCCGGGCCCGTGCTAGTATTCGCGCTCGTTTTACGAGGTGCTGACCGGTCGCAGTCAACACCATACATTCATCTAAAAGAGATAATCACTATGTCTTTCGTATTCCAAGCTGAAGTCCGTTCTGACCTGGGGAAAGGTGCGAGCCGCCGCCTGCGTCATGCTGACCTGGTTCCTGCCATCGTTTACGGTGCAGGCAAAGAAGCCGTGTCCGTTACCCTGGACCACAAAAAGCTGATCCTGGCCCAAGAGAAGCCGGAGTTCTACTCCTCCGAGCTGACCCTGGTCATCAACGGTGAAGAAGTCAAAGTGAACGTGAAGGCTATCCAGCGTCACCCGGTTCGCTACAAGCTGGTTCACCTGGATTTCGTTCGCGTCTAATCGACAACGAACTTTCCTGTGAAGAGGCCACCCAATCGGGTGGCCTCTTTGTTTTTACAGCATTTTTTCCGGGAAAATAAAATACTCAAACAGCACTATTGGTCTTTACTTGTAGGCATGATTGACAGCAGGACACGTGTTGTGGTGCTCTGATGTTCAAGAAGTACTCGGACAAGTCCATTTTTCGGGGCGATGTTGACCGTTATGAAAGGAATCGTACGGACATATATCCTGCTGTTTTCACCTATTCTGCTGCTGGTCCTGGCGGGTGGCTATTTGCTGGGCAATGCACTGATCGAACGCGAGCTCTATCGCGTTCGCAGTGATGAGAGCACCTTCCTGGCGCTTGCCAGCGGCCGCCTTGACGGCGAGCTGGCGGTGCCGCTGCGCCATGTGCGCAGCATGTCGGAAGAACCCATCCTGCTCGAAGCGGCGGCTCGCAATGACCGTGAGACCCTGGCCGTCCAGTTCACCATCCTGCTGAACCGCAATCCCGACTATGCCCAGGTGCGTTGGCTTGCCCCGGATGGCATGGAGCTAGTGCGCATCGATCGTCAGGGTCAGCGTCTGTGGCGGGTAGCGGACGACCAGTTGCAGAACAAGGGGGATCGTTACTACTTTCGTGATGCCATGGCGCTGCCCTGGGAGCGGGTCTACGTCTCGCCGCTCGATCTCAACGTTGAACACGGGGTGATCGATCGCCCCTTCAACCCCATGATCCGCATTGCCAAGCGTCTGCGCCTTGGGGGGCGTGATCTTGGTTTGCTGCTTATCAACGTCCAGGCCGCCCGTATGCTCAAGGAGTTTGCCGACAGCAGCGGCAAGGCAGCCGATCACACCATGCTGTTCAACCAGGACGGATACTGGCTGCGCAGCCCGGACCCATCCCGGGAGTGGGGCTTCATGCTCGAGCGCCCGGATCTGACTCTGAAGCAGACTTCACCCCAGGCTTGGCAGGCGTTCTGGGACGCATCAAACGGCCAGATGGAGTCTGCCGACGGACTCTGGAGCTGGACCACCCTGTACCCGGCACAGAATCATGATCAGCTGATCTGGAAAGCCGCGTCCCTGGTGCCGCACAGCGAGCTGCAGGCCATTCGCACTCATATCTGGGGGATCATCTTGGCCGCCAGCGCCGTGCTGCTGCTGTTGTTTGGTGCCGGTGTGGCTGCACTGGTGCGCAGCAGGCACAAGGAGCAACTGGCCCAGCAGGAAGCGGCCAGGTTGGCACAGGTCAAAGGTGATTTCATCGCCAACATGAGCCACGAGATCCGCACCCCCATGAACGCCATCATGGGGCTGACCTACCTGCTCGAACAGGGAGGTCTCGACGATGGTCAGCATGCCTTGGTGCGCAAAATCCACCAGGCCGGGCAGGCGCTGCTCGGGATCATCAACGACATCCTTGATTTCTCCAAGATTGAGTCGGGTCGGCTCGAGCTTGAGCGGGTGCCATTCAGTCTCGAAGAGGTGCTCGATCACGTGGCGGCCATCATGTCCACCTGCGTTGGCCAGAAGCACCTCGAACTGGTGGTGAGCAGTGCCCCCGAGCCGGTTTCCCATCTGATTGGGGACGCCCTGCGCCTCGAGCAGGTGCTGCTCAACCTGACCGGCAATGCCATCAAGTTTACCGAACGCGGCGAGGTGGAGGTCAAGGTTGTGCTGGAATCAGAGCAAGACGGCATGGCCACCTTGTTGTTTCGGGTGCGCGACACCGGGATCGGCATTCCCCCCGAGCAGCAGGCCAACATTTTCAATGCATTCTCCCAGGCAGACTCCTCCACCAGTCGCCGCTTCGGGGGCACCGGGCTTGGTCTGACCATCAGTCGCCGCCTGGTGAATCTGATGGGGGGGATATCGGCGTCACCAGCGAGCTTGGCAAGGGGAGCGAATTCTGGTTCCGCGTCCGGCTGGAGCAGGTGGAGCGGCCCGAGGCCTTGAACGAGCGCCTGCAGCACATCTCGCTGCTCATCGCCGACGACAATCAGGTGACCCGCGACGCCCTGTCGATGACGGTGGGTTCCCTCGGATGGCAGTCGCGGGTGGTGGAGTCCGGTGAGCAGGCGCTACACCATCTGCTGCGCCAGGGGGAGCGTTTCGACGTGATCCTGCTCGACTGGATCATGCCGGGCATGGACGGGCTCGAGACCTGCCTGGCCATTCGCCGCGCCTTCGAGCAGCAGGAGCGTTCACCCATCATCATCATGGCGACCGCCTATTCCCAGGATGAACTGATGCACCGCCCCGGCTCGGATCAGGTGGATCTGGTACTGCACAAACCGGTCACCGGCTCCAGTATCTACAACGCGGTGGCGCGTCTCATCCACGAGAAGCGCGAGCATGTGGAGCCCCTTGAGAGTGGCCAGCGCCGTCTGCGCCTGCCGGGCGTGCACATACTGCTGGTGGATGACAGCGACATCAACCTGGAGGTGGCGACCCGATTGTTGCAACGGGAGGGGGCCGAGGTGATGACCGCCATCGATGGGGAGCGAGCCCTGGCCTGCCTGGCAGATCCGGCACGGCGCATCGATCTGGTGCTCATGGATGTGCAGATGCCGGTGATGGATGGCTACGAGGCGACCCGTCGCCTGCGCCTGCTGCCGGGGCGGGAGGAGACTCCCGTGCTGGCACTCACCGCAGGGGTATTCAAGGATCAGCGGGAGGCGGCGCTGGCCTCTGGCATGAACGACTTCATAGCCAAGCCGCTCGATGTGGAGCAGCTCATCGCGACCTTGCTGCGTTATCTGCCGGACGTAGTCCTGCCGCTCACCGTGAACGACGAGCGACTCCCCCACGAGCCGGTGGCCGGCATCGATATCGATACCGGACTGCGCAACTGGGGTGAAGCCTCGGTCTATCTTAAATACCTGCGGCGTTTTCGCGATGACTACATGACGGTCGGTACCGTGTTGCCGGGTTACATCGCCCAGCACGAGACCGATGCGGCCGCGAGCCTGACCCACAAGCTCAAGGGGGTGGCGGGCAGCCTGTCGCTCACCGATGTGGCGCGTATCAGTGCCGAGTTGAACGAGGCCATCGAGCAGGGTGGCGACACCAGCCAGCTTATCGCACCCTTCCTCGAGGCCCTGGAGCGGGCACAACACTCCATCGATACCTATGCCGGGCGCGAGCCGGGCGCGGTCAGCTCCCCGCTGGCCCAGGGGGAGGCGCGGGAGGTCTGCCTGCACGCCCTGCATCAGGCCCTGGTGAGCGAGGATCTGGATCTGATTGAGCCGGCGCTGAGCCAGGCAAGGAGTCACTTGCCTTGCGAGCTGGTGAGCGAAATAAGTGCAGCCCTGGAGCTGTTCGATATCCCGTTCGCCACCCGCAAGCTGGAGGAATATCTGGAGGATCGGGAGGAACCTGCGCCATGAGTCGACCGCGCGTGCTGATCATCGACGACGAGCCGAGCAACCTCGGGTTGCTGCGGCAAATCCTCAAGGAGGAGTACAACCTCTTCTTTGCCAAAGGGGGAGAGGAGGGGTTGGCCGCCGTGGGGCGTCACGAGCCGGCACTTATCCTGCTGGACGTGCGCATGCCCGACATGGATGGTTACGAGGTGTGCCGTCGGCTCAAGGCCGATCCGGCTCACGCCGGGATCCCGGTGCTCTTTATCACCGCGAGCGACAACGCAGACAGCGAGAGCCAGGGGTTCGAGGCGGGCGGAGTGGATTATATCTACAAGCCGGTCTGTCCGAGCACGGTGCGTGCCCGGGTGCGCAATCATCTCTCCCTGGTGCGCCTCGATCAGCTTGAGTGCAGCTATCGCACCGCCATCGTCATGCTGAGCGAGGCGGGCCACTACAACGACACCGACACCGGGGTGCATATCTGGCGCATGGCCGCATACGCCCGGGCCCTGGCTGATGCGGCTGGCTGGAGCCCGGAGCAGTCGGATCTGCTGGAGCTGGCGGCCCCCATGCACGACATGGGCAAGATTGGTATCCCCGATCACATCCTCAAGAAGCCTGGCCCCCTCACCGAGGAGGAGTGGGTCATCATGCGAAGTCACCCGCGTATCGGTTACGAGATCCTGAGGCGATCCGATGCCCCCATTTTTCGCATGGCGGCGGAGATTGCCCTGCACCACCACGAGAAATGGGACGGCTCCGGCTATCCCGCCGGCGAGATCGGCGAGGGGATCCCCGAGGCGTCGCGGATCGTGGCGATCGCCGACGTCTTTGACGCCCTGAGCGTACGTCGCCCCTACAAAGAGCCCTGGCCCCTGGACCGGGTGCTGGCTACCATGCGCGATGGCTCCGGCCAGCACTTCGATCCCCGGCTGCTCTCCCGTTTTCTCGAGATCATGCCGGAGATCTTGCGCCTCAAGGCGCAATGGGATGCCCGCGAGGCGCGGGGGGATTACCAGAGCGGCTGTGTCAGATAGGGATTGCTGGCCCGTTCGTGACCAAAGGTGGAGCTCGGGCCATGGCCCGGAATAAAGACGATCTCATCCCCGAGCGGCAGCAGGGTCTCGGTGATCGACTTGATCAGCGTCCCGTGATCCCCGCGCGGGAAATCGGTGCGGCCTATGCTGCCGGCAAAGAGCACATCCCCCACCCAGGCGAGGCGTTCTGCCTGGCAGAGCAGCACGATGTGGCCCGGAGTGTGGCCCGGGCAGAAATAGACCTCCAGCTCGCATTTGCCAACCTGTACCTTGTCACCCTGTTCGAGCCAGCTATCCGGTGTAAAGGCTGGAGTATGGGCAAAGCCGAACATCTGGCTCTGCTGGGGCAGGATATCGAGCCAGAAGGCATCCTCCTTGTGGGGGCCGGTAATGGCGATACCGGTTCTCTCGCGCAGTTCGGCGGCAGCGCCCACGTGATCCAGATGGCCGTGGGTCAGCAGGATATGGGTGAGGGTCAGCCCCCGTTTGGCAATGGCGGCCAGCAGCTTGTCCGCCTCGCCGCCGGGATCGACGAGGGCAGCCTGGCGGGTCTCGTCACACCAGATAAGCGAACAATTCTGGGCGAACTGGGTGACCGGGATCACCTCGAACTTCAACATGTGGGACTCTCCTGAGGGGTCTGAAGGGGGGAACGTTCGGCGAAGAAGGCGAGGCAGGCCTCCTTGTCACCACGAAACAGGATCCGCTCGCGCTTGTTGTCCAGCTGATAGCGGTACATGGGGTCATAGTAGCGAGTCAGCAGCAGCCTGATCCAGACCAGATGGGCGCGGGTGTCCCCGCTCTGGGCCTGTTCCCTGAGGGCGGCCTGCAACAGCCCATCGAGTTCGCGATAATCCTTGTCACCGAGTCGGCGCTTGAGCCTGGCCATGGCGTCGGTGAGGTAGCCGGCAAAGAGCGGCCAGCCCGCCTCCTGGCCATACATTGCCAGGTAGCGCTGCCAGAGATCCTGCACATAATCGATGCGGATCTGCTCGGCGCGTTCATCTTGCGACACCTCCACCACCACCAGGGGCGCCCGGCACATGGCCTCATAGAGGTTCAACGGCAGGGCGCAGCGACCGATGAGGCGGCTCTCGTCCTCCACCACGAAATGCGTCTCCCCCCGGTGGCGGCGCTTGAGCAGTTCGATGGCGATCCGGTTCTCGAAGTCGATGTTGCTGGGCTGGCCCCCCGGCAGCTGGCCAAAGGAGGAGCCCCTGTGATGGGCGTGCCCCTCCAGATCCACCGCCTGGGCAATGTGGCCAAGCATGTGGGTCTTGCCGGAGCCGGTCATGCCGGTCAGCACCGTCCAGCGACACTCGGTCGAGGCGCTCGCCTGGGTGTCGATGAGGAAGCGACGCAGCTCCTTGTAGCCGCCATCCACCCGGGGACGGGTGACGCCGGCCTCGGCCAGCCACTGCTGCACCGTCTGGGAGCGCAGGCCGCCACGGAAGCAATAGAGCAGGGCATCTGGCTGCTGGCGCAGCTGGGCCAGCCATCCCTCGATGCGCGCGGCGCGCACCTCGCCCCCCACCAGCCGGTGACCCAGCGCGATGGCGGCGGCCTGACCCTGCTGCTTGTAGCAGGTACCGACCCGGGCACGCTCCTCGTCCGTCATCAGCGGAAGGCTGACGGCATTGGGGAAGGCCCCCTCATTGAACTCGACGGGGGCGCGCAGATCGATGAGCGGAACATCCTCGAGGAAGATGCGCGCCAGGTTCGTTTCGAGCGGCAGTGCACTCATTGGACAACCTCGATAAAGCGCGTGCCTTCCAGCGGCTTCATTGCCCCGACAGGGGTGAGGGAGAGCCCTTCCTCCCGCGCGATGGCCAGCAGCTCGGCCTCGCTCTGGGAGCCCACCGCCACCAGCAGGCCGCCGCTGGTCTGGGGATCGCACAGTATGTTGCGGGTGCGCTCATCCATGGCGTCCAGCTTGTGGCCGTAGGAGTCGTGGTTGCGCAGGGTGCCGCCCGGCACGCAGCCTTCACTCAGGTAGTGATCCACCTCGGGCAGCAGCGGCAGCGCCTTGAAGTCGAGGCGGGCGCAAACCCCTGAGCCTTCGCACATCTCCAGCAGGTGGCCCGCCAGGCCAAAACCGGTCACGTCTGTCATGGCGTGGACCCCGGGCAGGGCCGCGAAGCGCTGGCCAATCTTGTTGAGGGTGCACATGGCCTCTGGGGCCAGCTGCTCGTGCTCGGGTTTGAGCTTGCCCTTCTTCTGGGCCGTGGTGAGGATGCCGATGCCAAGGGGCTTGGTCAGATAGAGGGTGTCGCCCACCCGGGCGGTGTCGTTCTGCTTGATGGCATCGAGCGGCACTATGCCGGTCACCGCCAGGCCGAAGATGGGCTCGGGGGCGTCGATGCTGTGGCCGCCGGCGAGCGAAATGCCCGCCTCGTGGCACACCTGGCGGCCACCGTCGATCACCTGCTGGGCAATCTCGGGCGCCAGCGTGTTGATGGGCCAGCCGAGGATGGCGATGGCGACGATGGGTTTGCCGCCCATGGCATAGATGTCGCTGATGGCGTTGGTGGCGGCGATGCGGCCGAAGGTAAAGGGATCATCGACGATGGGCATGAAGAAGTCGGTGGTGGAGACGATGCCCTGGCCGTTGCCGATGTCCACCACGGCGGCGTCATCCTTGCTGCTGTTGCCGACGATCAGGGTGGGATCGTCAAAGCCCGGGATCTGGCTCTTCAAGATGGTGTCGAGCACCTTGGGGGAGATTTTGCAACCGCAGCCAGCGCCGTGGCTGTATTGGGTCAGACGAATGGAAGACATGCTTTCCCCTTGTGTGGGCAGACTTGTTTGTGCCAATAACTGCTGCGGCGCCGTCAAATGTGCGCGCAAAAATAGGGTGGCCCTGGCGGCCTGTGAACACAGTGATGTCAGGCTGCCAGGCAGGGCGGGAGGAGGGCAAGGATGCGCCGGCGAAGCCCCGCCGAGGACCACAGGACGGGCCATTATGCCACAGACGGCCCTCTTGATTCGAACTGGAATTCACACAAAGCGCAGGGGGTTGTCGGGTTCAAAAAGAGCCGTACTCTTCGCCTTGCTCAGGCTAGTCCCACTTTGAGCCGCCCCGACGGCGTGCCGGTCTTGCATCGGGGCAGCATGTGGCGACGGAAACTAGCCAGCTTGCTCCATCACTGGTTGGGGAGCCTTGCCTAGCCGGCGCAGTCGCCGTTGCAGCGGCCGCTCCAGCAGGGTGTAGCTCAGCGCCGAGAGCCCGATCAGCACGGCGAGCATCAACAGGGTGGCCAGCACCCCCAGCAAGGGGTTGGTCTGGGCGTACCACCACGCGGTGAGCCCCGGCGCCAGAGAGTGGACAAGCTCGCAGCCGGTGAGCAACACCAGGGCGTGGAGCAGGTAGATGGAGTAGGAAAGATCCCCCAGCCAGTTGGTGAAGCGGTTGTCCAGGAGGCGCAGCAGCGGGCTCTGGCGATCACCCTGGGCAGCGGCAATCCAGATCAGCAAGACGTAGGCGCTGATCAGCAGCAGGGTCAACAACGGCGTCATGGTGAACTGCATCAGTGCGAAGGGGAGCAGAAAGGCGAGCAGCAGCGGCAGATCTTGCTGCATCATGGGCCACTGGCGGGCAGCCTTCACCTTGGGCAGCAGCCAGAGGCCGAGCACGAATTCACTCACCCCGCGCCCGATGGCCAGCGCGCCGCTGGTGACATCCAGGGTACCCCGGCTGTGCACGATATAGGCCAGCACCGTCAAGGCCAGCAAGGGGGCGAGGTTGCTCCAGCGGCTGCGGGTGACAGCGAGGGGAATGAGCAGTGGAAACAGCAGATAGCTAATCCACTCCACGCTGAGCGACCAGGCGGCGAAGTTCCAGGTCAATCCGTGATCGGTCACCACCTGCAGCAGCAACAGGCTGCTTGGCAGCGCCTCGGCGGGAGTAAAGGGTGAGCCGAACGGAGGCATTCCTTCCCACTCCCACATCTTGAACAGGGGGCCGGCGTAGAAGCCAATCCCGTGGTGGGCCTTGTAGAGCTCCCAGCCTACCAGCAGCAGCAGGGTCACCAGGTAGAGGGGATACACCCGGGTCAGCCGCAGCCAGAGGAAGCGGCCATAACCGATGGTGCGGGGCGTGCGGGCGAAGGCCTCCCCGTAGACGTGGGCCAGCACCAGCCCGCTCAAAATAAAGAACAGATCGACCCAGAGGTAGCCGTTCTCGATGAGTTGGGTGTGGCCTGCGATCGACTCCATCCACTGGGGAAAGAGCAGCAAGCGGGCATGGAACAGCACCACCATCAGGGCAGCGATGCCCCGCAGCGGCGTCAACAGCGGCAATGATTGATTCATGACGGGATCCTTGATGATGTTCAGCTTGGCCTGACATCAATTTTTGTTGTGGTGCCGCTCATCAACCCTGATGAGTCGGTTGCCCCGGCTTGGCGGCCGCAGGCGGGATCACCCTACCTAAAAGAGAGTCATACGAGTGTGATTGCCGTCATGAATGGGCGTTTATCATCCCAAAACCAGCATGGGATAGGGACGCATCGAAAATAGAGAGGGGATCTAGACTAGGGAAGTCATCCCTCTGAGCGTCAGGAACATCCCCATGAAACTCTATGCCCACCCCTTTTCGTCCTACAGCCAGAAAGTGCTGATCGCCCTTTACGAGAATGCCACCCCGTTCGAGTATCGGAATCTCGAAGAGCCGGCGGCGAACGCCGAACTTGCCGCCCTTTGGCCACTCAAGCGCTTCCCGGTGTTGCTGGATGACGGTCGCTGCATCCTCGAGAGCAGCACCATCGTCGCCCATCTGCAGGCGCACCATCCGGGTCCCGTCAGCCTGATCCCGCCTGGCGATGCGAGTCTGGAGGTGCATATGCTGGATCGCGTCTTCGACAACTATGTGATGACGCCGATGCAAAAAGTGGTGCTGGATGCACTGCGCCCGGTCGCGGATCGCGACCGCTATGGCGTAGCGGAGGCCCGCGAGATGCTCAATCAGATCTACCCCTGGCTCGATCAGCGGCTGGAAGGACGCTACTGGATTGCCGGCGCAGACTTCACGCTGGCCGATTGCGCCGCCGCACCCTCGCTCTTCTACGCCGACTGGGCCCACGAGATCCCGGCTGGCTATGGCCGTCTGCGTGCCTATCGCGCCCGTCTGCTCAATCATCCCTCCATCGTGCGGGTGGTGGAGGAGGCGAGGCCATTTCGACACTACTTCCCGCTGGGCGCGCCAGCGCGTGATTGAGCGGGATGACTTGTGGTGGGCGAGTATTGTCGCCCCAGGCAATGTGCGAGGCGGACAGGGGCATGGCGTGATCCATTGCAGGGGAAAACAGCAATATTCATTCAAATGAGTGGGTATGCGTTTATGGCTGATATTTCCCCGAGGATTTTTTAATGTTGATGCGTAATATTTCATGTTTTCGCATAAAAAAATGCCGGGCATGTCTCTGCTGGTGGGTTGTGTAGTGAAAGAGAGATGAGAATCGGGTTAACGATGCGGCAACTCTTGATTGAGGATGGCAGTCGTCAGTCGAAGAGGAGGGATGGGGGCAGCAATCGCTGTTGGTGGCAAAGTCGGGGGGAGGTTGTCTCTTTGGCGGCCGCGTGAAAAAAGCCCGCTACGATCGCGGGCTTTTTGATGACTAGCAGAACCCAGTCCTGGCCCGGATCTGGAACCGGGGACAAGGGGGGCAGCGCTGGTCTGCTCGGCTTAGCGGGCGCGCACCACCAGTCCCTTGAGGTAGAAGCCCTCCGGATAGGCGGTGCCGATGGGGTGATCGGATGCCTGGGACAAGAGCTCCAGGATCTGGGCGTCGCGGCCGGCATCGAGGGCCGCATCGGCGACGATTTTCTGAAACAGGCTCTGCTCCATCAGGCCGGAGCAGGAGTAGGTCAAGAGCACGCCACCCGGCGCCAGCAGCTGGAAGGCCAGCATGTTGATGTCCTTGTAGCCGCGGCAGGCGCCCAGCAGCTGGGCCTTGCTCTCGGCAAACTTGGGCGGATCCAGCACGATGACATCGAACTTCTCGCCCTTCTCGCGATATTCGCGCAAGAGCTTGAAGACGTCGTGACGCACGAACTGGGTGTTGCTGGTATCGAGACCGTTCAGTTCGGCGTTCTGGCGGGCGATGTCCAGCGCATTCTGGGAGAGATCGACGTTGACTACCTCCTTGGCACCGCCCTGGAGGGCATAGACCCCGAAACCGCCGGTGTAGCAGAAGCAGTTGAGCACCCGCTTGCCTTCAGTGTATTTCGCTGCGGCAAGGCGGTTATCCCGCTGATCCAGATAGAAACCCGTCTTGTGACCGTTACGAATATCGACCAGGATCTTGACGCCGCCGTTCTCCTCGATGACCACGGGGTCGGTCGGGGTCTCGCCATGGATGACGCCGGTGCGCTCCTTCAGCCCTTCCTTCTTGCGTACTGCCACATCGGAGCGCTCATAGATGCTGCACTCGGGGTAGAGGGTACGCAGCGCTTGCGTGATCAGCTCGCGCTGGAACTCGGCACCGGCAGAGAGGATCTGGCACACCAGAAAATCGGCGTAGCGGTCGATGGTCAGACCCGGCAGACCGTCGGATTCGGCGGCGCAGAGGCGATAGCCGGTGAGGCCCTGACGCTTGATGAGCCCGTCGCGGGACTCCTGCGCGTATTTGAGGCGACGGATGAAGAAGTCGAGATCGACGCTCTCATCCTTGTCGAAGGTCCAGACCCGGGCACGGATCTGGGAGCTGCCGGACCAGGCGCCACGGGCGAGCCATTTGCCGTCATGGGTGAAGATCTCGACGGTATCGCCGTCAACGGGGTTGCCCTGCACCCGCTCAATGCCCTTGGAGAAGATCCAGGGGTGGCGACGCAGCAGGGATTTTTCGCGGCCTTTGACGAGATAGATGGAAGCGCTCATGGGTAGTTGCCGATGGTAGAAAAGAAGGGGGCATATAGTAGGGGCTGTGAGGGTAGGCACGCAAGCCGCGTCTACCGGGATCCGTGCATCCACACGCGGTCAGGGTCGAACGGGCTGTTTCGCGCGTCCCCAGCGCCTGGCCCAGACATGGCAGGCCATCTGGACGATGGCCTGCCGGAGTGGTCAGATCCGCAGGCCGGTGAGCGCCTGACCGAGTTCGCTGGCGGTTCCCTTGAGGCCGGTGGTGCCGGCGACCGCCGCGCTGGCGGACTCCTCCACCCGGCTTGCCTCGTGGCGCACCTTGTCGAGGTTGCGGGTGATCTCCTCGGCCACCGAACTCTGCTCTTCGCTGGAGGTGGCGATCTGGGTGCTCATCTCCAGCACCGCATCGCTGTGGTTGCTGAGCCGCTCGATGTCCATGCCCACCTCGGTGATGAGCTGCTGGCTGTCGGCCGCGCGCCCCACCGTCTTCTCCATGATGTCGTTCAGCGCCCCGGTCCCGGCTTGGAGCTCCTCGATCATCTGCTGGATCTCCACAGTGGCCTGCTGGGTGCGGCTGGCGAGGGTGCGCACCTCGTCGGCCACCACCGCAAAGCCGCGTCCCTGTTCACCAGCCCGGGCGGCCTCAATGGCGGCGTTGAGGGCCAGCAGGTTGGTTTGCTGGGAGATGGCGTTGATGACGTTGACCACTTCGTTGATGCGATTGGCGTTGTGAGTCAGCCGCTCGACCGCGCCCGATGCATTGCCAATTTCGTCCGCCAGGGTGCGGATGGCGGTAATGGTACGTGCCACCCGCTGTGCCCCGTGAGTCGCCTCGTCGCTGGACTGGCGGGTTTGCAGCAGGGTGTCATTGGCGTTGCGGGCCACTTCCCGGATGGCGGCGGACATCTGCTCCATGGCAGCGGCCAGGGAGTCCATGTGCTGGCGCTGGGCACGGGCAAGCTGCTCGCCGTCGCTGGCATGCTCGCGAAACTCGTCGGCGGCCAGGGTAAGGGCATCGGCGGACTCTTCCACCAGTTGCACTATCTTGTGCTGGCGGTCGGTGAAGGTGTCGATGCTGCCCGCCAGAATGGAGAACTCGTCCCGTACCGGGAAGAAGTTGAGCCGGAAGGTGAGATCGCCGTTCGCTACCGTCTGCAGCGCCTTGTTGGTGGAGTAGAGCGCCCCCGAGACAAAGGTCATCAGATAGTGGGTGATGAGGGCCAGCAGGGCGGCCAGCACCGCGATGATGGTGAGCGTGGTGCCCTGACCATCCCAGAGGGCGTAGTGACTCGTATCCAGGGTGCCGGAGACGACGCCCGCCTGACCTGCGCTGGCGCCATAGCGATAGATGTTTCCCTGCTGGCTAAGGCCGGTGGCGGCGCCAGGCGTGAGTACGAGATCCGCGGGCAGGGTAAGGGTCGGCTGCTGGCTCACCAGCTGGGCCGTGGTCTCGACCCGCCCTTTTAGCTGATCCACTCTGAGCTGCATCGCCTGATCATGGCCGTCGGCCAGCAGATACCAGGTGAGGAAGGCGATGAACACCAGGGGGCACCAGAAGGTGATGAGAAATTTCTCGCTGATCGTGAGGTGAATGAGATAACGGTCAACCCACCGAAACTTTACTTCTTTCATAATGGTATTGCGTCCTGCAAGGGGAAGAGAGTGTCGCGCTCATTATCGCCCCGGGGAAAAATTACTTAAGGGAAAGGTGTGATAAATGGGAGAGCAATCGTTTGTCGTGCGGGTGTGGGGTCAGGTTCAGGGGGTGGGGTTTCGCTACTTCACCCGGGAGCGGGCGCTGCAACTGGGGCTGCGGGGGCATGCCTACAACCTGGAAGATGGCTCGGTGGAAATCCTGATTGCCGGTCCCGAACAGAAGGTACAGATGATGCTGGGCTGGCTTGAGCACGGGCCCCGAACCGCCACCGTCACCCGAATGGAGTGCACCCAGGCGTTGCCACCCACCGGAACCGGTTTTCATACCAACTAGCCGGGAGGGTTCATGGGCGAGAGCGGGATTGCGCAGGCCAACCGGCTCGTTGGGCAATATCGGGGGGCGGCCCTGGCACTGCGCCAGCACAAGGGGATGGAAGAGGTGCATGCCTATCGGATAGCGGCCCGCCGCCTGCTGGCGCTGCTCGCCCTGTGGCGACCCCTCATTCATGAGCCCGAGCTGGAGCGGCGATTGACCCGTGCCGTCGGCACGCTCTCCGCCCTGCGCGATGCCCAGGTCTATGCGCAGCATCATGGTGGCTCGCTTCGGCAGAACCGCTTGCCACGGGTCCCCCTGTTGACCGGCCCGCTGGCCCGTTGGCTGGCCCGACTGGAAGAGGTGCCCGTCGGTGTCGATCTCTTGCCGCTGTTTCAGCTGCATCTGGCGCTGTCACTGTCGGATGCACTGGCGAAGACCACCTCCCTTCCTGTGGGCATCAGGGCGAAACTTCGGTGCTGGCACCGGTTGCGTCAGGTGCTGAAACAGGCGCGCTACGGGATGGAGCTGCTGACGGCACAGGGGGGAGGGGATCCGGCCTGGTTGTCCATGCTGGTGAGCTGGCAGGAGCGGCTTGGGCAATTGCAGGACAGGCGCCAATGGCTCAGACGCCTTGGGGGCGAAACGGGGCGAGGCCAGCAACGGCGAGCCCTGAAAACAGAGATCCGCTGCCAACTACTGCAACTGGATTGCCATCAGGCGGAGCTGGTCGGCCTTCGCATGGCATTGCTGCAGAGCGGGCAGTAAGCACCCCACAAGATAAAAAAAGAGAGGCCATTGGCCTCTCTTTTCATTGGGACTGTCCGGGAAGGGGCGTATTACTTCACGCGCATACCCGGCTGGGCACCTTCCTGGGGCTCGAGGATCCAGAGATCCTTGCCACCCGGACCTGCCGCCAGCACCATGCCTTCGGACATACCAAAGCGCATCTTGCGCGGGGCCAGGTTGGCCACCATCACGGTCAGCTTGCCTTCCAGATCTTCCGGGTTGTAGGCAGACTTGATACCGGCAAACACCTGACGGGTTTCGCCGCCGATGTCCAGCTGCAACTTCAGCAGCTTCTCGGCTTCCGGCACCGCTTCGGCCTTTTTGATCAGCGCCACCCGCAGGTCAATCTTGGCAAAGTCGTCGTAGGTGATGGTCTCGCTGATGGGATCGTCCACCAGGGGGCCTGCCGGCTTCTTGCTCTGCTCCTTGGCGAGATCTTCCTTGGACGCTTCCACCATGGCATCCACCTTGGCGGACTCGATGCGGGAGAAGAGTGCCTTGAAGGGGGCGACGCCGTGGTCGACCAGAGGGGCGGCGATGCCGTCCCAGGTCAGGGTTTCGCCAAGGAAGGCTTCGGCGCGCTCGGCCAGTTGCGGCATGACGGGCTTCAAGTAGGCCATCAGCACGCGGAACAGGTTGATGCCGACGGAGCAGACGGCTTGCAGCTCGGCATCCGCCCCTTCCTGCTTGGCGATGACCCAGGGAGCCTTGTCGTCCACATAGCGGTTGGCCTTGTCGGCCAGTGCCATGATCTCGCGGATGGCGCGGCTGAATTCGCGCGCTTCATAGGCTTCGGCGATGCTGGCGCTGGCGTTGGCAAACTCGGCGTAGAGTGCGGGCTCGGCGCAGGTGGCGGCCAGCTTGCCGTCAAAACGCTTGGCGATAAAGCCGGCGTTGCGAGAGGCCAGGTTGACCAGCTTGTTGACCACGTCGGCGTTGACGCGGGAGACGAAGTCTTCGAGGTTCAAGTCCAGATCGTCGATGCGGCTGTTGAGCTTGGCGGCGTAGTAGTAACGCAGGCACTCCGGATCCAGGTGCTTGAGATAGGTGGACGCCTTGATGAAGGTGCCCTTGGACTTGGACATCTTGGCGCCGTTGACGGTCACATAGCCGTGTACGTTGACCTTGGTCGGCTTGCGGAAGTTCGCGCCTTCCAGCATGGCCGGCCAGAACAGGCAGTGGAAGTAGGCGATGTCCTTGCCGATGAAGTGATAGAGCTCGGCGTCGGAGTCCGCTTTCCAGTAGCTGTCGAAGTCGATGTCGCCACGCTTGTTGCACAGGTTCTTGAACGACGCCATGTAGCCGATGGGGGCGTCCAGCCAGACATAGAAGTACTTGCCGGGGGCGCCGGGAATTTCGAAGCCGAAGTAGGGGGCGTCACGGGTGATGTCCCACTGTTGCAGGCCGCTTTCGAACCACTCTTGCATCTTGTTGGCCATCTCTTCCTGGATGGCGCCGGAGCCGCGCACCCAGTCGGCGAGCCAGGCTTCGAACTGGGGCAGGTCGAAGAAGTAGTGCTCGGAGTCCTTCATCACCGGGGTCGCACCGGAGACGGCGGATTTCGGATCAATCAGCTCGGTCGGGCTGTAGGTCGCGCCGCAACTGTCGCAGTTGTCACCGTACTGATCGGGGGACTTGCACTTGGGGCAGGTGCCCTTGACGAAGCGATCCGGTAGGAACATGGATTTTTCCGGATCGAACAGTTGGGAGATGGTGCGGATCTTGATTTTGCCGGACTCTTTGAGGCGGCCATAGATCACGCCCGCCAGCTCGCGGTTCTCGTCGCTGTGGGTGGAGTGGTAGTTGTCGAAGCTGATGTTGAAACCGGCAAAATCCCCCTGGTGCTCCTGGGAGACGGCGGCAATCATCTCTTCCGGCGAGATCCCCATCTGCTGAGCCTTGAGCATGATGGGCGTACCGTGGGCATCGTCGGCACAGACGAAATGCACCTGATGGCCACGCATTCGCTGATAACGAACCCAGATATCGGCCTGGATGTGTTCCAGCATGTGGCCGAGATGGATGGAGCCGTTGGCATAGGGGAGGGCGCAGGTTACCAGCATTCTACGAGGATCAGTTGCCATAATACGTTCTTTATGTGCCTGTTGGGATGATACAGTGCCGTGCATGTTACCCGAATTGGGGGCGGCCTGCCTAGGGTTGTGGCCCCCGGTGCCCTGACTGGCGGCATCGCGATGACGTCGGCAAGCCACTGATTTATGTGCGGTAACCGTTCACCTCAGCATAACGACAACATAATGGGGAGTTAATGGTGATTGATTCAGTAAAACAGATCCTGGCCGAATTTAAGCCGGCAGGATGGGGCAAGGATCTGGTCGCGGCCGGTTTTGTGCGTACCGTCGAGCGGCACGAACAGACCCTGGCTATCACGCTGGTGCTGCCCTTTGCCGGCCAGTCCCTGTTTGAACAGATCAAAGAGGAGTTCGATTCCCGGCTGCGCAGCGTCACCGGTGCGACCCGCATCGACTGGACGGGGGAGATAGACGTGGCCAGCATGCCCCGCGCGCAGCAACTGGCGGCGGTGCAGGGGATCCGCAATATCCTGGTGGTTGCCTCCGGCAAGGGAGGGGTGGGCAAGTCCACTACCGCGGTCAACCTGGCGCTGGCGCTGCAAAAAGAGGGGGCGCGGGTCGCCCTGCTGGATGCGGACATCTATGGCCCCTCCATCCCGACCATGACGGGGACCCTCAAGGAGCGCCCTGTCAGCTTTGATGGCAAGCTGATGGAGCCGGTGATGGCCTGCGGCATCAAGAGCAACAGCATCGGTTATCTGGTGGCTGAGCAGGATGCCACCATCTGGCGCGGTCCCATGGCGAGCAAGGCACTCGGGCAGATCCTGCACGAGACCCGCTGGGGCGAGGTGGACTACCTGGTGGTGGACATGCCCCCGGGCACCGGCGATATCCAGCTGACGCTGGCCCAGCAGGTGCCCACCACGGCGGCGGTGATCGTCACGACGCCCCAGGATGTGGCACTGGCAGATGCCCGCAAGGGGATCGCCATGTTCAACAAGGTCAATGTGCCTGTGCTTGGCATCGTCGAGAACATGAGTTACCACGTCTGCAGTGCCTGCGGGCATCACGAGCCGTTGTTCGGTACCGGCGGTGGCCAGAAGATGGCGGAGCAGTATCACGTGGCGCTGCTTGGTCAGTTGCCGCTGCATATCGACATTCGCCAGCACATGGATGACGGCTGCCCCACCGTGTTCGGTACGCCGGATGGCGAGCTGTCACAGACTTACCTGAAACTGGCTCGCCGGGTAGGGGCCGAGCTCTATTTCAGCGCAAAACCGATTGCGACCCCGCTCTACACGGTGGCGCTGGACGAATAATCGGCGTTCGGCCAAGGGGGACGGATTTGGGGTGGGCATGGCCACCCCTTTTTCATATAATGGATCGGTTTAAACAATCCCCAGTGCTCTTCTCTTTAGGTATTTTCAATGTCTGATACTCAACATTCCTGCGTGATCATCGGTATTGCTGGTGCATCCGCGTCCGGCAAGAGTCTTATCGCCCAAACCATCTATGAAGAGCTGGTGGCCGAGCTGGGAGCGGGTCAGATTGGTGTGATCACCGAGGATTGCTACTACCGTGATCAGACCCACCTGACCATGGAAGAGCGGGTCAAGACCAACTATGACCACCCCAATGCTCTGGATCACGATCTGCTGGTGCAGCATCTGACCCAGCTGACGCAAGGGGAGGCGGTCAACATCCCCCAGTACTCCTATACCGAGCACACGCGCATGACCGAGGTCACTACCTTTGCACCGCGCCGTGTCATCATCCTCGAAGGGATACTGCTGTTGACCGACAGCCGCCTGCGCGAACTGATGGACGCCTCCATCTTCATGGATACCCCGCTCGACATCTGTTTGCTGCGCCGTCTGGTGCGCGATGTGCAGGAGCGCGGTCGTACCATGGACTCCGTACTCAAGCAGTATCAGAAGACTGTGCGTCCCATGTTCATGCAGTTCATCGACCCGTCCAAGCAGTATGCCGACGTGATCGTGCCCCGTGGCGGCAAGAACCGCATCGCCATCGACATGCTCAAGGCGCGTATCCGCCATATGTTGATTGGTTGAGAGAAAACAAGCCGGGTGATGCCCGGCTTTTTTTAATGAATCTTTTGTCAGGAGAGTCGCAGAATGCGTCTTTGTGATACCGATATCGAACGGCACCTGGATGAAGGCAAGATCGTCATCGAGCCGCGGCCCGGTGTTGAGCGGATCAGCGGCGTCAGCGTCGATGTGCTGCTGGGCAACGAGTTTCGGGTGTTTCGCGATCATACCGCGCCTTATATCGACCTTGGCGGTACCAGTGCCGAGATGGCCGATGCCATCGAGCGGGTGATGAGCGAGGAGATCCACGTGCCGGACGGTGAAGCCTTCTATCTGCACCCGGGTCAGCTGGCGCTGGCGGTGACCTATGAATCGGTTACCTTGCCCGCCGATATCGTCGGCTGGCTGGATGGTCGCTCCTCCCTGGCGCGCCTCGGCCTCATGGTGCACGTCACCGCCCACCGCATCGATCCGGGCTGGTCCGGTCGCATCGTGCTGGAGTTTTACAACGGCGGCAAGTTGCCTCTGGCCCTGCGTCCCAAGATGAAGATCGGTGCCCTGAACTTCGAGATGCTGTCAGGTACCGCGGCTCGCCCGTACAACAAACGGGAAAATGCCAAATACAAGAGTCAGCAAGGGGCTGTGGCCAGCCGGATCAACCAGGATTGACCCCCGCACCGTGCGGCTTGTCTATCGAGGAGGGTGCCAGGGCACCCTCTTTTATATCTGACAAAAGGAAACGGACGTGCCGAGCGGGTTGAAAAGCGGCCTTTTTCGGGACATCGAGCGATGCTTAGGCTTTGATTGGCGCCTATCCACAGCAATGGAATGGACTTAAATTAATCCTCGACAAGCCCCGTTCCTACAGGCCCTAAGACATTTTCTGACGGAATGCCCTTTTTTTTTTTTGCTGAAATATTTCAACAACGGGTATGGCGCATCGAGCCTTCTGGCATAATCCGCCGCAACTCATAAACAGGTTCGTTTTTATGTTTGAAATGTTTAGTGGTTTGGGTTTGTGGTGGTCAATCGGTTTGGTATTGGCCGTTTTTTTTGTGCTGGCCTATGAATTCATCAACGGCTTTCACGATACCGCCAACGCGGTAGCAACGGTTATCTATACCAAGGCGATGCCGGCTCATATGGCGGTGGTGGCTTCCGGTCTGTTCAATTTCGCCGGGGTCATGCTGGGGGGATTGGGGGTGGCCTACGCCATCGTTCACCTGCTGCCCATCGATCTGCTGCTTGGCATGGACTCTACCCAGGGTCTGATCATGGTGTTCTCCCTGCTGTTCTCGGCCATCGTCTGGAACCTGGGAACCTGGTACTTCGGTATTCCGGCATCCAGCTCCCACACCCTGATCGGTTCCATCCTGGGGGTAGGCGGCGCCTATGCCCTGATCAGCCATCAACCCCTGAAAGAGGGTATCAACGTCGGCAAAGCCATCGACATCATGCTCTCTCTCATCATCTCTCCCACCGTGGGCTTCATCATTGCCGCCCTGCTGCTGTTCGCCATGAAGCGCGTATGGCTTGGCAGCAAGATCCACAAGACCCCGGAAGAGCGCCTGCTGGTGGACGGCAAGAAGCATCCACCGTTCTGGGCCCGTGTCACTCTGATTTGTTCCGCCATGGGGGTGAGCTTCGTGCACGGCTCCAACGATGGTCAGAAAGGCATCGGTCTGGTGATGCTGGTGCTGATCTGCATGGCGCCTGCCTATTTTGCGCTGGACATGAACAGCCGCTCCTATGATCTGGACAGAACCCAGGATGCCAACCAGCGCATCATGGAGATCTACCAGCGTAACCAGGAACAGGTTTCCCATCTGGTGAACTTCAGTGTGCCTGCCAAAGCCCAGGAGGAGCTGATGAGCCACTGTGCGGCAGGGGAGGCCCTGCAGGCCATGGCGACCCTCGACAAGCGTCTGGGCCAGGTGCGCACCTACGAGGAGATGAATCTGGTGGATCGCCGCGAAGTGCGTCGCCTGCTGCTGTGCATCGACGACACTGCCCGCAAGGTCTCCAAATTGCCGCTGCCGGCCAAGGAGTTGACCGATCTTGCCAAATGGCGCAAGGATCTGACCGCCACGGCCGAATATGCGCCGACCTGGGTCATCGTGTCCATCGCGCTGGCGCTCGGTTGCGGCACCATGGTGGGCTGGCGTCGTATCGTCTACACGGTAGGGGAGAAGATCGGTTCCTCCGGCATGACCTACAGCCAGGGCATTGCAGCCCAGATCACGGCCGCCGCGTCCATCGGGATTGCGAGTCTGACCGGGATGCCGGTGTCCACCACCCACATTCTCTCCTCCGCGGTGGCGGGGACCATGGTGGCCAACAAGTCCGGCCTGCAGAGCCAGACCATCAAGACCATTCTGCTGGCCTGGGTGCTGACGTTGCCGCTCACCATGCTGCTCTCCGGCGGCCTGTTCCTGCTGAACAACCATCTCTTTGGCGGATAAGCGCGACAGTCATTGGAAATGAAACAAGGGCCTTCGGGCCCTTTTTTGTTGCCTGGTGAATGTCACGTCATGCGGCAATAGTTCAATGAGTAATAGCTATATGCCATCAGACAAGAAGTTGAATGACATTATCTATCACCTCTTTAGCTTCTCTACATCCCTCAACCACTCTGTTGTACACAGTGAGGACAGCATACCCGGAGCTACCTTGTTACGAGCTGACGCTTGCACGTGAAGCTGAAGGGAGGGCTTTCAACGCTCACTACAAATGATGAGAGTAAAGAGTGCCACAGGTTGCCCTATGTCTGGCATTCCCGTTCAACCTGGGCTGTCTCAGCCACCACTGAACACACCGACTGTGCTACCAAAGGGGAACGCTGCCAGACTGTTTGCCAATGGCATCATATGCCGTCAACTATCGACAAAGCAGAGCATGTCGTGATGCTTTGACAGAGATGAATCCTCTGTCTGGTGTGTTATTCACGTCTTGTTTGGACTGTGTGTGGTCGCTGAACATCGGGAAAGCGGCGGATATCGAACAGGCAGGGGGGAGAGCAAGGCGATGTCAGCCCCAAAAAAGAGACAAAAAAAGAGCCACACAATGTGTGGCTCTTTATTCAGACTACGAGTCTGCTCAGGGGCGACCGGCCGGGCTGGTTGCCACGTTGCTGGCAGCGGTGCTGCCACCGTGGCGACCGGAGGTCACGACTTCGCTGCGTACCAGGGGAGCGTACTCCACGGGTTCACGGGGTGTCGGGGCAGGAGCCGCAGCCGGCGTTGCCATGGGGGCATAAGCCTTGCGGGCACGGGCCAATACACCGGCACCCTTGCTGACCTTCACTTCGGGGCTGGTTGCTGGCTCGGTTTGCACCACGGCAGCCGGCATCTCGACGACCTCCGCCTCGGCGGTGGCCGTCTCCTCAGCGATCACGACAGGTGCCGCTTCAGCAACCGGTGCAACCTCTTCTGGGATGGCCTCCACTTGCTGGGTCTGCTCGACAGCGTCGATCACGGCGACAGGTTCGTCATGAGAGGCGGTGTTGACGATAGGTTCGACCATCTCGGGTTCGACAACTGCCACTTCGGCGACGGGTTCAGCGTCTGCTTGCGCAGCCTGCTCAACTTCGTCAGTGGAGGGCGCATCCACAGCCTGGGCTGCCAGTGCCTGCTCTGCCGCTTCCTCAGCAACGGCTTCAGCCACCACGTGTTCGGTCAGTGCGGCGGAGGCCTGCAGGGCGGCTGCAACCGCTTCTGCGCTCGGAATGGTGATGACAGGCACAACCGGTTCTTCCACCTTCACCTGAGCCGCATCGGCCTGGGCCGCGGTAGTCAGCTGCACTTCACCTTGTGCTTCGTCTTCACGCTGGCCACGAGCCTCTTCGTTGATGCGCTTGCGACGTTGCCCTTCGATGCGCTGATTGCGCGGGGTACGGCGGGAACGACGCTGACCTTCGCCTTGCTCTTCTTGCTGCTCAGCGGCGGCTTGCACGTCGGCGACATCGATGATTTGCTCGTCAGTCGGCAGGGCAGGGGTGTCGGTCGCGGCGACATCGACACGGATCTGCTTGCGCAGTTGGCGACGTTCGCGGCGCTCGGCCACTTTTTGCTCTTTTTCCTGACGCGGTTCAGCGCTGGCGACCGCAGTATCAACGGTATCAACCGCCTCGACGATCACCTCGGCACGGGGTTCGCGGGGGACGCGAGGTTCACGAGCCGGACGCGGGGCACGAGGTTCGCGCTCCTGGCGGGGTTCGCGAGGCTCACGCTCCATGCGCTGTTCGGTGCGCACGTCACCACGGGGTTCCCGTTCCTGGCGCGGCTCACGCTCTTTGCGCGGGCGACGATTGCGGTTCTCTGCGCCATCGCGGTTTGCCGCACCTTCACGCTTGTCACCGCTCTCGGCGTTGCGACTGCCGCGGTTGTCGTCACGACGGCCACGTTGACCACGGCTGCGGGATTCATCGCGCTGGTGACGGTGCCCGTCATCTTTGCGAGCTTCGCGCTGGGCGGCCGGTTTGTCGGCAGGCGCCTTCACCTCGGCCGGAGCCGCATCGGAGGAGGCACCGAACAGGCCGGAGAAGGCCTTGGCCAGCTTGCCAAAGAAGCCGACTTGTTCTGCAACCGGAGCGGGAGTCGCAACAGGAGCCGGGGCGGCGGGCGCAACCGGCTGGGGAGCCGGGGCAAACCCTTGCAGCAGCGGCTGTTCGCGCTCGACTACCTGAGCCTGGCGCGGCTGGTAGACCGGCTTGGCAATCTCGGTTTTGAGCTCGTAGCTGGCCGCTTCCGGGATCTCGTTCTGACGGATGCGGGTCACTTCGTAGTGCGGGGTTTCCAGATGCTGGTTCGGAATGATGTAGACACGCACATCATTGCGCTGTTCCAGATTGGCGATGGAGGTACGCTTCTCGTTGAGCAGATAGGCGGCCACATCGACCGGCACCTGGGCATGCACCTGCTCGGTGTTGTCCTTCATGGCCTCTTCTTCGATGAGACGCAGGATGGACAGGGCGAGGGATTCGTTGTCACGGATGACCCCCTGACCCTGGCAACGGGGGCAGATATGGCTGCTGGACTCGTTGAGGGAGGGACGCAGACGCTGGCGAGACATCTCCAGCAGACCGAAACGGGAGATACGGCCCAGCTGGATACGGGCACGATCCTGATGCACCGCTTCACGCAGACGGTTTTCCACTTCGCGCTGATGGCGAACCGGGGTCATGTCGATGAAGTCGATGACAATCAGGCCACCCAGGTCACGCAGGCGCAGCTGGCGAGCGATCTCATCGGCCGCTTCCAGGTTGGTCTGCAGGGCGGTCTCTTCGATATCGCCGCCCTTGGTGGCGCGGGAGGAGTTGATATCGATGGAGGTCAGTGCTTCGGTCGGATCGATGACGATGCTGCCGCCGGAGGGCAGGCGCACTTCGCGCTGGAAGGCCGATTCGATCTGGCTCTCGATCTGGAAGTGGTTGAACAGGGCGACATCACCCTTGTACAGCTTCACGCGATTGAGGAAATCGGGACGGACCAGCTCGATATGCGACTTGGCGCGCTCGAAGATGACCGGGTTGTCGATCAGGATCTCGCCCACATCGCGACGCAGATAGTCACGGATGGCGCGCACGATGACATTGCTCTCCTGGTGAATGAGCACCGGAGCGGAACGTTGTTGTGACGCCTTGTGGATGGAGTCCCAGTGATTGAGCAGAACGTTCAGATCCCACTCCAGCTCTTCCGGGGACTTGCCCACACCGGCAGTGCGCACGATGAGGCCCATGCCGTCCGGCACGGTCAGTCCGCTCAGGGCTTCCTTCAGCTCGGTCCGCTCGTCACCCTCGATGCGACGGGAGATGCCGCCGGCACGGGGGTTGTTCGGCATCAGCACCAGGTAGCTGCCAGCCAGACTGATGAAGGTGGTGAGGGCTGCACCCTTGGTACCACGCTCTTCCTTGTCGATCTGGACAATCACTTCCTGGCCTTCGCGGACCACTTCTTTGATGTTGGGACGACCCTGATAGGAGTAACCGGAGGGGAAGTAATTGCGGGCGATTTCCTTTAACGGCAGGAAACCGTGGCGTTCGGCGCCATAGTCAACAAAAGCAGCTTCGAGACTGGGTTCTACTCGGGTGATTTTGCCCTTGTAAATGTTCGCTTTTTTCTGCTCGTGTCCCGGACTTTCAATATCCAAATCGTAGAGCTGTTGTCCGTCAACCAGCGCTACGCGCAACTCCTCTTCCTGAGTCGCGTTGATTAGCATTCTTTTCATTGAGTTCTCATTATTTTGTCATTTTGATTCCTCCACTGGGTCCTGCCGGCGCCGGCCTCGGGTCTTCAGCATGCTGGGGCAACCTCCCGGTTGGGGTATGCATGAGGCGCAAACTAAGGGCACTCTGGTTCAGCCTTCTCGAGAGGGCGTGAATTAAGGATACCGATGTGGAGACAATTTACGTCGGCTCTGTTTGTGTTCTCCATGCGTTGTACCTCGCACCCGGGAACCGTCATGTTCTTGTATACACGGTGTTTCGGGATTGGGTGGCATACATTTTGGCCACTTAGTACAAGGCTTGAACACAATGACAAAACCTTGTTTATTATCCCATTTAAACCACTTTTATAGCAAGACGCCATTTTTTAACAAAGCATGCAGCCAAGGGCTGTCGGCGGTGTTAAAATCCGCGCCATGACACAGATACATCAACAAGTGCAGCTGCTCACCATCGAAGCTGAGCATGACGGGCAGCGCATCGACAATTTTCTCAAGACTCAGTTAAAGGGCGTCCCCAAGAGCCTGATTTATCGCATCCTTCGGAAAGGGGAGGTGCGGGTCAACAAGAAGCGCATCAAACCGGAATACAAGCTTTGTGCCGGTGACGAGGTGCGGGTGCCCCCCGTGCGTGTGGCCGAGAAGAATGAGTTGCCTTCTGCCAACCTCGGCAGCATCCAGCGTCTGGAGAGCCAGATCCTGTTTGAAGACGATGCCATGATAGTGCTCAACAAGCCGTCCGGCATGGCAGTGCACGGCGGCAGCGGCCTCAGCTTTGGCGTCATCGAAGGGCTGCGTGCCCTGCGCCCCGAAGCCCGTTTCCTCGAACTGGTGCACCGGCTGGATCGCGACACCTCCGGCGTGCTGCTGGTTGCCAAGAAGCGCAGTGCCCTGCGCAGCCTGCACGAGCAGTTGCGGGTCAAGACCATGCGCAAGCAGTATCTGGCGCTGGTGCGCGGCCAGTGGCAACCCCACGTCAAGGTGGTCAATGCGCCACTTCGCAAAAATGATCTGCAATCCGGCGAGCGGGTGGTGCGGGTCAGCAGCGATGGCAAACCTTCCGAGACCCGGTTCCGGATTGCCCGTCAGTTTGCCGAAGCCACCCTGGTCGAGTGCAGTCCCATCACTGGCCGTACTCACCAGATCCGTGTCCACACCCAGCACGCCGGCCATCCCATCGCCTGCGATGACAAATATGGTGAGGCCGGGTTTGATGAAAAGATGCGAGGGCAGGGGCTAAAGCGTTTGTTCCTGCACGCCTGGAAGCTCACCTTTACTCATCCGGTGGACGACCGGGAGATGCAGGTGGAAGCGCCATTGTCACCGGAGCTTGAGGCGTTCCTCGCCAAGCTGCCACGCTGACAACCATGAAAAACGGGAGCCTTGGCTCCCGTTTTTCATGGCAGAGTTCTTGTTATGGGAGAGCCAGGCCGTGGCGACCCAGGAGATCAACCAAGCCTATCAGGGGAAGACCGACAAGGGCGTTGGGATCACGCCCCTCCAGCGCCTTGAACAAGACGATGCCCATTCCCTCGCACTTGAAGCTGCCGGCACAATCCAGAGGACGTTCGGCCTCCACATAGCGACGGATGGCGGCTTCATCGAGCGAACGAAAATGCACGGTGAAAGGCTCGACGAGCTGCTCGGCATGGCCATTCGCAGCATTGATCACACAGAGCCCGGTGTAAAAGATGACGCGCTTGCCTTGTGCCCGCAGCAACTGCTCGACCGCCTTCTCCACCGTGCCGGGTTTGCCGAGGATCTGCCCGTCACAGACGCACACCTGATCTGAACCGATGATCAATCCTTGATCACGGTCAGCGGCAACGGCATTCGCCTTGGCAAACGCCAATCTGCTGACCAGAGCTTCTGCGGTCTCCCCGTGTCGCGCCGTCTCATCGACTTGAGGCGCAGCACAGTGAAATGGCTGACCGAGTTTTTCCAGCAAGGCCTTGCGGTAGGACGAGGTGGACGCGAGGATCAAGGAAGGCTGCATGTTTTGATGATATCCATTTATAAATCAATTGGTTGATTCTATCTGTGCAGATGGGGCCACGCAAACAGGAGATGTCTACAGCGGGACTCGCCTAATTAGCGGGAAGCATGCATGCTGAGGAAACCACAGCACAAACACAAGAGATCGGAATTGAGCGTGATGACACGATATGCGGCCTTGGTCATGGCACTGATCTCCTTCGCCAGCTGGGCAGGGACATGGCAACTTCGCCAGGGGGATGAGGGGGTGATGCTCTGGACCCAGCCACATCCTCCGACCTCTTTTCAGGCCTTACGTCTGGAGATGCGGGTGAATGCCGACCCTGGCGCGCTGATCACGGTGCTGCGCAACACGGCGCGCCATGAAGAGTGGTTGCCCCAGAGCCGTGAAGTCAGGGTGCTGGCCAGATCGGGTCCCGACGATGATCTGGTCTATACCCGCCTGGCGTCTCCCTGGCCGGTGCAAGACAGGGAGCTCATCACCCGCTCCCATTTGAGTCGACGCATCGATTGCGGCCTGACTCTCGAGGTGTGGGCAGAGCCGAATGCCCTGCCATTGCATGCAGGGCTGTTCCGGATCCAGGAAAGCGCCGGACGGTGGGAGGCGCTACCCCAACGGGATGGCAGCACACTCGTTCGGCTCGAAACCTATACCAACCCGGGCAACAACTTGCCGGGCTGGCTGGTCAATCCCATTGCCATCAAGGCTGCCGTGGGCAGTTTCAAAGCCATACGCCGACTGATGGAAGCCGAGCCCAGAGTGGCTGCGACACCAGGCCTGCTGGGGAGCGACCCGCGCTGTTCTGCCACCTGATGAGACACCAAGGAGCACATCCGGTGGACAGACAGGGGAGGGGAACAGGATCCTGTGCCAGATCCTGCACGATATGGCATAATCGGCCACCGATGAGCACAAGTTCCTCTTGCAGGGGCCTGTGAAGGTAAAATCATCGGCGGTAAGGACTTTTTCCTTTGACTATCCCTTGTTGGACCTATAATATTCGCGCCCTATGCAAAAGGTGAAGTTGCCCGTTAAGGTTGATCCAGTCCGTAATGCCTTGAAGCTACTCGATTATGTCGGGATAGTGGAAAAGTCGCAGATGCCCAGGCTGGAGGAATCAACCGAAGGCTTGCGAAGTGATGTGGATGTCACACTGCACTTTGGCAAAGATGTCCAGAAGTTGACCGTTATGAAAGGCACTGCCCATGCCAAGGTCGACCTGGTTTGCCAGCGTTGTGGTGAGACGTTTGAACACCTTTGTGAAGCTAGTTTTATTTACACTCCGCTGTTCGAAAGAACAAACGAGGAAGAACTGCCGGAAGCTTATGAGCCCATTGAGTTGGACGAAAACGGCGAGATAGATCTTCATCAAATCCTGGAGGATGAACTCATCCTCTCGTTGCCTCAGGTAGCCATGCATCCGGTGGATGTGTGTCCCAGAGGAAACATGGAGATGACCTGGGGTGAAATCGAACCTGCTGATGAGCGGCCGAATCCCTTTGCAGTTCTTGAAGCGCTCAAACGTAAGTGAATTTTAGGAGTTAGCCTACCATGGCCGTACAACAGAACCGTAAAACCCGCGCCAAGCGTGGCATGCGTCGTTCCCACGATGCGCTGACCACCGCTGCCCTGACTGTTGATCAGACCAGTGGCGAAATTCATCGTCGTCACCACGTGACTGCCGATGGTTTCTACCGCGGTAAAAAGGTAATCGCTTAAGGATTGCCTTTGTCTACGCAAACTGTCGCGCTAGACATAATGGGGGGAGATATCGGCCCCTCGGAAACAGTGCCTGCCGCCGTGCAGGCACTGTCTCTTCTACCCCAGCTAAAACTTGTTCTGGTCGGTGATCAACACCAGACCGCCCCTCTTCTGCAGCAACATGGCCTGCTCAACCACCCTCGCGTTCGTCTCGTGCATGCCTCCCAGGTCGTGGGCATGGGCGAAAAGCCTATCGTGGCGCTGCGTACCCTGAAAGACTCCTCCATGCGCGTGACCCTGGATCTGGTCAAGAGCGGCGCTGCCGATGCCTGTGTCAGTGCAGGCAACACCGGTGCCTTGATGGCCATGGCCAAGTGCGTGCTCAAATCCTTGCCCGGTGTTGACCGGCCAGCCCTCATCAAGGCGCTGCCCACATTGAGTGGAAAGCGGACCGTGATGCTGGATCTGGGTGCGAACGTGAGCTGCGATGCCGACACCCTGCTGCAATTTGCCGTGATGGGCGCCGTAGTCGCAGAGAAGGTGGAGGGGATACCTTCACCCAGAGTGGCACTGCTCAACGTAGGGGAGGAGGAGATCAAGGGCAACGACCTGGTGCGCCACAGCGCCGAGTTGCTGCGCCAATGCTCCGCCCTGAATTTTGTCGGTTTCATTGAGGGGGACAGGATCTTCAGCGGCGAGTGCGACGTGATCGTCTGCGACGGTTTCGTGGGCAACGTGGCGCTCAAGACCGCGGAGGGGGTGGTGCGGATGATGGCCGAACTGGCCGGATATCCGCGCAAAAAACGCAGTTTTCTTGGTCGACTCGCCGGATTTATGTTCAAACGGCGTTTCTCTTACCTGAACCCCGACCAGTATAATGGCGCGAGTCTGTTAGGATTGCGCGGCATTGTGGTAAAAAGCCATGGGCGGGCCGAGCGCCGCGCTCTGTGTCATGCGATTCTGCTGGCCGCACAAGAAGCCAGACATCAACTTCCATTGCAAATTGCAGATCGCCTTGAATCTGTCTTTTCCGACAGGGATTTATAAAACTCTATGCATAGCAAAATTCTGGGTACTGGCAGTTATCTGCCGAGTTCGGTTCGTACCAACGCCGATCTTGAACAGATGGTTGAAACCAGTGACGAATGGATCGTGGAACGCACCGGGATCCGTGAACGCCGTATCGCCGGAGCCGACGAAACCGTCGCGACCCTTTCTCATCAGGCGGCCTTGCGTGCGCTTGATGCGGCAGGTCTGACTGCCGCCGATCTGGACATGATAGTGCTGGCCACCACCAGCGCAGAGAATGCCTTCCCAGCTGCTGCCTGTGAACTGCAGGGGCTGCTTGACGTACCGGGGATCCCGGCGTTTGACGTAGCCGCCGCCTGTGCCGGCTTTACATATGCTCTCGCCATCGCCGATCAGTTCGTCAAATCCGGCGCTGCTCGCCACGTGCTGGTTGTCGGTGCGGACGTGCTGTCACGCATGTGCGATCCCGAGGATCGCGGCACCATCATCCTGTTCGGGGATGGGGCAGGGGCCGTGGTCATCGGTGCCAGCGACACTCCTGGGATCCTCTCCACCCATCTGCATGCCGATGGCCGTTATGGCGAGCTGCTCAAACTGCCGC
This sequence comes from Aeromonas sp. QDB17, assembly GCF_027705305.1. Lineage (NCBI taxonomy): Bacteria > Pseudomonadati > Pseudomonadota > Gammaproteobacteria > Aeromonadales > Aeromonadaceae > Aeromonas > Aeromonas sp. QDB17. Next base: position 100,729 of record NZ_JAPDBP010000002.1, read on the forward strand.
AGCCCCGTCGCGGCATGCCGGGTGCTGAGCTCGAAGCCTACATGTACATGAAGGGCAACGATGTCTTCAAGGTGGCGGTGACACGCCTTAGCGAGATCGTGACCGAAACCCTGGCTGCGGCCAACGTCGAGCCGAGCGAGCTGGACTGGCTGGTGCCCCATCAAGCCAACTTCCGCATCATCAATGCCACCGCCAAGAAACTCGGCATGGGGCTCGACAAGGTGATCCTGACCCTGGATCGTCATGGCAATACCTCCGCGGCCTCCGTGCCCATCGCCTTCGATGAAGGGGTGCGCGATGGTCGCATCAAACCCGGCCAGCTGGTCCTGCTGGAAGCCTTCGGCGGCGGTTTTGCCTGGGGCTCTGCGCTGGTTCGCCTCTGATACCGAGCGGTGCCCGGTCCTCGGGCGCCCGCTTACCGAATTCGTCTTACCTTAAAGGAATCAATGATGACCCGATTTGCCATTGCCTTCCCGGGACAAGGCTCCCAGAGCGTCGGCATGCTGGCCGAGCTGGCCGAGCAACACGCCGTGATTAAAGAGACCTTCGCCGAGGCGAGCCAGGTGCTGGGTTATGACCTGTTTGCCCTGGTGATGGCAGGCCCGGCCGAGGATCTCAACAAGACCTGGCGTACCCAGCCAGCGCTGTTGACCGCCTCCGTCGCGCTGTGGCGCCTGTGGCAACAACAAGGCGGGGCAACCCCTGCCGTGATGGCCGGCCACAGCCTGGGGGAATACTCCGCTCTGGTGTGCAGCGGCGCGCTGGCGTTTGCCGATGCCGTCAAACTGGTCGAGCTGCGTGGTCTGGCCATGCAGGAAGCCGTACCGGAAGGGACTGGCGCCATGGCTGCCATCATCGGTCTGGACAACGAAAGCATCGCTGCCAACTGTGAGAAAGCGGCCCAGGGGCAGGTGGTCTCTCCGGTCAACTTCAACTCTCCGGGCCAGGTGGTCATCGCCGGCCACAAAGAGGCGGTCGAGCGTGCCAACGTGCTGATGAAAGAGTCAGGTGCCAAACGTGCTCTGCCGCTGCCGGTCTCCGTACCCTCCCACTGCGCCCTGATGAAACCGGCCGCAGAAAAGCTGGCCGCCGCCCTGGATGGGATCGAGATCAAGGTTCCTGCCATCGCCGTCATCAATAATGTCGACGTCTCTTGTGAGCAGGATCCTGCCGCCATCAAGCAAGCCCTGGTGCGTCAGCTGTTCAGCCCGGTTCGCTGGACTGAAACGGTAGAGCGCATGGCAAACGACGGTGTAACCCTCGAAATCGAGATGGGCCCGGGCAAGGTGTTGACCGGCCTGGCCAAGCGTATCGATGCGCGAGTGGAAGGTATTCACGCCAACGACGTCGCCTCGTTCGAGCAGGCGCTGGCCCAGATCAAGTAAACAGGAGCAAGTCATGAGTTTTACCGATAAGGTTGTGTTGGTCACTGGCGCCAGCCGTGGCATTGGTCGTGCGATTGCGGAGACGTTTGCTGCTCGTGGTGCCAAGGTCGTGGGTACTGCGACCAGCGAGAGCGGCGCCGAAGCGATCAGTGCTTACCTGGGTGAGCAAGGCTGCGGCATGGCACTGAACGTGACCAGTCAGGAATCCATCGAAACCGTCTTCGCTGCCATTAAGGCGCGTTTTGGCGACATCGACATCCTGATCAACAACGCCGGCATCACCCGCGACAACCTGCTGATGCGGATGAAGGATGACGAGTGGAACGAGATCATCGACACCAATCTCACCTCCCTGTACCGTCTGAGCAAGCCGGTATTGCGAGCCATGATGAAGAAGCGCAACGGTCGCATCATCAGCATCGGTTCCGTGGTCGGCACCATGGGCAACGCCGGTCAGGTCAACTATGCTGCTGCCAAGGCGGGCCTGGTTGGCTTTACCAAGTCGCTGGCCCGTGAAGTGGCATCCCGTGGCATCACGGTGAATGCGGTTGCTCCCGGTTTCATCGAGACCGACATGACCAAGGCGCTCAATGAAGAGCAGCGCGCCGGCATCATGAATCAGGTGCCTGCCGCCCGTTTGGGCGATCCGAAAGAAATTGCTGCCGCTGTGGTATTCTTGGCATCGGATGATGCCGCCTATATTACCGGCGAAACCCTGCATGTTAATGGCGGGATGTACATGGTGTAATCAATTTGTCGTGAGTTCTGTTCAAATTTGCGATAATACGCCGAAGTTTGGCACATTTCGTGGTTTGACCAGCGGCAAGTCACTTGCAAACTCACGTCAATTGAATACACTACCCCAACCAGACGCAATAGCGTATTTTTAAAGGAAAATTCAGGTCATGAGCAACATCGAAGAACGCGTAAAGAAAATCATCATCGAACAACTGGGTGTTAAAGAAGAAGACGTGAAGAACGCTGCCTCCTTCGTCGACGACCTGGGCGCTGACTCTTTGGATACCGTTGAACTGGTAATGGCGCTGGAAGAAGAATTCGATACCGAAATTCCTGATGAAGAAGCCGAGAAGATCACCACTGTTCAAGCGGCTATCGACTACATCACCGCTAATCAGGAATAAGTTCCTGTTCTGAAAGAAGCGGCCCAAGGGCCGCTTCTTTTATGTTTACCCCTTTCAAAACACCTCTCGGAGACTACCTCAGTGTCAAAACGCAGAGTCGTGGTGACCGGCTTGGGGATGCTTTCCCCGGTAGGCAACACTGCCGAATCCAGCTGGCAAGCCCTGCTCAACGGGCAGAGCGGCATTTCCCTCATCGACCACTTTGATGCAAGCGAGTTCGCAACCCGTTTCGCAGGCCTGGTCAAGGATTTCGACCCCGAAGAGTTCGGCATCAACCGCAAAGAAGCCCGCAAGATGGATCTCTTCATCCAGTATGGCGTGGCGGCGGGTGTTCAGGCCCTGGAAGATTCCGGCCTGATCATCAACGAAGAGAACGCGGAGCGGGTAGGCGTTGCCATCGGCTCTGGTATCGGCGGTCTGGGTCTGATTGAGCAGAACCACAGCAGCCTCATCAATGGCGGCACCCGCAAACTGAGCCCTTTCTTCGTTCCGTCCACCATCATCAATATGGTGTCCGGTCATCTTTCCATCATGAAAGGCATGCAGGGCCCGAACATCGCCGTGACAACCGCCTGTACCACGGGTACCCATGCCATCGGCATGGCTGGCCGGATGATCGCCTATGGCGATGCGGACGTGATGGTCGCCGGTGGTGCCGAGAAAGCCTCCACCCCCATGGGCATGGGCGGCTTTGCCGCTGCCAAGGCGCTCTCCACCCGCAATGACGAACCGCAGAAGGCGAGCCGCCCCTGGGACAAGGATCGCGACGGTTTCGTGCTGGGCGACGGTGCCGGCGTGCTGGTGCTGGAAGAGTATGAACATGCCAAGGCCCGCGGCGCCAAGATCTATGCCGAGCTGGTCGGCTTTGGCATGAGTGGGGATGCCTATCACATGACGGCCCCTCCCTCGGACGGCGATGGTGGCGCACGCGCCATGAAGAACGCCATAAAGGATGCTGGCATCGCACCCGAGCAGATCGGTTACATCAATGCCCACGGTACCTCTACCCCCCTTGGGGATGTGGCAGAGCTGCGCGGCATGAAGAAGGTGTTTGGTGAACATGCCAGCGCCCTGATGGTCAGCTCCACCAAGTCCATGACAGGCCACCTGTTGGGGGCGGCTGGCGCCATCGAGGCGATCATCACCGTGCTTTCTCTGCGTGACCAGATGGTGCCTCCCACCATCAACCTGGACAACCCGGATGATGAGTGCAACCTGGATCTGGTGCCGCATGTTGCCAAGGCCGGCAGCTTCGAATATGCCCTCTCCAATTCCTTCGGTTTTGGCGGCACCAATGGCTCCCTGATCTTCAAACGCGTATAATTCGCTCTGGGCGAATGATAAGGCCCGATACGGCAGTATCGGGCCTTTTTTATCGGAGGGATCCCCTTGCTGATTAATGGAATACCCACAGAAACACTGTCAGCCAGGGATCGTGGACTGGCATACGGTGATGGTCATTTCACCACCATGCTGGTGAGGGAAGGGAAGGTACTCTGGTGGCAGGACCATCAGGCCCGGCTGCAACATGCCAACGCCCGGCTTGGTTTTGGCGAGCACTCCTGGGACCTGCTTGCCGACGAGGCGGCGCAGCTGGCTTCTGGGCAGACACAGGCTGTCGTCAAGATAATGCTGACCCGGGGCGCCGGTGGGCGGGGATATGACGGCGCAGGCTGTGACACGCCGACTCGCATCGTCTCTCTGGCACCTTATCCTGAGCATTATCATGATTGGCAGCAAACCGGCATCAATGCCCTGGTATGCCAGCAGCAGCTTGGGGACAGTCCCATGCTCGCCGGTCTCAAGACGCTGGGGCGCCTCGAACAAGTGATGCTGAAGCGCGAACTTGCTGCGCGTGGCGGGGTCGAAGGTATAGTCTTGAACAGCCGGGGATTTCTGGTAGAAGGGGTCAGCGCCAATCTGTTTTGGCGTCGCGGCAGGACGGTGTTCACACCGGATCTCACCCGCGCCGGGATCGATGGCATCATGCGCAAGCGCGTGATGACGATGCTTAAACAGATGGGCATTGAACTGCGTGTCGTCGAGGCTCCATTGGAGTCACTCTGGCAGGCGGAAGAGGTCTGGCTGACCAATACCCTGATGGGGATTGTCCCGGTCACCCGCATCGGGGATATGCACTATCCCAGTCCGGTATTGATTCGCCGTTTACAGGAGCGCTTGGTCATTGAAGTTTAATCGGCTTTACACCCTGCTCGCGGGGGCGGCACTCTCTGTCGCCGTTGCCGGAGGGTACGTGTATCACAAGTGGCAACAGGTGGAGACGCTCACCAACAAGGGGCCAACCCGCCTCTTTACCGTCGAAAAAGGCGCCCATGCGGCGCGCCTGATTGCCGAACTGGGGGAGGGGGAAACCAGCCCCTGGGCGGTGCGTCTCTGGTTGCGCGGTCATCCCGAACTGGTGGCCATCAAGTCCGGTACCTATGAAATCAAGGAAGGGGCGCCGCTCAAGGAGACTCTCTCTCTCTTTGCTTCCGGCAAGGAGTTTCACTTCAGCCTGACCTTTGTCGAAGGGTCCCGTTTTGAGGATTGGCTGAAGCAACTTTCCAGCGCTCCCTATCTGGAGCGCCTGACTCTGGAGCAGAGCGAAACCGAACTGGCTCAGGAACTCGGCATCGAAAATGGCAAGCTGGAGGGGTGGTTCCTGCCGGAAACCTACGCCTATACCACTCATGCCAGCGATCTTTCCATCCTGCGCCGCGCCTATCAGGACATGAAAACGTTCCTGGAGGCTTCCTGGGAGAAGCGTCAGGCCAATCTGCCCTACAAGACACCCTATGAGGCGCTCATCATGGCCTCCATCATCGAAAAAGAGACGGGCCAACCGGATGAACGGGCCCAGATTGCCTCTGTGTTCGTCAATCGTCTACGCCTTGGCATGAAGTTGCAGACCGACCCTACCGTCATCTACGGGGTGAAGGACAGGTACGATGGCAACATTCGCCGCAGCGATCTGACCGACGTTAACCCCTACAACACCTATGTGATCGACGGTCTGCCTCCGACGCCCATCGCCATGCCGGGCAAGGCCTCCATCGAGGCGGCGCTCAACCCCAAATCGACCGACTATCTCTACTTCGTTGCCAAGGGGGGCGGTGCCCACTACTTCTCCAAGACCCTCGATGAACACAATCGGGCGGTGCGTGAATACATATTGAAGAAACCCTAATGTCTAAATTTATCGTGATTGAAGGATTGGAAGGGGCAGGGAAGAGCTCTGCGGTGCGCTATGTCACCGACTATCTGCAAGCCCACGGAGTGGCGCGGATCGAGTGCACCCGGGAGCCGGGCGGCACGCCGCTGGCGGAACGCATGCGGGCCATCGTCAAGGAGGTGCACGACGAGCGCCTGACCGTCGAGGCCGAGCTGCTGTTGATGTACGCCTCCCGGGTACAACTGGTGGAGACCCGGATCAAGCCTGCCCTGGCAGACGGCATCTGGGTAGTGGGCGATCGCCACGATCTCTCCTCCCAGGCCTATCAGGGGGGTGGCCGCGGCATCGATGCGAACCTCATCGGCGCCATCAAACGGGCGGTCCTCGGGGATTTCAAGCCGGATCTGACGCTCTATCTCGACATTGATCCTGCCATCGGCCTGCAGCGGGCCCGCCATCGCGGCGAGCTGGACAGGATTGAGCTGGAGCAGATCGGCTTCTTTGAACGTACCCGCCAGCGTTACCTCGAGTTGGCGGCCGCCGATGATTCCATCCAGGTCATCGATGCCGGGTTGCCCCCGGCGCAAGTCAAAGCCGCCATCGAGGCAGCCCTTGAGCATTATCTGGCAAGCGAGGGGCTATGTATCCCTGGCTGATCCCGGATTGGCATGCCTTGAGCGAGACGGCCCGGGCCGGACGGCTCGGCCACGCCTGGTTGCTGCTAGGCGATCCCGGCCTTGGCAAGGAGCAGCTTGCAGAGCGACTGGCGCGACTGCACCTGTGTCAGCATCCACAACGAGGTGAGCCCTGCGGTCAGTGCCACTCCTGCCAGCTTTTTGAGAAGGGGCATCACCCGGATCTTGGCACCCTGGGGCCCGAGGGCAAGACCATAGGTGTCGAAGCCATCCGGGAGATTTGCAGCCGCCTCCAGAGCACGTCCCAGCTCGGTCGCGGCAAGGTGGTGATCATTCAAGAGGCGGAGCGCATGACGGAGTCTGCCGCCAATGCTTTGCTGAAGACGCTGGAAGAGCCGGCTGGCGACAGTCTGTTGCTGCTCATCGCATCCCGGGTATCTCGCCTGCTCCCCACCATCTTGAGCCGTTGTCACAAGCATGTCTGCCAGCTCCCCTCTGAGGGGGAGACCCTTGCCTGGCTCGCCGAGCAGGGCCATCAGGCCACCCAGGCCCAGGTGCGGATCTGCCAGGGTGCGCCGCTGCGGGTGCTGAGCTACATCGAAACACAGCAAGATGATGCCAGACTGGCATTGCTCGACGGATTTGTCTCGCTGGCATCGGCCCCCACCCGTGCGGCGAATGTCTGTGCCCAGTTGGCCGAGGATACTCAGGTCCGGCTGCACTGGTTGCAGCTCTTCCTGTGTGATGCCCTCAAGCTTCAGGCTGGCTGCGGCCATCATCAACTGGCAATGCCTGACCTTGCATCACTCAGCCAGCAACTGGCAGAGAAACACTCCAGCGAACGGCTCCTGGAAGCCGAACAGCAGCTGGTTATGCTGAAAGAGGCTTGTCAGCCAGGACAGCTTTCCAATCCCACCATCCATTTGATGAACTGGCTCAATCGCTGGTTATAAACAAGGTTGTCTATGTTACTCGTTGATTCCCATTGCCATCTCGATCGCTTGAGTTATGGCTCCAAGCAGACCGACATGGCCGATGTATTGGCCAAGGCGGCGCAGCAGAGCGTGGGATATTTTCTCTGCGTGAGTGTGACCCAGGCCCAGTTCCCGACCATGATGGAGGCCATCGCTCCCTATCCCCAGGTGTTTGCCTCCTGCGGTGTCCACCCGCTCAATCAGGATCCCGGGGTGGATGCTGCCTTGCTGCTGACTCAGGCGGCCGATGAGAGAGTGGTGGCCATCGGCGAAACCGGGCTCGACTACTTCTATTCACCGGAAAACAAGGATGTACAGCAAGCCTCTTTCCGCGAACATATCCGGGTAGCCCGGGCACTGAACAAACCGCTCATCATCCACACCCGGGATGCCCAGGAAGACACGCTGCGGATCATGCGAGAGGAGGGGGCCGAACAGGTGGGCGGAGTGCTGCACTGCTTCACCGAGTCTCTCGAAATGGCCGAGGCCGCGATGGCCATGGGGTTCTATATTTCCATCTCGGGGATAGCCACTTTCAAGAACGCCTCAGCCCTGCAGGCAGTGGTCAAGGCGTTGCCCCTGGAGCGACTGCTGGTTGAAACCGACTCTCCCTATCTGGCACCGGTTCCGCACCGGGGGAGGGAGAACGAGCCGGCCTTTGTTCGCGACGTTGCCCAATTTATCGCGGATCTTCGCCAGATTCCGCTTGCTGAATTGGCGGAGGCCACCAGCCACAATTTCTTCGAATTGTTCAAGTTGGCAAAGCGATAACAGACAACGCCCCGCATAGCGGGGCGTTTTACTATGACAATCTGCACTATCATGATTCATCCAAAAATGATCATCTGAGTTCGTTATCTCTCACCTTTGCAGTGGATACTGATGAGATTAAATCCACAATCCTGATAAAACGGACCAAGCATAACAGAGTGCTTGAAGAATAAATGAGGGAGCTGAAATGGGTTAAAGCAGTCTTCATAAGTATCGATAATATTCATTATCGATACTTGATAGATCTGGATGATCCTGTAAGATCCACCGAAACTCCGCTTTAAATCATATAGTTAAGTGAACTACCCACGCCTTCAAAACCCAGTTCAGCAATCTTTGCAGAGCGTCTTCGATCCTCAGCTGAACAGCCGGGCAAGACGCTTCCTGCGCAGCGCCAAAGCCGACTCCACCCTCAATGCCTATCAGGCAGATACCCGCATCTTTGTCTCCTGGTGCCAACTCCACGGGCTGGATCCCTTGCAGACGACACACCACGACATCATGAATTTTTTGGCGGATCAGGCCGACGGCATCCTGGCCAACTGGGTCTGGCTCGACAAGGAAGAAGGGAAGGGGGAGCTTCGCAACGGGGAGCCTCGCAAACCGGCCACCCTGGTAAGACGGCTTGCCGGCATTCGCTATGCCTTCAAGCAGAAGGGGATCCACCCCATGCCGACTGAGCATGCGGAGATAAAGGAGATGATGCGGGGCATAGTACGGCTCGGTGATAACCGCAAACGCAAAACGGGGGCGCTGACCCTGAAACCATTGGCCTGCGTGCTGGACGAGATAGATACCTGCAACCTGGCGGGACTTCGGGATTACACCCTGTTGCTCCTGATGTTCAGTGGCGCCTTGCGCCGATCGGAAGCGGCCAGGATCGAGGTGAATGACGTGCAGTTTGTGGGGCAGGGGATACGCCTTCGTCTCAAACCAAGCAAACATCAGCTCCATGAATCGGAGATAGCACTCATTCCAGGTACCCGGTATTGCCCGGTCTCTGCACTGCAACAATGGCTGAAAAAAAGCCGGATTGCTGAGGGCCCCCTGTTTCGCCGGATGAATCGCTGGGGACAGCTGATGGCAGACCCCCTGGGGCCGCAAGGTATCAACCTGATGATCAAGCGGCGAACCGGCCAGGCCATCGACGATCTCCACGTCAGTGGCCACAGTTTGCGGCGGGGATTCATCACCTCGGCGGTAACGGCGGGCAAACCGATGAACAAGATCATCGAGGTGACCCGACACAAGGACATGCGCACCTTGCAGGAATATTTCGATGATGCCCACAAGTTCTCCGATCACGCCCTGGATGGGTTGTTATAGCAAACCGCGCCCCTGCACAGATTACGTTAAATGAGACCTCAAACTATGCCCGGCTGGAATATGCCAGTTATAACGGTTTGAACAACATGGAACGTAATCTGACTAAAAATTTCATATTTCGATGGTTTGAGTGCGGTTTGAACAAGGAAGAAACAGCCAAACTTTGTTTTGTATCTGTGACAGAGGTCACATTATGGGATGAGGGGAAAAAGATACCAGACGTGTGCAAAAGGGTCATGAGAATGGCTGCAGGCAGGGAACTACCGTCAATTTTCGAGAGATACTGGGAGGGGTGGCGTATGTCAGGCTATCACCTAATCACCCCCGCAGGCTCACAAATGACCCGGCAACGGCTGGAGCTAATCGACATCATGGGGGCAGAGCACTATAAGCGGTGGCAGTCGCCAAGGAAGAAGTACAGGTTTTATAGGTAGCAGCCTGGAGCGCTAAGGCGTTTACCTACCTCTGATAATGAGAGCCTCAAAAGCCGGTTTAGCAGGAGGAGGGGGGCCCCACCTCTGGTCTAGATGGGCATGTTCCGCCGCCTACCGCATGGTGTCCCCATCACCAGCAGTGGGCGGCTTGTAGGGGCTGACGCCCCTCAGTGCCAAGAAGGATTGGCGCGATACAATTCCTTCGCGAACTGGCGCAGTTCTCTGATGTTGACCCACTGGATCGGGCAATGGTTGTTATCCTTGGCCTTGGCCAAGTTCACCAAACGTTCCAGGAGCTGAAGGAAAAACAGATAGGAATAGCCAAGTTCATCAGCATCGGCCGCCATATTGAAGTAACGCTCACGTAGATTGATGCCGAAGGGGTTCGCCATAATAACGTCATTGAACACAGCCCAAGCCTCATGAGCCTTACGCTGAAGCGGCCCCACTTCAGGAACCGGAGAAGGAAACGGCAAATCGACCTGTTTATGAGCATCACCAGCTTGTTGAGCAGGCAATGAAGGCAATTCACCGCCGTTTCTGTAGACAGAAATCAATTGCCGAACCTGTTCCAGGCAACCATCCGGCACCCTGACCATCGTCGTTGTTTCTCCCTTGGGACGTCCGGCACCTGGACGAGCACCACCACGCTTTGCATCAGCCATTTCCGTATCTCCAATTGATTTCCGTTTACATTATTCATTATAGCAGATGAATGATTTACGTATACGAATTTCAATTGTTTTGGATAAAAAAAGAACTGGCCACGGCTTGGGATTAGGCGGGGTTGACGGGGTATCATCTGGCCTCGCTTCGCTCGGGCGCCCTTCGGGCGCAGGACGATGAAAGAGGGTCGCCCCCTATGGATAGACGCTATTCCTTTGGACAAAACAAGGGAGGAAAGGGGAAGAGATCAGATCAGCTTTGCCAGGATGAATCCCGCCATAAAGCCAAGCATCAGGCCGACGAGAAAGGCCGCATTGCCCGGTTTAACTGACGGGGTTAGGGGAAGTGGGGTAGGGGAAGAGGAAGAGCCACGGGGCCGTCTGAAGAGCTTGGGATTGTAGATATAGTCCTTTTTGTTCTTGTTCATCACTGGGCTCCTGCCGTGTGGAAAACACACTACAGCATAACCCGACCATGATAATCCACCGTTGATTTGAGGCCGTAGCGACGCAACCAATATTGCCGACGAATGACGGGGCCGAGTTCGGGGTGAGAACGTGCCGTGGCGTAGCTGACAAGGCCCCAGCGCAGCAGGACAGAAGCAAGAGGAACGTTCTGGGATCGAGCAACACGGTCAGCACACTTCATCATGACGTAGCGCGGGATAAGGAATGGATTGGTGATCGGGAATCGGATTTGAGGCGCATCCGGTAGAGGGGATTTCGCCTGGTCTTTTGCACCATACCACTGATGAATGTACTTGGCCGGGAGGATGGTATAGCAGGCCCGCATATCAACGAAACGGGGTTCTGTGATGCGCTCACAATCGGGGGTGGCATCAATGGCTGACGGGTGCAAATAGGCCTCTTTGTAATCGCCATTGCCGAGCCTGATGCGGCACTTGTACAAACCCTTTGAATCCCGTACCGGAAAATCAAACAGCTCTTTGCCATCGTCAAATTCCTGGGCGGTGTCATAGGCCTTGTAGAGCCAGCGGCCCCAAGCGTATTTGGTGCCACAGGGGGATCCCGTGGTCTTGCTCTTGCCCTTGAAGTAGCTGGCAACGTGAACACGGGGAACTCGGAGCACAAACCGGATGAAGAGACGGGCGAACCAGATCAGCGGGTAGACAAGGAAACCCTTGGCCCCCATGGAAGCGCTGAACATGGTGTCGGTGCTGTAGCACCAGCAGACAGTGCGGCAAAGGGCATTGACGATCTGTTTGTCGATAGACTCGATATCCTGGACACCGAGGAACGCATTCCAGCCGCGCTTTCGAACAAGCCGGAGCCACTTGATAAGCTGGGCACGATCCGGGTTGTTCCAGTCACGGGTATTCATGAAGAAGGCGGTTTCGTCCAGGGCGAGGCAGCCATTTTTGGATTCGTCATAGAGCTGTTCTTGTGCAGACCAAAGGGCGGTTTTCTTGGGGCGCTCATAGGCATAGCCGAGGTTTTCAAGGTCGGACGAACGGGGCTCTTCGGGAAGCCGGATAATAGGAGTCTGTTTACCGATTTCATTGAGGGGCATGTGCTCGGGATAAACATCAATGTTAGTGGCAACAGGACGGCCCTCATTAAGATACCCGACCATAATATTGACCATATTAACGGTCTTACCCGCGCCAACAGGCCCCGTGACGAAATAAGGCGCTTTCATTGAACCCCCTTATTTGCCATCAAAAGTAGAGCGGGCAAGTGCCATCTGCCAGATAAAGAGCCATTGGGCAGCCTTGGCAACACCTATGGCAGCAATACAAGCGGCAGTGTTAGATGGAAGCAGTCCGAGGCCAAAGAGGATATAACCATTGGCAACACTGGATGTTGAAATACCTGCAAGCAGTCCATTGATGGCTGATGTAAACGTGACAACCATGGTAGTCATTGCAAGAATCAAGGCAGCAACAGCCGCCTTACGTGAAAAGAAAGAAACTATTTTAGCGAACAATTCGCCAATCTTTTCAATCAAAAAAGCAATTAAAAGTTTCATTACCTACCTCCAACAACAGATGTCATAGTACGGGACCATATAGAAAATATGTAAATGGCGGTGAGCATATTTAAAAACCAGAATATAAGAGGGTGGACAACTTCATTATAGGTTTGGCAAAAAGCCCCATTATCATCAGCATGGGCAGAGCCTGCTTGAATGGTGAACGTAAAAGGGTAGGGCTGACAATTACCAGTTGGAAGGGTCCACTTGAATATATTTGGCATGGTGGAAGGCGGTTGCGCTGTAGGGGCATCCGTTATCATCCCTTCCAAGTCCGCTTTTTCATCATTGAGTTTATCAAGGGCAGTGGCGGCAGGAGCCAGAGCGGAGGCGGCTTGTGTAACAGCAGCGGCATCAGCCTTAGCCTCAGCAGCAGCCTGTTTCTTGAGTATCTCCTCAAGCTGAGCTTGTGTGACAGGGGATTGAGCGGCTTGGTTAGCCGCATCAACGGCAGCCTCGGGATTTAAGCCCTGTTGTAACTGACCCGCCAAGGCAGCAATCTCTGCCAGCTTCTCAGGGGAAACGTAATGAGCAGCATTAGGATTAGTCGATTGCAGTAAACCTTGAGCATACAAATCAAGCAGCTCTTGGTCTGATTGCGTAACACCGGGGATATAGGGAACGGTGTCGGGGAAAATCTCAGGATATGGATATGGCCAAGGGTCAGGGACCATAAAAGCCTGAGGGGCTTTATCTGGATTCTGGAGCATATATGAAGTAAGGGAATCATACATAGAATCGTCAGGAACAGGTACCTTATCGACAACAGGAGTAAGAGGGGGGCCATTAGGACTGTTATGAAGAATAATAAACCCCACCAAAGAACCAGAACTAAAAGAATACCTAGCAGGAATTTTACAGGAATCACCCTCGCAAACTATATTGCCACGAATTTCAAATTTAGGATCTGTTTTTAATGCAGCTAAACAATCAGAATAAGTGGGGTAATTACCGGAAGAGCTATATGACAAGATAACAGTTTCAATATTGTAAGGGTAACGTCCCCTACCACACCTTTGAAGTGGGTGAGATGGTGAAATATATGGATTGCCACTAGGGGCTAAAACTTGATTGGTTAACTCATCAATAGCCCAGCCAGCGGCAACCATAGTTGCAAACCAACCAGCATAAAAAGCATTTTTCTTAACAAGGGAACCCACATTAGATTTAACATGCCCCATGAATCTGGTTTTAGGAACATCAACAGTTTTAATTTGATAAGGGTCATTGGCAGCAAAGCCACGAATAGTTGTGCTGACCGTTATGGCGGTATTAGTGGCAGCGGTAACGGCATTGACACGAATTATTTCAGCCTGCTTGATGACTGACGACATGGAAAAAGCAGCCACGCCGCCGCTGAAGGTCAATAAGGCTGTAAAGAGTATGATGAACGGGCGCATATATCCCCCATAAAAAAGGGGGGCAGAGCCCCCCGACAGTACAGGGGCAAAGCCCCGAGGTTGATCAGCCTTGTGCACCCTTACGGGCGAAGGTCTGGAGCAGACCGAAGCCGATGGACAGGGACAGAACGACGGCCATGATGGCGAAGCCAGCCGCAGAAGCGGTGCCAGCGTCAGCGATGACGGCAGTCTTGACGGCAGTCACGGCAGCAGCATCGATTTCAGCGGATGCGATACCGGAGACCAGGGCAGAGCCAACAACCAGAACGGGAGCGGCGTACTTACGAACCATGTTGCGAATTTTCATAATCAGTTTCCTTTTGATTACTGTTTCACTTATCAAAGATTTGATAAGCGTTTACCACTATCAAGACCCGCGAGAGGCCTTTTCAAAAATCTGGCGAGTGTGTCGAAACACCGTGCCAGAACCATATCCGACGAGCCAAACAAGCAGCCCGCCAGCGATATACAGTGCGATTGTTGAGTCCATCAGCGTTGATTCCCTCCCATGAACCCAACAGCGAATAGCAGCATGTAAGAAGCGGCCACTATCAGTTGGGAGTAATCAACGTCCACGGCTTACACCTTTGCCTGGACGCTGGCAGGGAGATCCACGAGGCGGAACCCGTTGTAGGAGCGGTGACGGTTGTTGTCATCACCGAACGAACCGGAGCGATACTCGACCATGAATTCGGTCGGGCCTTTGCCGACGAGGGTCTTGAGCGATGCGTGATACCCGGCGGCCACCTGCTCTTCGGTGATGGCCACATCGATGATCTGACTGGGGTCGGTGCACAACAGCTTGACCTGGCCAGTCGTGACTTTGCGGTTGTCACGGTCTTTGGTAGAGGTGGTGATGTCGGTGGCAGACAGGATTTGAGCAATAATTTTCATTTTCTTACCTCGATTCGTTGCGTTGTGTAGTTGGTGGTTGAGTGCTTAGGGCAGTTATTGACACGGGTCCAAGGGGACAGGAGGCGCGACTGGACAGGAGTCGCCAGCGCTGCGCGCTGCCCACTCCTGCCAGTCGGCCCAGTCCAGGGCGAGGAGCTGGGAGTTATCAAGGTCTTCCAAGAGCTTCTGCCGCCCCTCCTGATACAACTCATCAGCCATGTGGAGGTATTCGCCTGTCTCAGTGGCCGTGATGAAGTAATCGCGAACGGCTTCAAGGATTTTCTTCTTCTGGGCCTCCCACGCTTCCAGGCTCTTGATCTGGTAACGCTTGAGACGGGTGGCGATGTGGATCTGGTTGAACAGAAGGCCATCAATGGTGGCGCGGGCCTTGTCGCCATACTGGGTGATGCGCCCCTCGGGGCTGATGAGGAGTTCGAAATCCTCGGCGTTCTGGTGGTATGGGCGACCCACGTTGCCAGCATTGAGGCGAGTGAAGGCGCGGGGAGTGGAGTAAGCAGGGCGAAGGGCCTGCTGGTCACGGGGGCAGAAAATACCGCCCATGGCAACGCAGAACTCGGCCCAGTCACCAGCATCAGCAGAGCGCCGGCAGGCTTCAAGAAGCAGCCAATCAGCTTGGGAAAGGGATTCAAATCCGGGCATATCGTAATCCTGTGTAGACATGCGGCGCAGCTCACGCCATGAGGTGACAGTGGGGCCGCCTATCTGCTGGAACTGGCGGATGTTATTGGCTCCCTTCCAGGCAAGGACGCGCTGGACGGTTTGAAGGGCAGCCGTACCCGTTTCGTAATCCTCACCAACTGCGAAGCCGTCAACGTTCTTGGCGATGTACTTGGAGCAGTAGCCAACAGCAGAGCCGCGCTTGAGAGATAACGGTTTGCAGGTAAAGCGATGTTTGCGGGCACCCGGCTCATCAGGGGAGTCTTTGAAGCACTCACGGCGGCAGATGGTGCGGAACTCATTGGCCTGCTTGTAAGGGACGAAGATGATGGCGTGCCAGTGGGGGGTGCCATCAGCATGAGGCTCAGCGAATCGAAATCCGTAAACAGAAATCGGCTCTTTGGGGTTGGCATCGGTGCCCTTGTCAGCACAGCGGCGACCAATGTTGCGCCATACGCCGTTGAGATAGGATTGCCCATCTTTGACGGTAGGGCGACCAGCATCCAACCAGTTGGGGTTAGGTTTGCCACCACTGGTCGGATGGAAACGGGAAGGGCAGGTTAAGGTGAGGAAGAGGGCGGCATGGCGCTCTTGCTTGGCGACTTGCTCGAAGCCCTTGAGGCGAGCCATCAGCTCGGCGCGTTGAACCTCGGGATTGGAGACGGAAGCATCTATGGCGTCGGTGAGAGGACAGCCCACAAGTTCATCATCGAGGCAAACAGCTGCAAGACCTGAAAGAGTGGATCGATTCTTATGGATACGATGCCCGCGGCGAGAAACAAGATAGTCAGGTGCGTATGGCTGGGCGAACTTGCCAACCACGCCAGCAAGCCGAGCGGCGTCGAAGAGTCGGCGAGCAGAAACGCGACGAATAAGCCGAACCAGATAAGTAGGGTCACACCAACGATTGAGCCAGTGACACGGGCGAGGAGCATTGGGATTTTCGAAATCGTAATCGAATCCAGCATCCCGAAAATCGTACCCAACGAGTAAGGCGTGAACCACCTTAAACGCCCGATATTCATCTTCATCGCCATCGTAGTAATCCCTCCGAATGGTCATCACATGCTTAGCCAAGCGCTCAGCAAATGCCTCAAACCCTTCATCGTCAGAGGTGAGGGAGAGGGTACCGCAGTCGCCGGACACGTTCATGAGGTCGTAAAGCTCTTTGATACGCTGGTTCGCGGTGAGCAAATCGGCGTACTCAAGGGCTTGACTGTAGGCAGAACGGAACCAGGGCAGGAGGTAGTGATTGCGCACGGTCATGTCATGACGGTACTGGCAGTGCTCGGGGGCATTGATGTCGCCATACTTGAGTAAGGCGGTGTCATCGAGGTAGGCGAACGAGCCTACCTGAATATGATGGGTCTCTTTGTCGGCGTAGTGGGCCTTGAGGTCTAAGGGGAGGGCGGCTGCTTGGTCTTCCGCCCACTGCTGCCGGAGCATCGCCAGATACGGTTCAGAAGAGCGTAATTGGTAGAGGTAACTTTCATGAGCAGACAAACCAAGGTGAGAAAGATCCCTGGAATGACGAAGACCCAGAGAAGGATGTAAGAGAGCATCGACGGCAGATCGTCCATTGATGACAGTACGTCCATTGTTGAGGTCCTTTTGAGCGGAGTAGGAGGGGAAACGAATCATTTTAAGAACCCCTTTTCACGCAAGAGCATGATGGTGGAGTCATCAAACGTCCACAGAACAACTTGCTCAGCAATGAGACCTGCAACTGCAATTGCAAAGAGACAAAGAATGAAGGCAGCGACCAATTCACGCATGACGGTCACCAATATGTGAGATGCGGAAGATGTCGGAATCAACGAAATGACAACCGTCGGCATGATAACCAACGGCGCCACAGTAAACGCACTCATCGGGAAAGGTATCGATTTCACCTTCCAGAATGCAGAGGTCAGAACATGCCTCGCAGCCATCGCCGCCGCATTGCTGGCAGACGTGGTAAACAGGGGGTTCTTGCTGTAGGGTCTGGCGTTCCATGTCACACGCTCACTAAGTAGTAAGTTCGAATGACTTATATGTGAGGCGCTAACTTATTACAACGTGCGGAATGAGAGCGTAAGATGCTGTGATAAGATCGATTTGAATAAAAATGAGGGTAGATAAATGGACTCGAAAACGCTGATGGAGGCCTACATGAGGGCCAAAAACTACACCAGTTATGCACAAGTGTGCCAAGACCTCGGTTTTAGCAGTGCTTACATCGCTGGCATAAATAAAGGTCGAGCACAATTCACTGATGAAACAGCAATTTTTCTTGCTGAAGGGGCAGGACTAGACCCTTTAGAAGTCATGATTTCGCTGCAAGCGGTCAGAGCAAAGACTCCAGGTGTGAAAGCCGCTTGGTACGACGCCCTAAAAAAGTACTGCGCCAGCACAGGGACCGCGCTGGCAGTGGGGTTGATGACGATAGGGGCGAGTAGTCTGGCTGGCACCCAAACCGCGCTTATGCTTTTTTTATGTTAAATGATATCCTGTTGATCTGATGGTATATTCAATCCGTCCTCCACAGACATCATGACGGTGGGGGAGTCGTAATCCGATTTACTTTCGTAGAAGATGCCAACGAAAAATGAGAGATAACATTCGCGACAATAATATGTCAGAGGGTGATGGCAGCCAGGAATTGAAGAAAAGCGCCGCTCAAGAGAACGCCGAACGGCAGCGCCAGCACGTGAAGCGCAAGCAGGAAACCCACTGCCGGTTGCAATGCTGGATAAGCAATCGTCATGCAGAGCGGTTGGCCATGCTGGGGCAACAATTGGAAGACAGTCAGGCCTCCATCATCGAGCAGGCGATCGATCTGCTCTATCAGCACGAACTGCAACAAACGACCAACGCGCAGCAGAGCGATATTCCCGAGTCGGCAGACATGCTCGAATAGACGATGGTATCGTGCCGGCATGGTTGAAAAAGGAAGACAAAAAAAGCCAGGTACGAATTCCTTGTACCTGGCATAGGGGAATTGGCTCCTTGCAGAGCCGTGCGCTAACTGGTATGCGGATAGCCTTAAGCTTAGACAAGGCTCTAGGCATTTCAAGAACCGGATAAAAGTTCAACCAGAGTGGGGGTTTTTCAGACTCGAACAGGCGCTGTTTTTGCTCGAGCGACCCCACTCTCACGCATTGAACAGGTTGTTGTCCCGTACCAGCTCCCGGGGCAGGGCATTCTTGATGCGACTCCCCACCCATTTCCCCATGCCTAGCGGGTGCCCCTGGTAACGAACGATCACTTCCCCAGTCCCGGCATCCTGCTCTGGCCAGAGATCTCGTCCCATCATGAATTCACGGGCATTGGCGGCATCCAGCTCGACGCATCCCTTGCTCGCCTCATGGCCGTAAGCCAGAGCCCATTCATGGGTCAATCGATATCCCTTCTTGAAGGTTTCAGCCAGCTTGATGCCGATGCGATCGAAACGCAGCTTCCCCTGTACCTGCTCGAAGGCGTGAGGGAAGAGCCAAATCTCGTCATTGCGGCTAAACAGTTGGCCATGGGGCACAATGCCAAAATTCCCTTCAATCTCCCGCAGCATGGGGCCGACCTCTTTCTCTGGCAGCGGCGAGAAGGGGAACTTGCCGAGCTTGCCCGGTTTGAACATGGTGTTGGGCACGGAGTGATGCTTGTGCAACCGGGCGACGAAAAAGCCTTCACTGTCGAAGATCTGGGGCCACACATGCAGGTATCCCTCCGGCGTACAGGCTTTCTCCGCCCCCGGAAAGAGATCGGCCAACGAGTCAAAGCTGAAGGCATCGCCGAACTTCTCTTGCAGTGACTGGCAGACGTCCTGGTTCTCTTGCAGGCTCAGGGTGCAGGTGGAGTAGACCAGTACGCCGCCGGGTTTGAGGGCGTGAAAAGCGCTCTCCAGCAGGCCACGCTGCACCGCGGCGATCTCCTCGATGCTCTCCAGGCTCCAGTTGCGCAGTGCGTCTTCATCTTTTCGCACTGTCCCCTCCCCGGAGCAGGGGGCGTCGAGCAGGATGGCGTCGAAGGTTTCCGGCAGCCATTGGCCAAAGACCTTGGCATCGAAATGGGTCATGCCGACGTTGGTCACACCGCAGCGCTGGATATTGGCGCTCAGCACTTTCAACCTGCTGCTGGAAAACTCGTTGGCGATCAGCATGCCGCGGTTCTCCATCAGCGCCGCGATCTGGGTAGTCTTGGAGCCAGGGGCGGCGGCCGCGTCCAGCAACATGCCATCCCCTCTGGTTTGCTCACTGGCAAAGAGCGCCGTCACCGGCAACATGGAGCTCGCTTCCTGGATATAGAAGAGGCCGCACAGATGCTCGGCCGTGTTGCCAAGGGGAACGCTCTCATCACTGCGGATGAGCCAGAAGCCGGTTTCACACCAGGGAACGGGATCCAGCTGCCAGCCAAGCGGCGCCATGCGGGCGACAAACTCGGATACCGTGACCTTGAGGGTGTTGACCCGGATGCTGCGCCGCAGCGGCTGCCGGCAACTCGCCACGAATGCCTCCATGGAGAGATGGGATGGCATGAACTCCGCAATGTGACGCAGGAAGTGATCGGGGAGGTAGGTGTTGTCGTGCACGGCGCAATCTCGCTGACCCAAAATGAGGGGCGACATCTTACCACAGTGCGCCGCCCTTCTTGATGGGAGAGTCCATGAGGCCATAAAAAAACCGGCACAAGGCCGGTTTTTGACGAGCAGGGGAATAACTCAGGGCAAGATGCGGGGACTCCACTCCAGCCACTCTTTTTCCGCCTTGGCATGAAGCGGATAACGATGGCCCGCCTTGACGGTCGCGCCCATCTCCCGCTCCGGCGTATTGAAGGCAATCCCGCCCGCCAGCAGGCTTTGCACCGTTTCGACCTCGATGGTGCCACCGGTCAGCCCGATATCGGCCTTGACCCCGGAGACATTCCAGAAGCGGCTGTTGGCGCGTATCAGATGGGCGTACTGTCCATCCACATTCACATCGATCAGTACCTCGCTGCCATCCCGGGCCAGGGTCACGCCGGTGACGCTGCCCACCACCATCTTGCGAAACAGCAGGGGGCTGCCCACGCTGATGCCATCGACGGAGGGGCTCTTGAGGGTCAGGGCAAGACCGGCGGGGCCACTCTGGCTCAAGGGGAAGGTCTCCTTGCCAGCCCCTCGGCCCGGTGTCGCCTCCACAAAGGCCCCCTTGATCAGGGTATCGAGGTGGGCAACGCCTCCCAGCCCGACCTTGGCCTGCACCAGGGCATAGCGCGCCCCGGATTGCAGGAAGCGCGCGGCATATTGCTCATTCAGCTCGGCCTTGAAGCTTACCTGGCCCAGGGTCGGGTCCAGTTCCACCTGCTCCACCTTGCCGATGTCCACTCCGCGATAGCGGATGGGGCTGCCGACCCCGAGACCCGGGTTGTGATCCGCAGTGAGGGTGAGGGTGCGCACCTGGGAGCTTGCCTGCTCCTTGCTGTCAAAGAGCTGATGACTGCTGCGACCTGTCCCCAGCTTGTCGAATTCGATGGCACCACGTAGCAGGGTGGCGAGGTTCCCCATCTTGACCTGCACGCCGTCGAGCCGGATCTTGCCGTCGATGGCGGCCTTCTTCCAGAACTGGGGTTGCTGCTTGAGCAAAGGGGAATAGATGGCATCGATCTCCAGGGTGATGGCCACCCCGCGATCATCGGCATCCAGCGCCTTGACCTTGCCCGCTTCCAGTCCCAGGTAGAAGACGGGGGAGCCCACACCGATCCCATCAGCCTGAGCGGCACGCAGCGTCCAGCTGACCGCTTTGGCATGGCGGCTCCCAAGCAGGGCCAGCTCCTGGCTGGGGTAGAGGCGGTCAATCCTGTCACCCTTCGCAGCCTGTACCAACTTGATGCCCCCCGCCAACCAGGCACTGGCCGGGCTGGTCTCCACCTTGATACCGCTGAGATCCGCCTCCACCTGCAAGGGGGCGGCGCGATAGAAGCGAGCCCGTTGCAGCAGATGGCGATAACGCTCGTTCACCAGCAACTCGACACTGGCATTGCCGCCGGCATCCAGGGTCAGTGCCCCGAGCTGACCTATCTGCAACCCCTTGAACCAGAGCGGAGCCCCTTCGCTCAAACCGGCGAGATCCTCTGCCTGCAGGGTCAGCTTGATGCCGCCGCGCTGTGCCTGGCTCTCCAGGGTCATGGTGTTTACCCGTTTACCGGGTTCATAGTCCAGACGAATGGCGGGCCCGGCCAGCAGGCGATCCGCATGCTTGATCCCGGCAGGGGAGAGAGAGACCGTCTCCCACACCAGACGACTCTTGCCGGTCACCCGGAACGCCTGTTCGGGGTTGATGAGGGCCGTCACGCTCCGTCCCTGTTCGGTGAGGCGAATAGGGTCGACTCGTCCAATCTCGATGCCCTCATAGAGGATGGGCATCCCTTCCTTGATGGGCAGAGTCCCCGCCTGGATGGTGATGCGCTCACCCCGGGCGGCCTCGGCAAGCCCCTTGTAGAGGATGAAGTTGACCCCTTTTTGCGCCACGGGAGAATCCTTGGGGGAGTCAAACGCAATGCCGCCGCTCAGAATGGAGGTGAGACTGCCCGCTTCCACGCTGACGCCAGCCAGGCTGAAGGAGCCTTTGATGCCGCTGATGTTCCAGAATCGGGTATCCGCCTTGACGAGGTGCTCGAAACGCGGCTCGATCACCAGATCCAGGATCACGTTCTGGTTCTCTTCCCCAAGACGGGTATTGATGACACTGCCCACCTCCAGCCCGCGGAAATAGATCTTGGCGCCGATGCCCACCGATCCCAGAGAATCGGCTGTCAGGTGCAGGGTTCGCCCCTGGGCCTGATAACCGGGGGGAGGGCCATCCAGGGCATCGAACTCATCCTCCAGCGGGTTGTTCTCCCGTCCGGGTTGCAGGTTGATGTAGTTGCCGGACACCAGGGTGTCCAGGCCGGAGATCTCGGTCAGTGACGCCTTGGGACTCACCAGCCAGAAGTCGGAGCCCTTGCGTATGAGGGAGCGGGCACGGCTGTCCACCTTGGCTAGCACCGCAATCTTGCGACCATCCTGTGCCAGTTCCAGCTCCTGGACCACGCCGATGGCGACCCCCTGATAGCGCAGCTGGGTCTTGCCCGGCAAGATACCGTTGCCCTGGGCAAAGTTGATGCGAATGAGTTGACCACTGCTCGTCCACTGCTGGTAGAGAAAGCCTCCCGCCAGCAAGAGGGCGATGAAGGGCAGCAACCAGACCGGGGATAACCAGCGGTGCTTCTCAATGACGGGCTCAGCCCCGACCATACCGACTCCTTACATTGGCTGTGATGCACAGCACGTTTGACACAAAAAACATTAACGGGCCGCCTTGTCCCACAACAGGCGGGTATCGAGCATCCTGGCCGACATCATGGTAAGCACGACCACGCCGGCGAACGCCGTCGCCCCGGGGCCGGCACGCACGTTGAGCAGCACGCCGCGATCCACCAGGGCCACCATCAGCGAGATGACGAACAGGTCCAGCATGGACCAGCGTCCGATGAAATCGATGATGCGGTACATGACGAGCTGGCGTTTGCGGCGCACCGGCTTGCTGCGCTGCAACTGCCAGCAGATCCAGCCAAGACCCAGGATCTTGCCGATGGGCACGATGATGCTAGCCGTCAGTACTATGGTGGCGATGCCGGACATCTTGCTGCGATAGAGCGCCATGATACCGCTGAAAATGGTATCGGACTGCAATAATCCCTTGTTGTAGAAGTGGGTGATGGGCAGCAGGTTTGCAGGCAACAACATGAAGGTGGCCAGCGCCAGCAGGCCCCATGACCAGGCGAGGGAATGGGGGATGCGCATCTGCAAGGGGGTGTGACAACGAGGGCAGCTCATGCCGTGTTGATGGCGCACCAGCAACCCGCAGGTATGGCAGCGGCAAAGCCCCAGTTCACGGGCGCTGATCGGGGACATGGTCCGGCTCCCGGGAGGCGTGTTGCAGCGGAATCCGTTCCCAGTAAGGGGCAGGATCAAAGAGGATCAGCAGTGTCATGTTGAGCAGCATCAGACAACCCAGGCTCAGCAGACCGCCTCCCAGGCGCACGTCGGCGATGTCGATGAGCTTGAACAGGGCGACCAGCAGGCTGACGATGTACACCTCCAGCATGGCCCAGTGGCGAAATACCTCGACCGCTTTGAGGGTCCACGCCAGCAGATGCCAGCGCTTGGCCAGGCCGGAGGCGAGGGCAAAGATCCCGAGCAGCAGCCCTGTCGGCGCCAGCACGGCGCACCAGAGCACCAGTGTTGCCACCCAGAGCTCGCTCTCGGCATACAGCATCATAATTCCCTTGATCAGGTTGGCGTCCGAGTTCACGCCCGCCAGACGAAGATAGATCAAAGGCTCAAAAAACGCGGAAGGCAGCAACAGGAATCCGGTGATGGTCAGCGCCATCAACTGGGAAGGGCGAAAGGCATAGCGCCCATACAGATGCTGATGACAGCGGGGGCAATGGGCGTGACGGCGCAGCGGCAGCAACTTGCGTTCGATCAGCAAGTCACAGGCCGGACAGACAATCACCGAGTGCGGATCCGACATACGATTCAACCTGTTGAAGGAATTGATGAAATTTACCTTAAAACGCCTGCCCTGTCTTGCCGAGCTGCACACCCCCCTTTGAAAAGACGTGTTTTCCGCTGTGAACTGGCCGCCGCCAGCCAAGCAGGAGCTGGCGATGCATGCCGACATGCTGAGGGTATTTGCAATACTGTATATATGTACATATACTTGCAATCACTATCATCAGGAGGGCGCCGCGATGGCCGTTGAGATCAAGTATGTTGTGGTACGTGGGGGAGTGGAGAAGATGACCTTTGCCAGCAAGAAAGAGGCGGATGCCTATGACAAACTGCTGGACACCGCCGATGAGCTGATGACACTGCTGGCGGGTGCGCCGGTCGCGCTTGCACCGGAGCAGCAGGAGAGTCTGGCCTTTTATCTGGCCGAGCAGCGGGATCAGTTGCAGCAGGTATTGCGCGGTGGAAAAGGGCAGGGGAATTCCCCCAAAGAAGACAAGCTGGATACTGAACTGCCAAAGGGGAAACCCCTGAAGAGCGTGGCTTGAGACGAAAGGGCGGGGAAGGGGATGTGAGGCAGAACCCGCTATCTCATTCATGAAAAGTGCAACTTAAGTCATTGTCACGACTCTTTTCCCCGAGAATTTTCCAACCACACCGCATATTTATTGAATATGCCGATTGCTCGTCATCATGGGGTATCACAGCAAGATGCCTCAGGTCGTTGCCCCCAAGGCGCACTGCAACCCCTGATGCCGATAACCCCATTTATCGGCATCAGGGGGGTGCGGCCCCGTTCAAAACATTCAACCGACATCACACACCATCATGACTCATCCAGCACTTCCACCCGCCATGCCACTGTTCGATAGCGTGGACCACCTTGAGGCGGGCAATCCCCAGGTCAACCAGTACCTCGCCACCCTGAGTCTTGGCAAGGTCCCCGACGCGGGGATCGTGTATGAGCTGGCCGTCGACTGGCTGCTGGAGCAGCGCCACAGCGAAAACAACTACAAGACCTATCGCAGTGAGCTGACCACTTTTTTGCACTGGTGTTTTTGCGAGGTGGCCATCAGCCCCAGGGATCTCACCAGGCGCATCATGATGCGCTATCTCGACTATTGCCAGGCGCCACCGTCCGGACTGATTGCCTATCGCAACGTCGCCCAGTTCGTGCTCGACAAGGAGTGGGGGGAACGGTTGCCAAACCCCCTGTGGCGTCCGTTTCTGGGCAAGCGGGAACTGGGCCGGGAGCTGCCGTATCGACTGAGTGAGCAGGCGATGAAGACAAAACTCGCCATTTTGTCCGCCTTCTTCCAGTTTCTCATTCAGGAGGAGTACATGGATCGCAATCCGGCTCTCCTGCTGCAGCGGGTTAAACGTGCGGGCCCCCAGGAGGCTGGTGAAGACGCGCAATCCTTCACTGAGCTGCAATGGTCTTATGTGATGCAAGCCGCCGAACAGCTCGCTGCCGAATGCCCGGCCCAACATGAGCGCAGCCGCTTTCTCATCTGTTTGATGTATGCCTGCTATCTGCGGATTTCCGAGGTGGCGGCCAGGCCGGGTTTCAGCCCCGTCATGGGCCAGTTTCGACGTGACGCCAAAACGGGCGTCTGGGGTTATGACATTCCCCGCAGCAAAGGCGGTAAACGGCGCACCGTGGCCGTTTCTCAGGCTCTGCTCGAAGCCCTGGCTCGCTATCGTACCTTTCTTGGCCTTTCGCCACTGCCGGCCCCCGGGGAGCAGGCCCCGCTGTTCGTACGCCACAAGGCGGCGGCCCATGGCCGCGAACAAGGCGAACTCTATGCCAATCTGGGTATCCGCCAGCTACGAGACCTGGTAATGGCGGTATTTGAACAGGCCGCAAGCCTTGCCGAAGAAGACGGTTTTGATCAGGATGCCGCTGAAATGCGAACCCTGACGCCGCACTCCATTCGCCACACCGGTATCACCCATGACATCAATCTGCACGGCCGACCTTTATCCCACGTACAAGCCGATGCGGGACATGACAGCATCGACACCACCTCCAAGTACCTGCACACCGGCAACCGGGAACGTCACGAGAGTGCCAGCCGCAAGCCGCTGGACCACTTGCTCGACCAGAACCGTACATATGACTGATAACCAATGGTGAACAATAAAACTGCACTCATAACCAAGACACGGGACCTAAAGGCAATCCTTGATTGATCATGCCCTGGGACTCATAAAATACGACACTGCGCATAATGTATATTATGTTAAATGGAATATCTTGGTATTCTGTCACCCTCAACCGAACTGTGTATAATGGTGGCAATTGATCCTATCCCCGACCGGATGTCTTAAGTGGCTGAATTAACATCAGAACAATTAAAACCCGCTTTCTCGATTGAGCAGTTCCCCACACTTGGCGAACTCGACCCCATTCCGTTTGCCGCCCTGCAACCCAGAGCGATTTCGGGTATCAAACGGCTGGCCAGTTTTGATGGTGACTGCCCGGTCATGATCCTCAACGGTTTCCCCGGTGCAGATTACGAGAATGTCTGCCAGACCCTGATCGCCTCTTCGAATGGCAAGGATGGCGACCTGTTCGATCTCTGTTATACCGAGAATCTCAACAACCCTTTCAAGCCCATCTGGCTGCGCCTGCAACCGGGCTCGGGTTTCGAGTTCTGCGAAATGGTCGGTGAGCTGCTCAAGCTGATGAGCCACCATCTCGACGCCGAGCGGCTGGTCACCCGGATCATCCGCAAACAGAACAACGACCCCAAGATCGTGGATTTCCTCTCCGATCTGGCCGCCCATGTCGCCCAGGGCCTCGAGTTCCAGCACCCGGTACTCATCAACCTGCTGATCCATCATGAGGATCAGCAAGCCCCTGTCGTCTACGGCCGTGACCTGAACTGGGATACCTTGTTCGGTTCCATCAACTATCAGACGGAACAAGGCTCCGTTTACGCCAACCAGCATCTTTTGGAACCTGGTCTGCTGCGGGAAGCCAACGGTGGTTACCTGGTACTTCAGCTTGATGAGCTGCTGGATCAGCCTCATCTCTGGTTCAAGCTCAAGAATGCCATGCAAAAAGGCGAGCTGGACTGGAATGCCTATCAGGAAGGCAAGACGCTGACGCCGTTCTTCACCCCGGAGGCGACCCCCATCCGGTTCAAGTTGATCCTGGTCGGTGACAGGCTGGACGTGGCGGAATTCCAGATGTTGGACAGGGACATGGCGGAGCGCATCTTCCTGCGTGCCGATCTGGTCTCCGAAGTGAACATCGAGGAAGATCTCCCCGCCTTCCTGCAATATCTCGCCTGGCTGCGAGCGCGCTGGGCGCTGCTGGATTTCACCCCAAGTGCCCTCCTCGCCCTCTGTCGCCATGCCAGCCGCCTGTGTGACCACCAGGAGTGGCTATCCCTCTCCGAGGTACAGCTCGGCGCCATCATGCGCATGGCCGACAGTCTGGCCCGCGAGCTGGAAGCGACCTGCGTCACTGACGAACATATCCTGCTCGCTCTGGAAGAGCAGGATTACCGCCTCAACTATCTGGTGGAGCAATCGGATCAGGGTGTCATCGACGGCCAGATCCTGCTGCAGACCGACGGTGAAGAGGTTGGCCAGATCAACGGCCTTTCCGTCATCCAGGTGGCCGGCCATCCCTATGACTTCGGGGAGCCGGTACGTCTCACTGCGACCGTCCACCTCGGGGATGGCGATGTGGCTGACATCGAGCGCAAGGCGGAGCTCGCCGGGCACATTCACGCCAAAGCCATGATGATCATCCACGGCTACCTCTCCAACAAGTTCGGCGCAGAGAACCCCTCGCCGCTCTCGGCCAACCTGGTGTTCGAGCAGTCATACCACGAGATAGATGGTGACAGCGCCTCCCTGACCGGCCTGTGTGCCCTGCTCTCCGCCCTCGCCCGCCAGCCCATCTACCAGCACTTCGCCGTGACCGGTGCGGTCGACCAGTTCGGCAATGTGCAGGCCGTTGGCGGCGTGAACGAGAAGATTGAGGGCTTCTTCCGGGTGTGCAAGATCCACGGCCTCACCGGCAAGCAAGGCATTCTGCTGCCAGGCACAAACGCCCAGCAGCTCAACCTCTCTGACGAAGTGATCGCGGCAGTAGAGGCCGGCCAGTTCCACATCCACCCGGTGGATCACGTGGAAGAGGCTATCGAGCTGCTCACCGGCTGCGTTGCTGGCGAACCGGACATGCCGGATACCCTGTTTGGTCGCATCCAGGAGAGACTGGACGAACTCAATGGCACGGCCACCAAGAGTGGCGGCCTGCTGCGCAGCCTGCTGGACCGGCTGCTTGGCCGTTAAATGAAGTGATCGGAGTTGTTTAGCGAACATCTGTAAGCTAAATTGGCCCGGCTTTGACCCATATGAAGGATAAACAGCGTGACCCTAGATAACGACACCACTGATCCCCGCCTCTCCCTGTGCGAACAAGGCAAAGAGTCCTTTACCCGTGAAGAGCTGCTTGCCTGCAGCCGTGGCGAATTATTTGGTGAAGGTAACAGCCAGCTGCCCGCCCCCAACATGCTGATGATGGATCGCATCGTCAAGATCAACGACCATGGCGGCGAGCACGGCAAGGGTGAAATCCTGGCTGAACTCGATATCACGCCGGATCTCTGGTTCTTCGACTGCCACTTCCCCGGCGATCCCGTCATGCCCGGCTGCCTGGGCCTGGATGCCATGTGGCAACTGGTCGGCTTCTTCCTGGGCTGGAAAGGGGGTCCTGGCAAGGGACGTGCGCTGGGTGTCGGTGAAGTCAAGTTCACCGGCCAGATCCTGCCGACGGCCAAGAAGGTCACCTACAAAATCACCTTCAAGCGCGTCATCAACCGCAAACTGGTCATGGGCATTGCCGATGGCGTCGTGGAAGTGGATGGTCGCCCCATCTACAGCGCCACCGATCTGAAAGTGGGCCTGTTCAAAGACACCACCGCATTCTGATCCTGCTCCTGGGTGAGCAGAGACAACGTAAAGGGGCCACGATGGCCCCTTTCCTTTTGTAATGAGTGATGAAGTATCGGTTACTTCATGAAGAGGCCTGAGCCTCGCCCTTCCATGGCATCGCGCCAACCACCAAGCCAATGGCCCCTGGCATCCAGGCACTGGTACGGACACGCTTCTTTCTGTTTGCCGACTACGCCAGCCTGATAACCACGAGCGCGAGCTCTCTCCAGACGGTCCCGTTTCTGTCTCTTCATCATCTACGACCCTCTTCGTGGAACAAAAAAAGCGACCAGTTTTTCACCGGTCGCCTTCATCTTTACCCCAGGGGGGAGGCAGGGTCAAACAAAAAATTCCATGCTATTCAGGGGTTGTGACACAAGATACTGAACTGCATTAATTTTTGATGACACTTATTTATCGCTGATAGCGACGCAGCCAGGCAAAGGGCAGCGCCAGCAGAGTCAACCAGAACAGGCTGCCGCCACCACCCTCGCCGCCATCCTGACCGGTCTGGTTGTTGACCGGCGCATTGCTGACCACATAGCTGGCCGGGGCATTGCCCTGATAATCCGCCACGGCCGGCGTCAGTTTGACGGCGACCACGGTGGCGTTGGCGCGTTTGTTGAGGTCGCTCTCGCTGTCATAGCGATAAGCCGTCGCGGCAATGGTGCCGTCGCTGCTGATGCCGCTGGCGTAAGCGATGTGATAGTACTTGCCGTTCTGGGCACACTGCTTGTTGCCGGCGTCATCCTTGCCACAGATGAGATCGTTCAGATACCAGCTGTTGGCTGGGGCGGCCGCGTTCAGCAGGAAGGCTTCCTGCATGCGGTTGGTGCCATTGACCACCGGTTGGGTCTGATGGCGGGAGTCGCGCCAGCCAACCACCATGTTGTGCTCGTTGATGGCGGCCGCTTCCGAGCCTGCCCCCGAGACCGGCTTGTCCTGGAGAGGAAGGCTGGCCGCCGTACCCGGCTTGCTCAGGTTGAACAGGAACATCTCCACCGGGCGGTTCTGGCCCTTGTTGATGCGATAGCGCTGGTTGCCGATCACGTAGCCGTTGTCGTTGACGGCCACGGCCCAGCTGTGTTGCAGCTTGGCATCGTCCTTGCCAGGCTCGCCATCCGGCAGCGGGATGATCTTGGTGGTGCCCACGGTGCCGGCAGCCGTATCCAGGGTCCAGTAGCTGGCGAGGTTGCGGCCATCCAGATCACCAGTGCCCACCTCCCCGGTGGAGCTGTAGCCCACGCCGTAGAGGGTGCCGTTGTACTTGGCCACGCCCAGTGCAGAGGCGGTTTGCAACACCTCGTCACGCTGATGGCCATAGGTGCCGGCCTGCATCAGCTTGTTGAACCCGCCCGAGCTGTTGAGCAGCCAGAAGCTCGCCTGGGTATCGACCCCGGGGCAGTAGCGGAAGTCACCGTACTGGCTGTCATTGCCCGTCTCGAAACACCACTTGTAGAAGTCACCGCCCACCTTGTGGCGATACTTGTCGCTGGCCGCGGTACCGGTCACCAGATACTGACCGTTGTCCAGCTTCTTGATGGAGGTGGGGACGCTCAGGCCGTGGGTGCTGGCCGCATCCTTGAGCTCGACCGGGTTGCCGTCATTGACCACGGCAAAGGCGGTGCGCAGCTTGCCATTCATCTTGTAACCGACCCGATCCTCCGGAACATCCCCGAGGGCCGTCACCAGGCCATCGACCTCGGAGCTGGTCACGTAGCCCAGGTTGCTGCGTTGATCCACCTTGTCCAGGAAGTCGCGACGCCACTGGTAGGCAAAGCCCGAGTTGTCGCTCCAGAAGGAGTTGCAGACCGAGTTGGAGAGCATGCAGCCCTGCTCGAAACGGAAACGATCGACCAGGAAGTCGGCAAACCGCACGGTGGAGAAGTATTCCGCCATGTTGTTCTTGGTGTTGAGCCCGATGAGGCCGTTGGCATCGCCGCTGATCCCGCTGGCATAGCCTTTGACTTCGTCATCGACGATGGTGAAAAAGGAGCTTTGTGCCGCCTGCGCGTTGAGGCTGGCGCCGACCAGGATGGCCAGCATGGATAATTGCTTTTTCATCTACTTCCTTAGTCTTGATGTTTCAACGCTTCCAACTCCTCCCAACGGGAGAAGGCGTGTTCCAATGCGGCCTCTGCCGCATTCAATGCATCCAGTTTGGGCTGGGTCTGCTCTGCTGGCAGGGAGAAGAAACCGGGGTGGTTAATCTCGGCCTGCAGGGCATCGAGTTCCATTTCCAACTGTTCCAGCCGGGCTGGCAGATTATCCAGCTCCAGTTGCAACTTGTAAGAGAGTTTTCGTGTTTTTTTCGCAGGCTCCGCTGCCGACGCGACAGGCTCTGCCACCTTGACCGGGGCCAACTTGGCCGACTGTTGGGCGGCCTGCAGGGCTCGTGTGGCCATCATGTCGGCGTAGCCCCCGACATAATCGCTGATCCGACCATCCCCTTCAAACAGCCAGCAGCCGGTCACGGTATTGTCGATGAAACGGCGATCATGGCTGACCAGCAGCAGGGTGCCCGGGTAATCGGTGAGCAGCTCTTCCAGCAATTCCAGCGTTTCGACATCCAGGTCGTTGGTTGGTTCATCCAGAATCAACAAGTTACTGGGTTTGAGGAAGAGTTTGGCCAACAGTAGACGGTTTTTCTCGCCCCCTGACAAGGCCTTGACCGGGGTGCGCGCCCGCTTGGGCTCGAACAGGAAGTCCTGCAGATAGCCGAGGATGTGGCGGGAGCGGCCGCGAACCATCACCTCCTGCTTGCCCTCCCCCACGTTGTCCACCACCGTCTTCTCGGGATCGAGCTGCTCACGGTATTGATCGAAGTAGGCCACTTCCAGGTTGGTCCCCTGGCGCACCGAGCCACGGCTCGCCTCGAGCTGGCCCATCAGCAGCTTGATCAGGGTCGACTTGCCGCAGCCGTTGGGGCCCACCAGAGCAATCTTGTCCCCGCGCAGCACCTGCAGATCCAGTCCCTGGAACAGGGTGCGATCACCAAAGTCCAGCCCCAGCCCCTCGGTCTCGAACACCAGCTTGCCGGAGCGGCCCGCCTCGTCCAGTTGCAGCTTGGCCTTGCCCTGCAGTTCCCGGCGCTGGGTGCGCTCCATGCGCATCGCCTTGAGGGCCCGCACCCGTCCCTCGTTGCGGGTACGACGCGCCTTGATCCCCTGGCGCACCCATACCTCTTCCTGGGCCAGCTTGCGGTCGAACTCGGCGTTTTTCAGCTCCTCGACCCGCAGCCACTCCTCCTTGCCTTGCAGATATTCGTCGTAGTTGCCGGGCCAGGAGGTGATCACGCCGCGATCGAGATCGATGATCCGGGTCGCCAGCTTGTGGATGAACTCCCGGTCGTGGGAGATGAAGACGATGGCGCCGCGAAAGTCCTTGAGGAACTCTTCCAGCCAGTTGATGGCATTGATGTCCAGGTGGTTGGTCGGCTCGTCCAGCAGCAACAGATCCGGATCACACGCCAGGGCGCGGGCCAGAGCCACCTTGCGCAGCCAGCCGCCAGACAGACTGTCGAGCGTCACATCAGGGTCGAGATCAAGCAGGGTCAGCACCTGATTGATGCGGGTCTCGTACTGCCAGCCGTTCTGATAGTCGAGCTGCTCCTGCAACTGGCTCATGGTGCGAATGTTGGCATCGGAAGGGTCGTGCGCCAGGGCGTGGGAGACATGGTGGTACTGCTTGAGCAGCTCCCCTACCCCGGCCAGCCCTTCTGCGGCGTAATCGAACACGGTGATCTCGCTCGAGGCGGGCGGATCCTGCTCGAGGCGGGTCACTTTCAAATCTTGTTGCAACACCAGACGGCCGTCGTCCAGCGGCAGTTCGCTGGCAATCACCTTCATCAGGGTGGACTTGCCCGCCCCGTTGCGACCCACCAGACAGAGGCGCTCGCCCCGCTCTATGGTGAGCTCGGCATGGTCGAGCAGCGGAAAATCACTGAACGACAGGGACGCGCCGTGCAATGTCAAAAGAGCCATGTTTGTTCCTTGTTGCTTATGAAAAAACGGGCGGCAGCGTGAGTCTGCCCCCGTTTTGTCGTCAAATCCTGCTCACCCCTGTGCCAGCCAGCCTTGCAGCTCCCCCAGGGTGAAGGGCCAGCCCAGCTCCCGGCCGGCACTGTCTTGCAGCACCGGGATGCGCACCCGGTAAGCCTCGAGCCAGGCCTCCTCCTCCAGGATGTCGCAGCGGCGGGTCTGCGCGGCCACCCCGGCCTGTTCCACCAGCGCCCACGCCTGTTCGCACAGGTGGCAGCCGTCGGTGTGAAACAGGGTCAGCATCAGCCTTGTGCCTCGGCGTGAGTGATGATCCAGCAGTTGTGGATATGCTGGTTGCGCTCGAAATCCTTGGGCCGGGTCTTGTTCGTGATGTTCTGCGCCTTGAGACCGATGGCGCCAAGGCCGGCCAAGTCCATCTTGAAGTGGCGCTTGTTGTTGGAGAAGACCAGGGTGCCGTCCGCCGCGAGCAGGCGCTTGAGGTGCTGCATCAACAGCAGGTGATCCCGCTGCACGTCGAAGCTCTCGTCCATCCGCTTGGAGTTGGAGAAGGTGGGCGGATCGATGAAGATGAGGTCGTACTGCTCGTCGGCTTCCGACAACCACTTCAGGCAGTCCGCCTGCACGAACTTGTGCTCACGGCCCACCAGCGAGTTGAGGCGCATGTTGTCCTGGGCCCAGTTGAGGTAGGTGCGCGACATGTCTACCGTGGTGGTTTCGCGGGCGCCGCCGAGCCCCGCGTGCACGGTGGCACTGCCGGTGTAGGCAAAAAGGTTCAGGAAGCGCTTGCCCCGAGCCATCTGGCCCAACATGCGGCGGGTCTGACGGTGGTCGAGGAAGAGGCCGGTGTCCAGATAGTCGTAGAGGTTGACCCAGAGGCGTGCACCGTACTCCTGCACCTCCATCCGGTGCTGCTCTTCGGAAAGCTTCTGGTACTGCTGTTTGCCTTCCTGGCGCTCGCGCACCTTCAGGATCACCTTCTCGCCGTCCATGCCGGTCACCTTGATGGCGGCCTGCACCATGTCCAGCAGACGCTGGCGGGTCTTCTGGGCGGGAATGTCCTTGGGCGCCGCGTACTCCTGTACCACCAGATAGTCCTGATAGCGGTCGATGGCGGCGTTGTATTCCGGCAAGTCGGCGTCATAGAGGCGGTAGCAATCGAGGTTCTCCTTGCTCGCCCATTTCTCGAGGGTCTTCAGATTCTTGCGCAGACGGTTGGCAAAGTCCTGGGCCACCTCTTTCTGGGAAGCGACGGCATCGAGGGCGATCTGATAGTTGCGCAGCTGGCACTCGAGGGCGCCGTTGAACAGGCGATACTGCTTGTCGGCACGCAGGCGCAGGCAGCTCAGGAGTTCGGGAGAGGCGGAGAGAATGGTGACCTTCCACCCCTGGAAGCCGCGGCGCAGGGCATCGCCAAGGGCCTGATGCACTTCCAGCAACGCCGGGAACTCCCCAAGGCGCTCGCCATAGGGCGGGTTGGAGATGAGCATGCCGACCTGACGGCTCTCCCCTTCCACAGCCGGCATCGGCAGCGGGTTTTCCAGCTTGGTGACATCGGCCTGCTTGAAGGTGATGAGATGGGCCACGCCGGCGGCCTTGGCGTTGTCACGGGCCTTCATCAGGACCCGGGTATCCGCATCGCAACCGAACAGCTTCACCTCGCAGCGTTGCATGCCGCGCTTGGCACGCACCTGGGCTTCCATCATCAGACTCTGCCACAGTTCACCATCGTGTTGCAGCCAGCGATCGAAACCAAAGCGCTCGCGGCGCAGCGCAGGCGCCATGTCGGCAGCGATGAAGGCCGCTTCAATCAGCAGGGTACCGGAGCCGCACATGGGGTCCATCATGGGCTCGCCGGCCCAGCCACTGCGGGCAATCATGGCCGCCGCCAGGTTCTCTTTGAGGGGCGCCTCGCCGGTGCCCTGGCGATAGAAGCGCTGGTGCAGCGCCGGGCCTGACAAGTCCAGCGTGATATTGGCCTTGCCTTTGCCAAGGTGCGCCATGATGCGAATGTCCGGAGACTTCTTGTCCACATCCGGGCGCACGTGACCGCGCTTGGTGAAGCGATCGACGATGGCGTCCTTGATCTTCAGGGCGCCGTACTGGGTATTGCGAATGGAGGCGTTGGTACCGGTAAAGTCCACCGCGATGGTGGCGGTACCGGAGAAGTGCTCCTCCCAGGGAATGGTATGAGCCCCGAGGTAGAGGTCCAGATCGTCGTTCATCTGGAACTCGGAGAGCACCAGCACGATACGGGAGGCGAAACGGCTCCACAGACAGGCCTTGTAGCCGATGGCCAGTTCGCCCTTGAAGTGGACGCCGGCCACGGTCTCACGGACCTGCTCCGCACCCAGATTGGTCAGCTCGACGGCCAGCAGGTTTTCCAGCCCCTTGGGGCAGGTTGCAAAAAATTCTTTCATCACGCTCACGGGGATGCCATAAAAATAGTGCCGCATTATACCTTATCGGCCCGCACTCGGCACTCGAACCTTGGACAAAGGCGCCATATAAACGGCAAGAGGTGCGGCAAACTCTCTCCTCCCCCCCTTGCGGGCGACAGGATCCCTCCCCTGGCTGGCAGTTGTCTACCATCACATTCGTAAAGAATTCGAAAATCTTGCCCGGGCCAGGCAGAAAACGGTCGTGACGACCAGACGAAGGAGAAAATACAAATAATGGAACAAGAGAGAGACTGAGCGCTTAAATATCAGACCAATATAGCAGGCCTATAACGGACTTATTCGTCGCCATATAACGGCCCCGTCGTCAGCCCACTTCCCGATATTGTGTCTGTGCCCGGACTCTGGCTTGCATCCGGTTATTCATCACCTTGATCACGGCAAAGCGCGGCAGCGTCTTGCTGTTGGTCAGCACCAGCTCGTCGGTCAGGTTCAGGCAAACGCTCGCCTGATCGCCGGCTTCGATGACCATGAATTCCCCCCGACCGTGGGGCGTATCCATCCACACCAGGGATCCCATCTCTGGAATAACATGAGCCTGCTGTTCATGAAAGAACCAGCTTTGCGGCATCAGGGGTTTATAAAAACGGCTGACGGCGATGGCATTGAGGACCAGCTGGACCTGGTGGGGCGTACTCCAGTCGAGTTCAGCGGCCTTGTCCATCAACTGGTAATAGAGGGCGGCATCATCCACGCAAAAAGGCTGGGTGGTGAAAGAACAGGGAACAAGTTGCCGACCTTTATATTCAGTGGCAAATATCATGCGATCGGACAAATCCAGCATCAGGCGATCATCCTGAGCGTCATAATGCCACTGCCAATTGTCATTGGGTTGAATACACATGGTGGTGCCCTTATCTAAGCCGTCCCTCGACTTTATTCCATGTCGAGAATTTGAGCAACGTTAAATAAGGGCAACCGGTTATTTTTTAAATATGGGTAACGATCTCTTTGACCAGACTCGGCCCTTTATAAATAAAGCCGCTGTAAATCTGGACAAGACTGGCACCCGCCGCCAGTTTTTCCCGAGCCGCCATGGCGCTGTCGATACCACCCACACCGATAATGGGCAGGGCGCCGTCGAGGGCCTTGGCCAGGTGGCGGATCACCTCGGTGCTCTTGTGCTGGAGCGGACGACCGCTAAGCCCGCCAGCCTCTGCGGCATGGGGCATGTCATATATCATCTCCCGCTCCAGAGTGGTATTGGTGGCGATGACACCGTCAATACGGTTCTTGATCAAAGAGGCGGCTACCTGATCTATTTCATCGAGTGACAGATCCGGGGCAATTTTCACGGCCAGCGGCACATACTTTTTATATTTTTCGGCCAGCTCCTGTTGACGCTGTTTCAATGCGGCCAGCAGTTCATCCAGTGCATCGCCATATTGCAATTGACGCAGACCCGGGGTGTTTGGTGAGGAAATATTGACCGCAATATAACCGGCGTGGTCATACACCTTGTCCATGCAGAGAAGGTAATCATCCTTGCCCTGCTCGATGGGGGTGTCCTTGTTCTTGCCGATATTGATGCCGATCACCCCCTGATATTTGGCCTCTTTCACCTTGGCCACCAGATGATCGACGCCCTTGTTGTTGAAGCCCATGCGATTGATGATCCCCTCGGCCGGGATCACCCGGAAGAGACGAGGCTTGTCATTGCCGCTCTGGGGTCTGGGGGTCACGGTACCGACCTCGATGAAACCGAACCCCATGGCGCCGAAGGCATCGATGCACTCCCCGTCTTTATCCAGACCGGCGGCCAACCCCACCGGATTGGCAAAATTAAGCCCCATGACGGTGACGGGGCGTTTGGGCAGAGAGTGGCGGAAGAAACAATCAAGCGGGGTACCAAGAAGGCGGGGCAAATATTTGATGGAGAGATCGTGAGCCTGCTCCGGATTGAGTTTGAACAGGAAATGCCTGGCGAGTGGGTACAGCATGCTTGCTCCTTAAAAAAAGCCCCGGCAACTGGCCGGGGCTTTTGGGGTTATGCCGAGGTTCGGCAATTCAACTGGAGCAGGTTCAACTCTCGCAAGGCCACCGAGAACTTGGCGAACTCGTGCGTGCTCGTGGTCTTGAAGTCGGCCAACATGTGGGTCCAACGGGACAAGAGTTGCTCATGCTCCGAAATCCAGTCGGCCAGTATGGTAGCGCATTCCCCCTGCTCTTTGCACCCTTCCAGTACCACGGAGGTGAGGCTGCGTTGCTGCCAGTCCAGATCTTCGCGGAAGGAGGCCCGCGCCATCGCCTGCCAGTGATTGCCCACCGGCTGATGGTTGATCTGCTCGAGGAACCAGTGCAGATCCAGTTTGGCGCCCAGGCGGTAGTAGACGTTGGCAACCCGCAGGATGTCGGTCTTGTGCTCCGCGGCAATCTGCGCCAGATCCAGGCAGGAGAAGAGGCTGCTCATGTGGGCCACGCGACGGGCGATGGCCTCCGGCACCTGTTTCTCCATCAGGGCGGCGACCGCCTGGCTGTGTTCGGCCACTTCGCTCTCGTCCATTACCTCATAAAGGTGCTGACTCAGGGTCTCGAAGGCCGGGCGGAAGAAGGCGATGTTCTCGCCGATGCTCCAGCTGCGGTTGCGGGCGCGCAGGAACCAGCGGGTGGCGCGGCGCACGATGCGGCGGCTGTAGAACATCAGCTCGAGCTGGGTCTGGGCATCCACCCTGTTGTCACACCCTTCGATGTCACGCCACAGGGCGCCGAGGCCGAACACTTCCCGGGCCATGGCGAAGCAGCAGGCCACTTCCGCCACCGAGGCACCGGTCTCGTCCTTCATCCGGCTGGCGAAGTTGAGCCCCATGTCGTTGACCAGCATGTTGGCCACCCGGGTCGCGATGATCTCGCCTCGCAGCGGGTGCAGGGCCAGGGCCGCGCCAAATTGCTGCTGCAACTGGGTCGGGAAGCTGGTGACCAGCATGTTGGCGAGGAAGGGCTCGTCGGTCACTTCCGGGCAATTGAGCTGCTCTTTGAGCACCATCTTGCCATAAGCCACCAGCACCGCCAGCTCGGGTCGGGTCAACCCCTGCCCTGCAGCCATCCGCTCGGAGAGCTCCTCGTCGGAGGGGAGGAACTCGAGCGCCCGGTCCAGCTTGCCTTCCCGCTCCAGCCCCTGGATGAAGCGCTGCTGCTCTTTCAGCTGCTCGGCACCACGGAAGGCGGTCACCGAGATGGACTGTGACTGGCGGTAGGCGTTGGTGATGACCACCTGGGCCACCGCATCCGTCATCTCGTAGAGCATCTGGTTGCGCTGCTTGAGGGTCAGATCCCCGGCGGCCACCAGCTGGTTGAGCAGGATCTTGATGTTGACCTCGTTGTCGGAGCAATCCACCCCGCCCACGTTGTCGGTGAAGTCGGTGTTGATGCGACCACCCTGGCTCGCATACTCCACCCGGCCAAGCTGGGTGAAGCCCAGGTTGCCACCCTCGCCCACGATGCGGGCACGCAGATCGCGGCCATTGACCCGCAGCACGTCGTTGCTGCGATCCCCGACATCGGCGTCGCTCTCGCGGGCGCTCTTCACATAGGTGCCGATGCCGCCGTTCCAGAGCAGGTCGACGTTCAGGCAGAGCAGCGCCTTGATCAGCTCGTTCGGGGCCATGCCGCTCTTGTCGGTGCCGAGCAGGGTCTGCATTTCCGGGCTCAGCTTGATGGACTTGGCAGAGCGCAGGAAGATGCCGCCCCCCTTGGAGATGAGTTCACGGTTGTAGTCATCCCAGCTGGAGCCTGGCAGCTCGAACAGGCGCTTGCGCTCGACGAAGCTCCTGGCCGCATCCGGGGTCGGGTCGACGAAGATGTGCATGTGGTTGAAGGCGCCCACCAGCTGGATGTGCTCGGAGAGCAGCATGCCGTTGCCGAACACGTCGCCGGCCATGTCACCTATCCCCACGCAGGTGAAGTCGGTGGTCTGGCAGTTGATGCCAATCTCACGGAAGTGGCGCTTGACCGATTCCCAGGCGCCGCGGGCGGTGATGCCCATCTTCTTGTGGTCATAGCCCACCGAGCCGCCGGAGGCAAACGCATCGCCGAGCCAGTGGCCGTATTCGAGGCTTATCTCGTTGGCGATGTCGGAGAAGGTCGCGGTGCCCTTGTCGGCGGCCACTACCAGGTAGTAGTCATCCTCGTCGTGACGCACCACGGATTTTGGCGGGATCACCTCGCCCTGGATGATGTTGTCGGTCACATCGAGCAGGCCGCGGATGAACAGACGGTAGCAGGCCTTGCCCTCCTCCTGGATGACGGCACGGGGCGCTCCCGCTGGCATCTGCTTGCAATAGAAGCCGCCCTTGGCACCCACCGGCACGATGACGGTGTTCTTCACCTGCTGGGCTTTCACCAGACCCAGCACTTCGGTGCGGAAGTCCTCTTTGCGATCGGACCAGCGCAGGCCGCCACGGGCCACCTTGCCCCAGCGCAGGTGTACCCCTTCCACTCGCGGGGAGTAGACGAAGATCTCGAACTTGGGCAGCGGCAGCGGCATGTCGGTGATGCTGGAGGGGGCCAGCTTGAAGGAGATGTAGGGCTTGATGTTGCCCGCCTTGTCCAGCTGGTAGTAGTTGGTGCGCAGGGTGGCGTCGATCATCTCCACATAACGGCGAATGATGCGATCGTCATCCAGGTTGGCGACTTGATCCAGCTTGGCCGCAAGCTCCTCGTGCAGCTTGGCCTGCACCTTGGCATCCTGCTTGATGGCCGGATCCAGGCGCTGTTCGAACAGAGTGAACAGCAGCTGGGCGATGTCCGGATAACGGGTCAGGGTCTCCTCGATGTAGGACTGGCTGAAGGAGACGCCGGTCTGGCGCATGTATTTGGCATAGGCCCGCAGCACGGATACCTGACGACCGGTGAGGCCGGCCCCCAGTACCAGACGGTTGAAGCCGTCATCTTCCAGGGTCTTGTTCCAGATGGCGGCGAAGGCCTGCTGGAAGCGCTGCTGGCTCTGCTCCAGATCGAACGGTTGCTCACCGCGCAGCAGCATGGAGAAATCGAGGATCCAGAACACCTCGCCGGTGGGGGTCCGTACCTGATACGGTGTCTCGCCGATGACGCGCAGCCCCATGTTTTCCAGCATGGGCAGGACGTCGGAGAGGTGGATGGGTTCGCTTCGGTGGAACAGCTTGAGGCGTACCCGGCGATCGTTCTCCTCCTCCTGGGCGCGGTAGAACAGCATGCCAAGCGGCTCGGCCTCGCTCAATCCATCCAGGGCCATGATGTCCGCGACGGCAGAGCCCGGCAGCACATCTTCCTTGTAGGCGCGGGGGAAGGCGGTGCTGAAACGGCGGCGCAGCTCGTTGCCGCGGGCCTCGCCATAGTGGGAAAGCAGCACGGAATCCAGGCGGTCATCCCAGCTGCGGGCCGCTTCAATCAGGTTGTTCTGTACTTCGTTCACATCCACATCCACGTTGTTGTTGTTGACCCGCACTATGTAGTGGGTCCGTGCCAGCACGCCCTCGGTGAAGTAGACGTTGAACTCCACATCGATGCTGCTGCCAAAATATTTCTGCAAAATCTGCTGGGTCTTGACCCGCAGCGCCGTGTTGTAGCGCTCCTTGGTGACATAGACCATGCAGGAGAAGAAGCGGCCGTAGACGTCGCGGCGCACGAACAGGCGCAGCATGTCCCGCTCCTGCATCTCCAGCACCCCGAGACCGGTGGCCAGCAGCTCCTCTTCACGGGCCTGGATCAGCTCGTCGCGCGGGTAGGTTTCCAGTACGTTCAGCAGCGCCTTGTAGGCATGGGAGCCCGATTCAAAGCCGGAGGCGGCCATGATGCGCTCGAGGCGGTGGCTGATGAGGGGGATCTGGGTCGCACTGGTGTTGTAGATGGAGGAGGCATACAGGCCGATGAAGCGATCCTCTCCCACCACCTTGCCGTGCTCGTCGAAACGCTTGATGCCGATGTAGTCCACATAGGCCGGACGATGCACCCGGGACTTGCTGTTGGACTTGGTGAGGATCAGCAGGTCGGAACTGAGGGCAGCGTGACGGGCGCTGGCGGGCATGGTGCCGAGGCGCTGGCCTTCGTCCTTGATGGAATTCTTCATCAGCCCCAGGCTGGACTCAGGCTGCGGCAGGATCTCGTGATCCCCCTCCACCGCCTTGACGTCGTAGCGACGATAACCCATCAGGGTGAAGTTGTGGGCGGCCACCCATTTGAGGAAGGCGACGCAGGAGTCCACCTCGGCTTGGCTGACCGGGTTCTTGCGTTTGGGCAGCTCCTCGATGATCTCGTTCAGGCGCGCCAGCATGGGCTGCCAGTCTCCCACCGCCAGGGCTACTTCCCGCGCCACCGAGTTGAGCTCGGCAGTCAGGGCGTCCATCTCCTCTTCACCGGTCAGGTGATCGATTTCGATGAGGAAGGCGGTTTCCACCGAGGTCTGCTCTGCGGTGTTGTCCAGATCCAGGATGGCGCCAATCTTGCCGCCTTCGCCGCGGATCAGGTGCAGCGGCTGGTGCAGCATCATGTGTGCGGTGATATTGAGACGCTTGAGCGCCATGCGGATGGAGTCCACCAGGAAGGGGGAATCCTGCAGGATGATCTCGACGATGGTATGGGGAGACTGCCATCCGTGGCGGGTCAGCTCGGGGTTGTAGACCCGGATATAGGGCTCGATGCCGGTACGGTGGTTGAGGGCATTCCACAGACTGAGGGCGGCGCCATAGAGATCGCTGTCATTGCGGTCATGCAGATCAGTGCTGGCCATGTTGCCGTAGAACTTGGCAACGAAACATTCGACCAGGGAGGCACTGTTTTTCGGCAATTTCTGGTGGATCAGACTGAGAACGTTTTCGAGCAGAACGGAGGTAGGGGCGTCTTTCAATGCCATTGCTAGTTTCCTTATCGGACGACATCACAGACACGGCGACATCCACCCAGGATGCCCACCGGTACAGAGTTGCAGCGAAGTGTAATGGCTTGGATCAAGGAAGGCGAGCAAAGGTGATAACGGGATGTTAAAAACAAGGGACAGATCACGGCTTGGGTTGTGATAAATTTTGCCAAGTTGGCAAAATTCAGAAAATCGCACTGGATGCCGCGCCATTTACCGGATAGATAGTGACTTAAAGCAGATATTTACCCGGATTGATGTTCAAGTTTTGTTAATTTATGCGTTCCAGGGAAATGAAGCGATGATCGTCCTGGGTTTTCAGTCGAAAGTAGCCGTGAACGCCGCTCTCCGACACAAAACGCCGGATTTTCTCCAACCCCAGCTCCAGGGTCAGACCCTGCTCGGTACGTACCACCAGGCGGTTCACCTGCCCTTGGTACATCAACATGATCTCGTCGCGGCCAAGGGAGAGCCGAAAAGTGTATTGCCTCATGTCACCTCCTGGTCATCCATGAAAAACGGGCAGGAGAGCCAGGCTCCCCTGCCCGCCGTCGTGACGCTTACTGTGCCAGCGCCTTGCTCACCTTCTCGAACAGATCCCGCGCCAGCCCCTCGAGGTTGGCCAGACGGGTCAGCTCGGTGCGGATCAGCACCTTGCGCCCCTCATCGAGCCGCTTGAACTGGATGAGCGGGGTGATGAGGCGGGAGGCCACCTGGGGATTGACCTCGTTGAGCTCGATCAAGAGATCGGTCAGGAAGCGATAGCCGCTGCCATCGGCGGCGTGGAACTGCACCTGGTTGCTCATGGCGAAGCTGCCGATGAGCGCCCGCAGCCGGTTCGGGTTGCGGATGCTGAAGGTCGGGTGCGCCATCGCCTGCTTCACGTCATGGAGCACATCCTTGGCCGGCTTGGCCCCCACCAGCCGCAGCCAGTTGTCCAGTACCAGGCCATCATGGGCCCACTTGACTTCGAAGTCGGCCAAGAGCGCAGCGCGGCACGGCAGCAGATGGCTGTTGGCCACCTGGAGCGCCGCCAGGGTGTCGGTCATGTTGTCGGCGGCCCCGTACTGCTCGCGCACCAGAGTATCGGCCTTCGCGGCATCCAGCGCCGCCAGATAACCCAGCACCACACCCTTGAGGGCCCGCTTGGCCATGTCGGCATGGACCACCTGATAAGCCGGCAGACGCAGGCTCTCGTAGCACGCCAGCAGGCGGTCGCCAAAGGCGTGGGCCAATGCGGTCTGAATGCCGTTGCGCACCTGGTGGATGGCGTCGATGTCGGCCACCTCGAACAGCTCGGCCAGGGTCGCCTCCCCCGGCAGGGCCAGGATCTCTGCCTTGAGGGCGGGATCCAGTGCAGCCTCGTCCAGAATGGCGACAAAGGCCGCCAGCAGGGTGTGGGAGAGTTCAACCCTCTGCCCGTGCTGGACCCGGGCAACCCCGTCGATCACCGCCTTGTTGATCAGCATCTGGGCGGCGTCCCAGCGGGCAAACTCGTTGCGGGCATGGCGCATCAGGAAGGCCAGGGCCTCGTCGCTGTAGTCATAGTGCAGCTTGACCGGGGCGGAGAAGTCCCGCAGCAGGGAGGGTACCGGTCTGACCGGCACCCGGTCGAATTCGAAAGTCTGCTGTGCTTCCAGCACGTCCAGCACATTGCCGATGGCCTTGCCTTGGTATTGCAGCGGGATGACGGCACCCTGTGCATCGTAGAGCTCGATGTCGAGGGGGATATGCAGCGGCAGCTTTTGTGGCTGATCCTGGGTCGGCGGGGTGTGCTGGC
Source organism: Aeromonas sp. QDB17 (assembly GCF_027705305.1). NCBI lineage: Bacteria > Pseudomonadati > Pseudomonadota > Gammaproteobacteria > Aeromonadales > Aeromonadaceae > Aeromonas > Aeromonas sp. QDB17. The sequence goes on from NZ_JAPDBP010000002.1 coordinate 144,726, forward strand.
TCACGTGCAGACGATAGACACCGCTTTCGGTATCGTACTCGTCGGCCACGGTGAGCTCGGGGGTACCGGACTGGCTGTACCAGCGGCGGAAACGAGCAAGATCCACCCCGGAGGCATCCTCCATCGCCTGCACGAAGTCGTCGCAGGTGGCAGCAGAGCCGTCGTGACGCTCGAAGTAGAGGCGCATGCCCGCCTGGAAGGCGTCCTCCCCCAGCAGGGTGTGCATCATGCGGATCACTTCAGAGCCCTTCTCGTAGACGGTCAGGGTGTAGAAGTTGTTCATCTCGATCACCACATCCGGGCGGATGGGGTGGGCCATGGGGCCGGCATCTTCGGCAAACTGCGGACCGCGCACGGTGCGCACGTTGTTGATGCGGTTGACGCCGCGCGACCCCAGATCGGAAGAGAACTCCTGATCCCGAAACACCGTCAGCCCCTCTTTGAGGCTTAACTGGAACCAGTCGCGGCAGGTGACGCGGTTGCCGGTCCAGTTGTGGAAGTATTCGTGGCCGATCACCCGCTCGATGCCGTGGTAGTCCGCATCGGTGGCAGTGGCCGGGTTGGCCAGCACGAACTTGGAGTTGAAGATGTTGAGCCCCTTGTTCTCCATGGCTCCCATGTTGAAGAAGTCCACCGCCACGATCATGTAGATGTCGAGGTCATACTCGAGGCCGAAACGCTGCTCGTCCCAGCGCATGGAGTTGATGAGGCTCTCCATGGCGAAACCGGCGCGGTCCAGGTTGCCCTTGTCCACGAAGATCTCGAGCGCCACCTGGCGGCCGCTTTTGGTAATGAAGTGGTTGCGCTCCACGTCGAAGTCACCGGCCACCAGGGCAAACAGGTAACTCGGCTTGGGGAAGGGATCCTGCCACTGCACGAAGTGGCGACCGTCGTCCAGATCGCCGCTCGCGACCTTGTTGCCATTGGAGAGCAGATAGGGGTACTTGGCCTTGTCGGCGGTGATGCGGGTACTGTAACGGGCCAGGATGTCCGGCCTGTCCATGTAATAGGTGATACGACGAAAGCCCTCGGCCTCGCACTGGGTGCAATAGGCATCGCCGGATTTGTAGAGCCCCTCCAGCGCCGTGTTGGCGGCGGGATCAATGTCGGTGACCACGGTCAGCACGCACTCGGCCGGCAGGTTGAACAGAGTCAGGCTGCTCTCTCCCTGCTCGTATTGCTGATAGGGCACGCCATCCACACTGACACTGACAAGGTCAAGCCCCTCGCCGTCCAGCACCAGGGGCTCGTTGTGATCGCCGCTGCGACGCAAACGGGAGATGGCGGTGACCCGGGTCAGGGGCTCTTGCAGCTGAAAATCGAGATCCAGGCTGTCACACCAATAGAGGGGAGCCTGGTAATCCTGGCGATATTTGGCCGTCATGGCCTGAGGTTGTTCAGTCATTATTGTGTGCTTCCACGCTTTGTTATTGACGTGTCAGAGGCTGTCACAAGGCTCGGACAGGGTCAAATAGTTTGCATTCAGGCAAAAGAAAGGGCGACCCGAGTCGCCCTTGTCATTTCGTTGCCAGCATCAGCTCTTCTTGCTGAGGGTGGCCAGATCCGCCGTGATGTTGGCCGCTTCCACCTGGTATTCGTCAGGTGCCTCGAAATCGGTCGGCAGTTCATCCAGGCTCTTCACCGTCGGCTTGCCAAGACGGGTCAGCCGCTCGTTGGCTCGCGCCAGCGCCTTCTCGTCCTGTTTGGCCTGTTCAGCCAGCCGCTCGGCTTCGTTCAGGGAGACCGACTTCTTGTCCTTGTCCGCCTGATACTCCTTGATGTCCTGCAGCACATAGGCAAATTCCGGATCCTTGGTGATCCGTGCCTCGTGGGCCGCTTTCAGCTTGGGCAGCAGGCTGGAGAAGTCCCCCAGTCGCTCGTAGCTGGCCGAGGCAATCTTGTCCCAGGGCAAGGCGTTGAACTCGCGGCTCTCCCCCGTCTCACCCGGCGCCACTGCGGTCGGGAAGGCGATATCGGGAGCAACTCCCTTGTTCTGGGTGCTGCCGCCATCGATACGGTAGAACTTGGCGATGGTGTACTGCACGTGACCCAGCGGCTGCTCGTAGAAGTCATAGACCTTGGCGAGGCTGCGATGCTGCTGCACCGTCCCCTTGCCGAACGAGTTTTCGCCGAGGATCAGCGCACGACCATAGTCCTGCATGGCGGCGGCGAAGATCTCGGAGGCCGAGGCGCTGTAGCGGTCGATCATCACCGACATGGGGCCACCGTAGTAGACATTGCCGTCGTCGTCGCCATTGACGGTGATGCGACCCATGTGATCACGGATCTGCACCACGGGGCCGCCGGCAAAGAAGAGACCGCTCAGGGCGGAAGCTTCCGTCAGGGCACCGCCACCGTTGCCGCGCAGATCGACGATGAGGCCGTCGATCTTCTGCTTGTTGAGGCTGGAGATCTCCTTGATCACGTCGTCGTGCAGGTTGACGTAGAAGCTCGGGATCTCGAGCACGCCGATCTTCTTGCCCTCGGCGGTGATCACCTTGGACTTGGCGGCTCTGTCTTCCAGACGCACCTTGTCACGCACCAGCTCCACCAGCTCGGTCTTGGCGGTCGCGCCCTTGCCGCGCTGGATCTCCAGCTTCACCTTGCTGCCCTTGGGCCCCTTGATGAGCTCGACCACGTCGTCAAGACGCCAGCCTATGACATCCACAATCTTGCCGTCGTCCTGCCCCACCCCGGTGATCTTGTCATCGGGTTTCAGGTGATTGGACTTGGCCGCCGGGCCGCCGGGCACCAGGGAGCGGATGACGGTGAAGTCATCTTCCGCCTGCAGCACGGCACCAATCCCCTCCAGCGAGAGGTTCATCTCGGTGTTGAACCGATCGGCACTGCGCGGAGACAGATAGCTGGTGTGCGGTTCGATGGCGCGGGCGAAGGAGTTCATGAAGAGCTGGAACACGTCCTCGCTCTCGGTCTGGGACATCCGCTTGATGGCGTTGTTGTAACGCTTGCCAAGCAGCTCCTTGATCTCGGGCCACTCCTTGCCGCTGAGCTTGAGGCTCAGGGCATCGAACTTGACCCGCTGACGCCACAGCTCGTTGAGCTCGGCTTCATCCTTGGGCCAGGGAGCCCCTTCCCGATCGAAGACGTAATTGTCTTTCTGGGTAAAATCGAAGGGAGTGTCGAGCAGTTTGAGGGCGTATTCGAACCGCTCGTACCGCCGCTGCTGACTCAGGTTGAACATCTCGTAGGCCGGAGCCAGCCGCCCTCGCTCGAGGTCGGTGTCAAAACCGGTACGATATTTCTCAAAACGGCTGATGTCAGAGGCCAGAAACAGGTTGCGGCTGTAGTCCAGATTCTCCAGATACTTGTCAAAGATCACGGAGGAAAAGGCGTCGTCCAGCTTGAACTGTTTGTAGTGGGAGCGGGTAAACAGATTGGCAATTCGCTTGCTGGCCGTAGCATGTTGGCTCTCTTGAGCCAACACAGGCAAATCACTTTCCTTGAGCACCGGCTCGATGGCCTGTGCGAGCCCGGCAAGCGCCAGGCTACAGGCAACGAGTGAAAAACGAATCACGCCATGCTTCAACATTCGTCTCCTTAGAGAACCAGATGCTCGAACTTGACCCGCAACATCATGCCGGTCTGCAATTGAACCTGTACGTCATCCTTGGTCACTTCCTTGATGGTCGCAGGCACAGGGGACTTGCCCAGCACGACGCGCACGCCCTGCTCGACTTTCAGAGTAGCGGCATCCACTTTCACCAGCGGCGCATCGGCGACCGGTGCAGCCTTGGGAGCAGGGGCGGACTTGGGCTTGTCGGAGCGGGGAGCGTCAGCCTTGCGCGGCGCGTTGCGACGCGGCTGCTTGGGCTTGTCTTCCTTCTCCTTGGTGTTGGTGCGGCGGCTGGCAAAGACACGTTCCTTGCTCTCCTTGAGCGCCTGTTTGGCATGCTCGATGTGCTCTTCGGTGAGCAGCTCGCCCGGGTTGCCGTCCAGATCGACACGGGCCTGGCCAGCCTTGAGGCCATGCAGGTAACGCCAGCTGGAGGTGTATTGACGCAGAGCAGAGCGCAGCATGGTCTTGGAGACTCTCTCGTCATCAGCAAGACGCGCGGCCAGATCCTGGAAGATGCCAATCTTGAGTGGCTTGGCCTCTCCTTCAGCGATGAAGCAGGCCGGGAATTTCTCGACCAGGTAGGCGACGATCTCTTTACTGTTCTTCAGCTTTTCAGTGTTTTCCATGTATAACCTTGGCTTTCATATAGACGCACGGGCATGCCCGAACACAACAAAGGCCCCATTATAGAGAGCTTGGGACCTTTTGCGAACCATCTAGCAATGACTTAGAGCATGCTTTCCAAAATTTGCACCGTTTCTTCGAGGCCAATCCGGTCCTGCTCGTCAAAGCGGTTAAAGATTGGACTGTCGATGTCCAGCACCCCGATGATCTCCCCGCCACGGCGCAGCGGGATCACGATTTCCGAGTTGCTGGCACCGTCGCACGCAATGTGCCCCGCGAACTGGTGCACGTCGTCCACCAGCTGGGTCTTGCCCTCGGCAACCGCTGTGCCACAGACGCCGCGCCCGACCGGGATGCGCACACAGGCCGGCTTGCCCTGGAACGGGCCGAGCACCAGGGTCTCGCCCTGCAGCAGGTAGAAACCAACCCAGTTGATGTCAGCTAGTTCCTGATTGAGCAGGGCAGACAGGTTTGCCAGGGTGGCGATCATGTCGGGTTCGCCCTCTAGCAATGCCTGGGCCTGCTGGTTGAGCGTGCGATAAAATGCTTGTTTTTCAATCATGATTAAATGAACTTCACTCCTTGATAATCAATGCAAGGTACCGTCCTGCCTGAAAATTTCAAATCAATTTTGATTTATCCCCCCTCCTGGGTCCCGATGAGAGTCCATTCAACGTGCCGCGCCCAGCGTCAGTTGATGGCGCTGGCCATTGCTCCACTCGATGGTCAGCAGCCAGTCCATCGCCTCGGTCGTACAACTTCCCACCTGGGTCACCCCTCGCCACCCCGCATCGCTGGCTTCAAACAGCACGGGGATGAGCCCCATGAACATCTCCTTGCCCTCGAGCCAGGCCTTGACCGGCGTGATGGCCGGCACACCCCCTTGAAGGCGCAGGACAAAGTCATGTTCAGGGCGGATCGGCAAGCCATCGATGCTGACCGTCAGCGGGCGATCCCCGACGATGAGGCGGCAGGGGCTGTGGGACAGATCACAAATCTGAACATTGGTGCCCTCTGCATGGTCGCTTCCTGCGCCTGAAAACCAGGTTCGATAGGCCATCAGGGAGAGCAAAATGACCAGCACCATGGACAGGTGGACGATTTTGCGTGAAGTGAGTCTCTCTTTCATGAAAAAACAGCTCTGTAAGGTACGTTGAAAATGTAATTTTCGTGATCTGGCGCAAGGTAAAAACTGGCGGGCATGAGACCCGCTGGAGCCAAATATATCACTGTTTGTACTGTTATTTTACCGGTCATTTCAGTATCATTCTCAATGGATTTTCATTTAACCACCTTTTGCTTTTCCTTTTATTAACAGATGTTAACGAGAGGATTTTGCAAAACCGGGGTGAAAATGGCCCAGGACACCGGGCAACACAAACAACAGCATCGGAAGCGGAATACAACGATGAGCCATACAACAAACCACCCTGAGTACAACTACACCGTTGTGCGCCAGTTCACCGTCATGACGATTGTCTGGGGTATCGTCGGCATGTCGGTGGGTGTATTGATTGCAGCCCAGCTGATCTGGCCTGCCCTCAACTTCGACACCCCCTGGCTGACGTACAGCCGTCTGCGTCCCCTGCATACCAATGCGGTCATCTTCGCATTTGGTTGCAGCGCCCTGATGGCCACCTCCTTCTACGTGGTGCAACGCACCTGTCAGGTCCGGCTGTTTGGTGGTCCCCTCGCCTCCTTCGTGTTCTGGGGCTGGCAGGCGATCATTCTGTCTGCAGCCATCTCGCTGCCGCTGGGGTACACCACCTCCAAAGAGTACGCCGAGCTGGAGTGGCCCATCGACATCGCCATCGCCGTGGTCTGGGTGAGCTATGCCATCGTCTTCTTCGGCACCCTGGTCAAGCGCACCACCTCCCACATCTATGTGGCGAACTGGTTCTTCGGTGCCTTCATCATCACGGTTGCCGTGCTGCACATCGTCAACAACATGGAAGTGCCCCTCTCCGGCATGAAGTCCTACTCCATGTACTCCGGCGCCATGGATGCCATGGTGCAGTGGTGGTATGGCCACAACGCGGTGGGCTTCCTGCTGACGGCGGGCTTCCTTGGCATGATGTACTACTTCGTGCCCAAGCAGGCGGGTCGCCCCGTCTACTCCTACCGCCTCTCCATCGTGCACTTCTGGGCGCTGATCTCCCTCTATATCTGGGCCGGTCCGCACCACCTGCACTATACCGCCCTACCTGACTGGGCCCAGTCGCTGGGCATGGTGATGTCCCTCATCCTGTTCGTGCCCTCCTGGGGCGGCATGATCAACGGCATCATGACCCTCTCGGGTGCCTGGCACAAGCTGCGTTATGACCCCATCCTGCGCTTCCTGATCGTCTCCCTGTCGTTCTACGGCATGTCGACCTTCGAAGGCCCCATGATGGCGATCAAGACCGTCAACGCCCTCTCCCACTACACCGACTGGACTATCGGTCACGTTCACTCCGGTGCCCTGGGCTGGGTTGCCATGGTGTCCATCGGTGCCGTCTACCACCTGATCCCGAACCTGTTCGGGCAGGGGCGCATGTACAGCATCAAACTCATCAACGTCCACTTCTGGCTGGCCACCGTGGGCACCGTGCTCTATATCGTCGCCATGTGGATTTCCGGTGTGATGCAGGGCCTGATGTGGCGTGCGGTCAACGACGACGGCACCCTGACCTACAGCTTCGTGGAGGCGCTGCAAGCTTCCTATCCCTTCTACTTCGTGCGCTTCCTGGGTGGCTGCTTCTTCGTCACCGGCATGCTGCTGATGGCCTACAACGCCTATCGCACCGTCACTGCGCCCAAGGGTTCTCTGGAACCCGTCGCACAGCCAACCTGATTTGAAGGGGTTTAAAGCATGAGCAACAACAACCGTCACGAGATTTTTGAAAAAAGCGTCCCCATGCTGGTCATTGGCATCATCTTCGCCATCAGCCTGGGGGGCCTGGTGGAAATCACCCCCCTGTTCTTCCAGAAGCAGACCAACGAGCCGGTGGAGGGCCTCAAGCCCTACACCGCCCTGCAGATGGAAGGACGCGACATCTACATCCGCGAAGGCTGCACCGTCTGCCACAGCCAGATGATCCGCCCGTTCCGCGCCGAGACCGAACGCTACGGCCACTACTCGGTTGCCGGCGAGAGCGTGTGGGAGCACCCCTTCCTGTGGGGCTCCAAGCGTACCGGCCCGGATCTGGCCCGGGTCGGCGGCCGCTACTCCGATGACTGGCATCGCGCCCACCTCATCAACCCGCGCGACGTGGTGCCCGAGTCCAACATGCCGGCCTTCCCCTGGCTCGAGACCAATGTGCTGAGTGGCGAGCTGACCGGCAAGAAGCTGGCTCTGTTCCGGGATCACTTCGGCGTGCCCTATACCGATGCCGACATCGCCGGCGCCGGTGAGGCCGTCAAGGGCAAGACCGAGCTGGATGCGCTGATCGCCTATCTGCAATCACTGGGCCATGCCCTGAAATAAGGAGTCGGGATATGGATTACGGCACATTTCGCGGCCTGTACACCCTGCTGCTGATGGTCATCATGATTGGCATCATCGTCTGGGCCTACAGCAAGCGCCGCAAGGCTTCTTTCGACGAGGCCGCCAACCTGGTTTTTGCCGATGACGAGCAACCCAGTGCTGATAACAAGAACGCAGGAGCGAAGCAATAATGAGCACTCTGTTTAGCATTTTTGTGACCGTCATAAGCCTTGGCACCATTCTCGGCTGCTTCCTGCTGCTGGCCTGGTGCATGAAGGACAAGATGGGGGCCGAAGAGGGCAAACCCATGGGTCACACCTTCGACGGCATTGAGGAGATCAACAATCCCCTGCCGAAGTGGTGGTCCTATATGTTCCTCTTCTTCATCGTCACCGGGCTCATCTACCTGCTCGCCTTCCCGGGCCTTGGCAACTTCAAGGGTCTGCTGGGCTGGCAGAGCTCCAACCAGGATGTGCGTTCCCTGGCCGAGTCCAAGGCAGCGGCGGCTTCCGCCAAGGCCGAAGGACGCGCGGTGGAATACGACCGGGAACTCGCCAAGGCCGACGAGATCTACGGCGCCAAGTTCCGCGAGCTGACCTATCAGGCTGACGGCAAGAGCTACAAGGAGATCACCGAGATCGCCAAGGATCCGGAAGCCCTGAAGGTGGGTCAGCGCCTGTTCCTGCAAAACTGTTCCCAGTGTCATGGCTCCGATGCCCGCGGTGGCCGCGGTTTCCCGAACCTGACCGACAGCGAATGGCAGTGGGGCGGCGCCCCCGACCAGATCAAGACCACCATCATGGGCGGTCGTCAGGGGATCATGGCAGCCTGGGGCGAGATCCTGGGTCAGGACGGGGTGAAGGAGGTGGCCTCCTATGTGCTGAGCCTCTCCGGTCGCAAGGTTGATCTGGTGGAAGCCAAGAAAGGGGAAGCACGCTTTGCCCTGTGCGCCGCCTGCCACGGCCCGGATGCCAAGGGCGGCATCGCCTTCGGCGCACCGGATCTCACCAACAACATCTGGCTCTATGGCGGCTCCCGTCAGGTGGTCGAACAGACCATCACCCACGGGCGCCACGGCGTGATGCCGGCCTGGAAGGACATTCTGGGGGAAGACAAGGTACACCTGCTCGCCTCCTACGTTTACAGCTTGTCCCACAACGATCGGCAGAATCAGCAGTAACATGTGATAAGCACGTGATTAATCAGCAAAAAGCCTCGACTCTTCGAGGCTTTTTGTTATCTTGTGTTGGCTGAATTACCGCCATTTCGTTAACCATTTGTTTCGGTAGCATCATGACCCAACCCTGGTATCGCCAATTCTGGCCCTGGTTCATCATCGCCCTCCCCTGTGCCGCCGTGGTAGGCAGCATCGCCACCGCCATCATTGCCAGCAAGGATGGGGTCAACCTGGTGGCGGAGGACTACTACAAGCAGGGCAAGGAGATTAACCAGGATCTCAGCAAGTTCGATCGCGCCGAGGCGCTCGGCATCCGTATCGCCCTCAATGTCAGCGACAAGGAGCTGACGTTAAATCCACTGTCCGGGGATTTCCCCCCCGGGCAGGCACTGCACCTCTCCCTGTTTCATCCCACGTTGGCGGGCCTGGACAGCGAACATCTGTTGACGGCCGATGGCAAGGGAGTCTATCGCCTGATGCTGGACAAGCCCCTCACCGGTAAGTGGCACGTGCGGGTCGATGCCTTCAACCATGAATGGCGCCTCCAGGAGACGGCACAACTGCCGACTCAGACAGCGATTGAGCTCGATCCCAAGGGACGTTGAATCACGAAGGCAGGGTGATCGGCACGCCGGTCAGCCGCCCTTCTCCCCGACCCGGCCTGCAGGGCTGCATCAAAGAGGGATGATCACCATGACCGGCTGTTTTCACTGTGGTGAACCGGTTCCCACTGGCAGTAACTTTACTCTCGAGATCAAAGGCATCGTTCAGCCGATGTGCTGCCCTGGCTGCCAAGCCGTGGCACAGACCATTCTCGAATGCGGCCTCGCCAGTTATTACGAACACCGCACCGCTCCCGGCATCAAGGGGGAGCTGGTGCCCGAAGAGCTCGCCGCCCTTACCCACTACGATCTGGCGGAGGTGCAGCAGGAGTTCGTCACCGACACCGGTACGGGTCGCGAAACTACGCGCGAGATCCAGCTGACGGTGGAAGGCTTGACCTGCGCCGCCTGTGCCTGGCTCATCGAGCGGCACCTGATGACCCTGCGCGGTCTGCGTTACATCAACGTCAATACCACCACCCATCGCGCCCGCATCAAGTGGGATCCGGCCCAGCTCTCTTTGAGCGACATTCTCAAGGGCTTTGCCAGGGTCGGCTATCGCGCCTATCCCTTCCAGACTCATCAGCAGGAAGCGCTCTACGCCAAAGAGGTGCGCAGCTACATGTTCCGCATGGCGCTGGCCGGGCTTGGCTCCATGCAGGTGATGATGTGCGCCGTGGCACTCTACATGGACCTCTTCATCAGAGTGGAAGAGGAGTTCATGATCTACTTCAAGTGGATAAGCCTTCTGCTCTCCACCCCCATCATGATCTACTCGGCCCAGCCTTTTTACGTGGGGGCATGGCGCAGCCTGAAGCAGGGGCACCTCTCCATGGATGTGTCGGTATCGCTGGCACTGATCGGCGCCTTCGTCGCCTCCATCTGGGCCACGGTCTTCAACACGGGTGAGGTCTATTACGACTCCATCACCATGTTCGTCTTCTTCCTGCTGTTGGGCCGTCTGCTGGAACTGCGAGCGAGGCGCAAGGCGTCGGAATCGAGCTCCAACCTGGCGCGCCTGGTGCCCATCATGGCGACCCGCATCGATGATGACGGCGAACACGAGGTGGCCGCCAAGACGCTGCGAGTCGGAGACAGGGTGCGGGTACTCGCGGGGGCCACTCTGCCAGCCGACGGCATCGTCACCCTGGGCCAGGCCAGCCTCAACGAATCCATGCTGACTGGCGAACAGTTGCCCCTGCTCAAGCAGGCCGGGGATCCCGTCTATGCAGGCACCATCAACACCGATGCCCCCCTGGAGATCCGGGTCAGCCATCCCATTGAAGAGTCACGTCTCGCCCAGATCATGCGCCTGCAGGATCATGCTCTGGACGACAAGCCCGCCATCGCCCAACTGGCGGACGTGCTGTCGCGCCACTTTATCCTGGTGCTCCTGATCATTGCGGCCGCGGTCTGGACCTTCTGGCATTTTCATGAGCCCGAGCGGGCCTTCTGGGTCACCCTGGCGGTGCTGGTGGCGACCTGTCCCTGCGCCCTCTCGCTGGCCACCCCGACCGCACTGACCTCGGCCACTGCCAACCTGACCCGCAGCGGCATCCTGCTGCGCCGCGGCCACGTGCTGGACATTCTGACCCGGGCCAACCGCATCGTGATGGACAAGACGGGAACCCTGACCACGGGCAACATCAGCCTGGTGAGCACCCAGCCCCTCGGCGAGCTCGACGCAGCCCGCTGCCTCGCCCTCGCCCAGGCCCTGGAGACCTACTCCGAGCACCCCATCGCCCGTGCGTTTCGAAGCAAACCACTGGCGGACGGGGTGCCGCTCACCGCCAGCGACGTCACCCCCGTCATCGGCCACGGCATGCAGGGGGTGATTGAGGGCAAGCATTACCGCATCGGCAGTGCACGCTGGCTAGAACTGGCGCAGGAAGAGAATGCCGTTCAAGGGCTGGCCATCTATCTGGCCGATGAACACGGACTGCTGGCCCGTTTCATCCTGGCCGACACGCTGCGCCCCGATGCCGGTGCACTGATCCAGGCCTTCAGGGAGGCAGGCCTGCAAACCACCATTCTCACCGGCGACGGTTCGGACCAGGCGGACATGCTGGCCCGCGAGCTGGGGGTCGATGAGCTGGTAAAAGGGGTCACCCCGGACGGCAAGCTGGCCTATCTCAAGGCCCGGGAAGCGGCCGGGGATATCAGCATCATGGTGGGAGATGGCATCAACGACGCCCCTGTGCTGGCCGGCGCCCACGCGTCCTTTGCCATGGCGGGGGGCACGGATCTGGCCAAAAACAGTGCCGACGCCATCCTGCTGGCCGACGATCTCTCCCGTCTGCTGGCCGCCCGGGCCCTGGCCCTGCGCACTCGCAAGATCATCAAGGAGAACTTTGCCTGGTCCATCGGCTACAACCTGCTGGTGCTGCCGCTGGCGGCCAGTGGCTGGCTCCCCCCTTATCTGGCGGCTGCTGGCATGTCCCTGAGCTCCCTCATCGTGGTCACCAACTCCATGCGGCTCAACCGGTGAGCAGCCGTCTGGCATCCTCCCGGGTGGCGGCACCTCTTGCCTCGCCGGGTTATCATCCCCCTTTCACCACAGGGTCCGCACCTTGAACATCATCTTCGTCCTCATCCCCATCGCCATCCTGTTCGTTGTCATCGCCGGCGCCGTCTTCTTCTGGGCCATCCGCTCCGAGCAGTTCGAGGATCTCGACAGGCAGGGCTCCAACATCCTGTTTGACGAGGAGCAACGCCCCTTGCCCCCCCCTGAACAACAAGCAGAACAGGAAAGCAGGCCCCATGACCAGCAGCCTTGACCTCATGGGCGCCCTGCTGGTCGGGCTTGCCGGTGCCGGCCACTGTATCGGCATGTGCGGCGGCGTGTCCGCAGCGCTCTCCATGGCCATACCTACCGAGAAGCAGCATTTTTTGGGCAGGCTCGGTTATCTGCTCAACTACAACCTGGGGCGCATCCTGAGCTATGTGCTGGCGGGCGCGCTGGTGGGCGGCTTGCTCGCCACCACCACGGAGATAGGCGCTGGCAAACACGCCCTGGCAGGGCTTCGCCTCATCGCCGCCCTGCTGATGATAGCGCTCGGCCTCTACTTGGCTGGCTGGTGGCATGGCGTCTTGCTGCTCGAGCGCATCGGTGCGAAGTTCTGGCCTCTCATCAAGCCGCTGGCAGGCAGGTTTCTCCCGTTTACATCAGCCTGGCAGGCTCTCCCCTTTGGCATGATATGGGGCTGGCTCCCTTGCGGCCTCGTCTACTCCATGCTGACCTGGAGCGCTGCCGCAGGCTCCGCGAGTGGCGGGGCACTCATCATGCTCTTTTTCGGCCTCGGCACGCTGCCGACCCTGTTTGCGCTGGGGGGGCTGGCAGACCGATTGCGCTACTGGCTCACCCTGCGCAGCCTGCGCCTTGGGGGCGCCTTGCTGCTTATTGCCTACGGGATCCACACCCTCTGGATCGGGATGGCGTCCTTTTGAAACCCTATCCAAAACGGATGAGATGGTGGTAAACTTGTTTGATATAAATCAATTATTCATTTGAGCCTATGATCCCGGACAAGAAACCTGGCAGACGTATTCAGAGCGGTGGCTGTGCAATTCATTGCCAGGATTGCAGCATCAGCCAGCTCTGCATCCCCTTCACCCTGAACGACAACGAGCTCGATCAGCTGGACAGCATCATCGAGCGCAAAAAGCCGATCCAGAAGGGTGAAGAGTTGTTCAAGGCCGGCGATGAGCTCAAGTCGCTCTATGCCATACGTTCCGGGACCATCAAGTCATACACCATCACCGAACAGGGTGACGAACAGATCACCGCCTTCCACCTCGCCGGTGATCTGGTCGGTTTCGACGCCATCCACAAGCAGGCCCACCCCTCCTTCGCCCAGGCGCTGGAAACCGCCATGGTGTGCGAAATACCGTTCGATGTGCTTGACGACCTCTCTGGCAAGATGCCCAAACTGCGCCAGCAGATCATGCGGCTGATGAGCAACGAGATCATGGGCGACCAGGAGATGATACTGCTGCTCTCCAAAAAGAACGCCGAAGAGCGCCTCGCTGCTTTCCTGCACAATCTCTCGGTTCGTTTCTCCGAGCGCGGCTTCTCCGCCAAGGAGTTCCGCCTCTCCATGACCCGTGGGGACATCGGCAACTACCTCGGTCTCACCGTCGAGACCATCAGCCGCCTGCTGGGCCGTTTCCAGAAATCCGGTCTTATCAGCGTCAAAGGCAAATACATTACTGTACTGGACAACGTTGCCTTGGGCGTCATGGCCGGAGCCACTCGTCCTCCCTGCGGTTAATCCCCGTTTATTTCCTCTTTTGCCGGATCGGAGCACCCTGAAATTTGATCCGGCACACCTTCCCGCCTCCCCCCTTGGACTAAGCTGTAATAGCTAAAGAGTTGCCATCATTGGCCTTTTTGCCAAGGAGGAGAACATGGTCAAGTACCGAAACATTCTGGTGGTGATCAATCCCGAGGAGGAGCGCCAGATCGCGCTCGAGCGCGCGGTCAAGGTCGCCGAGCTGGATGAGGGCGCCCAGCTGACCCTGCTCCTGACGATTTACGACTTCTCTTACGAGATGACCGCCATGCTCTCGGCAGACGAGCGGGAAGAGATGCGCCATGGTGTCATCGCCCAACGTCGGGAGTGGCTCGACGAGATCCTCGCTCCCTATCGGGCCAGAGGGCTGGAATGCGAGGTGAAAGTGCTCTGGCACAACCGTCCCTTCGAGTGCGTCATTCAGGAAGTGCTGGAACAGCGTCACGATCTGGTCGTCAAGGCGACTCACAAACACTCCTTCCTGCAAACCTTCATCTTCACCCCCACCGACTGGCACCTGCTGCGCAAATGCCCCTGTCCGGTTCTGCTGGTAAAAGAAGGGCACTGGCAACGGGGGGGCAACCTGATTGCCGCCATCAACTGCTCGAGCGATGACAAGGAGCAGAAGGTGCTCAACGAGCGGATCACCCGCGAGGGGATCGCCATCGCCGAGCTGCTTGGTGCCAGTCTCTATCTGGTCAACACCTACCCGGGCACCCCGGTCAATGTCGCCATCGAACTGCCAGAGTTCGATCCCAACGCCTACAACGATGCCATTCGCAAACACCATGAAGATCTGCTGCGGGAGCATGCCGATCAGTTCGGCATCAACCACATGTGGACCAAGGTGGCGGAAGGCTTGCCGGAGGAGGTGCTGCCGGACATGGCGGACGATCTGAATGCCACCCTGATGATCATGGGATGCGTCGGCCGTACCGGCCTCTCTGCCGCCCTGCTTGGCAACACCGCCGAGCACGTGGTGGACAGGCTCAACTGCGACATTCTCATCCTCAAACCCGACGATTACAGCTGCCCTGTGGATGACAGGCGTCATCCTGCATAAGCGTTTCTTGCCCTCCCCCGGGACATGGCTATAATAAGCCGCTTATTTTTGTCCCGGGTTTGAGGCCATGCTAGAAGAGCTTAACGCCAAAGAGAAATACAGTTTCAACAAGCTGCAGAAACGCCTGCGGCGCAACGTGGGCCAGGCCATCGCCGACTTCAACATGATTGAAGAGGGTGACAAGATCATGGTCTGCCTGTCTGGCGGCAAGGACAGCTTTGCCATGCTCGACATCCTGATGAGCCTGAAGGCCAGCGCCCCCATCCATTTCGATCTGGTGGCCG
The DNA here is from genome assembly GCF_027705305.1 of Aeromonas sp. QDB17. Taxonomy (NCBI): domain Bacteria; kingdom Pseudomonadati; phylum Pseudomonadota; class Gammaproteobacteria; order Aeromonadales; family Aeromonadaceae; genus Aeromonas; species Aeromonas sp. QDB17. Next base: position 159,811 of record NZ_JAPDBP010000002.1, read on the forward strand.
TCAACCTGGATCAGAAGCAACCCGGCTTCCCCGAGCACGTGCTGCCTGAATACCTGAGCACCCTCGGCATCGACTTCAAGATCGTGGAAGAAGATACCTACTCCATCGTCAAGGAGAAGGTACCAGAGGGCAAGACCACCTGCGCGCTCTGCTCCCGCCTGCGTCGTGGCATTCTGTATCGCACCGCCCAGGAGCTGGGTTGCACCAAGATCGCCCTTGGCCATCACCGTGACGACATCCTCGAGACTCTGTTCCTCAACATGTTCTACGGTGGCAAGCTCAAATCCATGCCCCCCAAGCTGGTGAGCGACGATGGCAAGAACGTGGTGATCCGCCCCCTGGCCTACTGCAAGGAGAAAGACCTGGTGCGCTATGCCGAGGTCAAGGCCTTCCCCATCATCCCCTGCAACCTGTGCGGCTCCCAGGAGAACCTGCAGCGCCAGGCCATCAAGCAGATGATGCAGGAGTGGGATCGCCGCTTCCCGGGCCGTCTCGAGACCATGTTCACCGCCATTCAGGACGTGATCCCGAGCCACCTGCTCGATCACCAGCTGTTTGACTTCAAGAGCATCAACCGCGACTCCGGCATCATCGACGGTGGCGACAAGGCATTTGATCCGCCCGAGCTGCCCAAGGCGCCGCTGCTGGACATCGACGAGATGGACATGCTGGACGTGATTGAGGTGCGCTAAGCCCCGTCACCCACAGAAAAGGAGCGCCAGGCGCTCCTTTTTTCATTCTGGCAATCTGCGGACTCGGGTCGCTACCCCTTGTGCAGCCAGGGGGTCAGACGCAGGATCTCCCCTTGCAGTTGCAGCTTGCCCTGGGCAAACCCCTTCAGCTGCGCATTGCTGAGCAGCAGTTGCCCCTGCTGCCAGGAGACGGCCTCCTGACGGGCCCCCTCCACAAGGTAGGCTGTGCCTGCGGGCGCCACCATGGAGATCCGCACCCCTTCCATCTTGGGCAGGAAATACTGGCCGACCATGCCGGCCATCTTGTCGAGCAATCGCTGCATCTGCTGCTGGCGCGAGACGAGCTCGGCCAGCGGCACCTCGGGTGTGGCGGGGGCGTCAGCCATCACCTGTACCGACAGATCGCAGGCGGCATGGGCCTCGGTGAGCCCCACCACCACGATCGCCTTGTCGAGGTTGAGATCTTCGTCATAGGGCAGACGCAGTTCGCCATCCACCGTGACCTCGGCGGGCACATCCCTGTCCGGGGTCGAGACCCGGGCCGAGGTGAGCCCGCATCGCCGACCGTTCTGTTGACTGGCCAGATAAAAGCCCAGTCTGGCATGGCCAAATTCCCCCTTGGCGAAGGTCTTCATCTGGCTGTAGAAGGTGCCGTAGTCGAGTTCAAGGGACGGCTCAGCCTGTCCCAGCATGGGCATCAGCAGGAGCGCCGCCATCCCGTATCGCTTGTTCATATGCCATCCTTTTGCATCATGTTCCGGGCGGGTCGACACCGGCTGATCCCCTGGTATCCCGTTATGCGTTGAAATGATCCGGGCCCTGCCCGTCGTTGCCACTGGCAACCTCGGTCACTTCGACTGCCACCCCACACAGATCCCGGTAGAGAATGCCCTTGCAGTTGAAGTAGAGCGGCGCCACCCAGATAAGTCCCAGCCCCATGGGGATGAGCGCCAGGAAGAAGAGTGCCAGCATGACCCCGTGCAGCAGCACTATGCTGGGCCATCCCCGGGCAAAGAGCTTGAGGGAGACCAGAATGGCCTGAGCCGGGGAAAGACCGCGCTCCAGCACCAGAGGTACGGTAAACACCAGCCCCATGCCCACCAGGGCGGAAGGGATGAAGGCCAGCATCACCGGCACGCCCAGCAGCTCGAACAGGGGGCCAAACAGGCTGGTGATGAGGCTGCCGAGCAGACTCAGGCTGCCCAGGCGCAGGAAGTGGCGGAAGAAGTCGAATACCTGGCTCGGCCGGGCGCGCACCCCCACCGACTGCTGCAACCCCAGCATGTCGAGGGAGGAGGTCATGGGTGACATGATCACCGTGACCAGCAGGCTCAGGATCAGGGCCATATCCATATCCCCCCCTTCACGGGCGACATAGGGTGTCAGCAAGGTATTGCTCAGCAGGATCCAGATTGCCATGACCCCGGCGATGGCCAGCGCCAATCCGAAACCGGTACGACGAGTCTGTTGCCACCCCTCTTTCAACACCCCTTGCAGGTCCAGACGATATCCCTGGCTGAGGGACTGTTCGAGGGTTCCACCGATCCGCATTCTATTACTCAATTGACTGTCCAACATTCACTGACGACTGATCCAAGGTGGCACATTATAGCGGTTTGAACCGGCATGCGTAGCCGTTTTTCCTGTTATCTTCCGTTCAGAAAGCCATTGATACCAAAGGCCTTGCAGCCCTTCTTGATGAAGTTCCCCCTCACCCTTGGCCCCTCTGTCCAACGGGGGTAGGATAATGGCGCGCGCTGGCGGACGAGATGTCCACTGGCTCTTCTCTCTCACACAAGGAAAACGGTCATGTCCGAACTGACGCTCTATCTTGCCCCGGGTACCTGTGCCATGGCGGTGCGCATCGCTCTGGTGGAGGCCGGTGCCCCTCACCTTGTCAAGCGCCTGGATCTGGCCGCTGGTGAACAGCGCAGCCCCGACTACCTCGCCATCAATCCCAAGGGGCGAGTCCCGGCACTGGTGACGGATCATGGCGTGCTGACCGAAACACCGGCCCTGCTGCTCTACGTGGCCCAGCGTTTTCCTAACGCCGGGCTGGCCCCATTGGATGACCCCTTCCTCCTGGCCAGGATGCAGGAGGTACACAGTTTCCTCGTCTCCACCGTCCATGTTGCCCATGCCCATGGACGCCGTCCCGGCCGCTGGGCCGACGATGAACAGGCCATGGCTGCCATGCAGGCCAAGATGCCCCAGAACATGCGCGATGGCTTTGACCAGATTGAGCGCCACTATCTGGCCGGCCCCTGGGTACTGGGGGAGCGCTTCAGCCTGGCCGACATCTACCTCTTCGTGATTGCAGGCTGGCTCGAGAGCGACGGGGTGGCCATCAGCGAGTTTCCCAAGGTGGCGGATCACTATCAGCGCATGCTGGCCCGCCCCGCAGTGCAGGCGGCGCTCGCCCTCTGATCTCCTCGCGCCGGGTACGCCTTTTTGTACGGGCAACATCCGGCGACGCCTCTCAGACGGGTGCTCTTCTGGCACCCGTTTCTTCTGAAATTGCCCTGTCACTGAGATCGTTTTCACATTTTCGTCATCACTGCCTAGACCCGTTAACGGTTAACACCTATCTTTCGCCCTAATGACGCAACCGGTTGCGTAACCGATTGCCCAACTCAATATCCATATGCGGTCCCAGGCCGCCGAGGTGCTGTATGAAACGAGGCAAGCTGCTCAATGCTCCCTTAAGCGCGCTGGTCGCGCAGATGGGCCACACCGACGAGATCACCGTCTGCGACGCTGGCCTGCCCATTCCGGCAGGCCCCGAGCGCATCGATCTGGCGCTGATGGCGGGGACGCCGAGCCTTGAAACCGTGCTGACCGCCTTGCTCACCGACCTGGTGGTGGAGAAGGTGATCATGGCAAGCGAGATCAAGGCGATCAGCCCCGCCACCCATCAGGCGCTGGTGGATCAGCTGGAGGCGCACGCCGCGGCTCAAGGCAAGCCCATCACCATCGAGTACTGCCTGCACGAAGCGTTCAAGGCTCGCTCCCGCCAGAGCAAGGCGATCGTGCGCAGCGGCGAGGTGACTCCCTACGCCAACCTGATCCTCTGCGCCGGTGTGGCGTTCTGAATCCTTCAAAGAAGGCCTCTTCAAGGAAGCTGCAAATGAGCACAACCTCCCCCCTCTCACCCATTCTGGAGCTGACCGGGATCGTCAAGATCTTCCCCGGGGTACGCGCCCTCGACGAAGCGGGTCTTCGGGTCTATCCGGGCCAGGTGATGGCCCTGCTCGGCGAAAACGGCGCTGGCAAGTCGACCCTGATGAAGGTGCTGACCGGCATCTACCAGGCCGATTCGGGCAGCATCAGCTATCGCGGCCAGCCGGTTCACTTCAAGGGCCCCCGCGACTCCCAGGATCAGGGGATCAGCATCATTCACCAGGAGCTGAACCTGCTGCCGGAATTGTCGATTGCCGCCAACATCTTCCTCGGCCGCGAACCGCGCACCCGTTTTGGCAGCATCGACCACAAACAGCTGCGCGAACGGGCCAGCACCCTGCTGGCGCGACTTGGCGTCAAGCATGGGCCGGATACCCGACTCGGGGATCTCTCCATCGGCGAACAGCAGATGGTGGAGATCGCCAAGGCGCTGTCGTTCGATGCCAGCGTCATCATCATGGACGAACCCACCGATGCCCTCACCGACACCGAGACCGAGCAGCTCTTCACCGTCATTCGCGAACTGCGCGAGCAGGGGTGCGGCATCGTCTACATCTCCCATCGCTTGAAGGAGATCTTCGAAATCTGCGATCGGGTCACCGTGCTGCGTGATGGCAAGTGGATCGGCGAGCAGGCGGTGAGCGATCTCGATGAAGACAGGATCATCGAGATGATGGTGGGCCGTCGGCTGGAAGAGCAGTATCCGCGCCTGGTGCGCGAGCTCGGCCCGGTCAGCCTGCAGGTGAAAGATCTGGCCGGCCCCGGCGTGCGCGGGGTGAGCTTCTCCCTGCGTCAGGGGGAAATTCTGGGCTTTAGCGGCCTGATGGGCTCCGGCCGCACCGAGCTGATGAAGCTCATCTACGGTGCCAGCCCCATCAGCGCCGGTGAAGTGCAAGTTGACGGCCATGCTCTGGTGCCCAAAAGCCCGGCGGATGGGTTGGCCGCCGGCATCGCCTATATCTCTGAAGATCGCAAGGGCGATGGGCTGGTGCTGGAGCTGTCGGTGCGCGAAAACATGAGTCTGTGCGCCCTCGGCGAGTTCATTCGTGGCGGCAAGATTGACGGCAAGGCCGAGCGCCAGGCGGTAGGGGACTATGTGCGTCTGTTCAACATCAAGACCCCGAGTCAGGATCAGCTGATAAAACTGCTCTCCGGCGGCAACCAGCAGAAGGTGGCCATCGCCAAGGGGCTGCTGACCCGGCCCAAGGTACTGATCCTGGATGAACCGACCCGCGGCGTCGATGTCGGCGCCAAGAAGGAGATCTATCAGCTCATCAACCAGTTCAAGAAGGAGGGGATGAGCATCATCCTGGTCTCCTCCGAAATGCCGGAAGTGCTCGGCATGAGTGATCGCATCATGGTGATGCACGAAGGGCGCATCAGCGCAGAATTCAACACCCGCGATGCCAATCAGGAGAAGCTGATGGCAGCGGCAGTCGGTAAACAGTGGCAAGCAGAGCAAGAGGCAGCACAATGACAACCCAAACCCTTTCCCGCCGCGGCGTCATGAGCAAGGCCTGGTGGATCGAGAACAAGTCCCTGGTCGCGCTGCTGGTGCTGATCGGCGTGGTCTCCTTCCTGAGCCCCAACTTCTTCACCGCCGACAACCTGCTCAACATCCTGCGCCAGACATCGGTCAACGCCATCATGGCGGTCGGCATGACGCTGGTCATCCTCACCGCCGGCATCGATCTGTCGGTCGGCTCGGTACTGGCCCTGTGCGGCGCCCTGGCCGCCACCATGGTGGCCATGGAGCTGCCCATCGGCCTGGTGATCCCCCTCACCCTGGGGGCCGGCGCCCTGCTTGGCAGCATCAGCGGCCTCATCATCGCCAAGGGCAAGGTACAGGCGTTCATCGCCACCCTGGTCACCATGACCGCCCTGCGCGGCGTCACCATGGTCTACACCGAGGGGCGCCCCATTTCCACCGGCTTCAGTGACGGCGCCGATCACTTCGCCTGGCTCGGGACCGGCTACCTGCTGGGTCTGCCGGTGCCCATCTGGCTGATGGCCATTGTCTTCCTGCTGGCCTGGTACCTGCTCAACCACACTCGCCTGGGCCGCTACATCTATGCCCTCGGCGGCAACGAATCGGCCACCCGCCTCTCCGGTATCAATGTGGATCGGGTCAAGCTCGCGGTGTATGGTCTGTGCGGCATGCTGTCGGCACTGGCCGGACTCATCGTCACATCCCGCCTCTCCTCCGCCCAGCCCACAGCCGGCATGGGGTACGAGCTGGATGCCATCGCCGCCGTGGTGCTGGGGGGCACCAGCCTGATGGGGGGCAAGGGCCGTATCATGGGTACCCTGATCGGTGCCCTCATCATCGGCTTCCTCAACAATGCCCTCAACCTGCTCGACGTCAGCTCCTATTACCAGATGATCGCCAAGGCCAGCGTGATTTTGCTTGCCGTGATGATCGATAACAAAAGCAACCGTTAACAAGCCACGCCACACACAAGGAATGAAATGATGAAAAAGCTCAATACCCTGCTCGCTGCCGCCATCATGTCCGTGCTGGGCACCGCCCAGGCCGCGGATCACACCCTGGCGATGGTGGTCTCCACCCTCAACAACCCCTTCTTCGTCACCATGAAGGAGGGCGCCGAAGCCAAGGCCAAGGAGCTTGGCTACGAGCTGGTGGTGCTGGACTCCCAGAACGACCCGGCCAAGGAGCTCTCCAACGTGGAAGATCTCACCGTGCGCAAGGTCAACGCCATCCTGATCAACCCGACCGACTCCGAAGCGGTGGGCAACGCCATTCGCCTGGCCAACAAGGCGAACATCCCGGTGCTGACCCTGGACCGCGGCGCAGCCCAGGGTGACGTCAAGGCCCACATCGCCTCTGACAACGTGGCCGGTGGCAAGCTGGCTGGCGACTTCATCGCCGAGAAGCTGGGCAGCGGTGCCAAGGTGATCCAGCTGGAAGGGATCGCAGGTACCTCCGCCGCCCGTGATCGCGGCGAAGGCTTCGCCCTGGCGGTCACCGCCAACAAACTGCAGGTGCTGGCCTCCCAGCCCGCCGACTTTGATCGCACCAAGGGTCTGAACGTCATGGAGAACCTGCTGGCCGCCCATCCGACCGTGCAGGCGGTGTTCGCCCAGAACGACGAGATGGCGCTGGGTGCCATCCGCGCCGTGCAGGCCGCCGGCAAAGAGGTGATGATCGTGGGCTTTGACGGCACCGACGATGGCAAAGCCGCCGTGGCCAAGGGTAAACTGGCCGCCACCGTGGCCCAGCAGCCCGCCCTCATCGGCGCCATCGGCGTGGAAACCGCCGACAAGGTGCTCAAGGGTCAACCGGTGGAAAAATCCATCCCGGTACCGCTGCAAATCGTCAACAAGTAAGTTGACGGGGGGAGGTTCGCCTCCCCTCTCTTTTTCCGCCAGTGCCGCCTGGTCTGGGCCCACCCAGACCAGGATGTACTCAACCAAGGGTGATAGGAATGAATCGTCTCGTAGTCCTCGGCAGCGTGAATGCGGATCATGTGCTGCGCGTCCCCCACTTTCCCCGCCCCGGTGAAACCCTGACCGGCCACAGCTATCAGGTGGTGCCCGGCGGCAAGGGTGCCAATCAGGCGGTGGCCGCCGCCCGCCTCGGCGCCCCTGTCTCCTTCATCGCCCGCATCGGTGATGATGCCATCGGCCACCAGATGAAAACCGGGTTTGCCAACGACGGCATCGATGTCAGCGCCGTCGAACTCGACCCCAGGCTCCCCACCGGCATCGCCATCATCTATGTGAGCGACGAGGGGGAGAACAGCATCGGCATCTCCGCCGAAGCCAATGGCGCCCTCACCCCGGCCGTGGTGCAAGGTCACGAGGCGATGATCGCCGCCGCCCACACCCTGCTGCTGCAACTGGAAGTGCCGCTCGAGAGCGTGGAGGAAGCGGCCCGTCTGGCTCGTGCCCACGGCACCCGGGTGGTGCTCAACCCCGCCCCCGCTCGCCCGCTCTCAAGGGATCTGCTGGCGCTGGTGGACCTCATCACCCCCAACCAGACCGAGGCCGAGATGCTGACCGGCATCAAGGTGACGGACGAAGCGAGCGCCCGTGAGGCTGCCGCCCGCTTCCACCAGATGGGCATCGGTGAGGTGATGATCACCCTGGGGTCTCAAGGGGTTTATTGCAGCAAGGGGCAGCAACAGGCGCTCATGCCGGGTTTTCGGGTCAAGGCGGTGGATACCACGGCGGCCGGGGATACCTTCAACGGCGCCTTCCTGGCGGCCGAGCTCGCCGGCGCCGACTTTGACGCTGCCGTACGCTTTGCCCACGGCGCGGCGGCTCTCTCCGTCACCCGGTTTGGTGCCCAGAGCTCCATCCCGAGCAAGCAGGAGGTCGACGCCTTCCTGCTTGAACAGACTGCGCAGGGGCACTGATGGCCAATATCAAGGAGGTGGCCGCGCTGGCGGGGGTGTCAACCACCACCGTCTCCCACGTCATCAACGAGACCCGTTTCGTCGCCGAAGAGACCCGGGAGCGGGTCTTCGCCGCCATGCGCGATCTCAACTATGCCCCGAGCCTGGTGGCCCGCAGCCTCAAGGTAAAGGAGACCAACAGCATCGGCATGCTGGTCACCACCTCCAGCAACCCCTTCTTCGCCGAGGTGGTGCGCGGGGTGGAGCGCTACTGTTTCGAGCAGGGTTACAACCTGATGCTGGGCAACACCGAAGGACAGGCCGAGACGGCGCTCTCCTACCTCAAGATGATGCTCAGGAAACGGGTCGACGGCCTGCTCATCATGTGCAGTGAAGGGCAGCAGGAGGTGTTCAACCAGCTCGACTGGCTCAAGAGCCTGCCGGTCGTGGTGATGGACTGGGGCATGGAGAGCGGCGAGGTGGATCTCATCGCCGACAACTCCCATCGTGGCGGCTACCTGGCAACCCGCCACCTGCTGGGACTGGGTCACACTGCCATCGGTTGCATCACGGGCCCCCACAGCCGCGCCCCGGCCAACCAGCGCCAGGCGGGTTTCGAGCAGGCGATGCAGGAGGCCGGGCTCACCGTCAATCCGGGCTGGATCCAGGAGGGAGACTTTGACTGCGCCAGCGGCGCCGCCGCCATGACCCGCCTGCTGGCACTGCCAGAGCGTCCCACCGCGCTGTTTGTCTGCAACGACATGATGGCCATGGGGGTCATCAGTGCCGCCCATCAGGCGGGGCTGGTGATCCCGCGCGATCTCTCCATCGTCGGCTATGACAATGTGGCGCTGGCCCAATTCATGTCCCCCCCGCTCACCACGGTCAATCAACCGAAAGAGGAGCTGGGCCGCCTCGCCGTCACCCGGCTGCTGGCGCGCATCAACGGCGAGCCCATCGCAAACCGCATGATCACCGTGGATCCGGACCTGGTGATCAGACACTCCTGCGCTCCCTTTTCGTCACCGGACAGCAAACCAGTTTAAGTGCCAGCAAGCAGCAGAAGGGCGGCCATGAGCCGCCCTTCTGTGTATTGTCTCCTTGGCATCGGCCCCGAGACTGCACAAGCCACCACTCAACTCAGCTTGAGATCATCCTCTTGCTGCGCCTCTCCCCGGGGAGCCAGGCGCAGCAGCCCCAGCGCCGTTGCCAACGGCTGGAGCAGCGCCTCGTACCCGGAGGGTGCTGGCAGCCAGTAGCGAATTGGCCAGCCCGCCTGCAGCAGTTCGGGGGCGCTGCTGCCAAGCTCGCTCAGCGCCAGCATGCAACCACACTCGCGCACCTTCTCAAGCAGGGTGGCATCCTGTATCAGCGCAGGCAATGCCAGGATCAGCCTCCCCTGTGGCAAGGGGGGCAGGCTCGCCAGCAGAGGGGCCAGCTGGGCAGGCTGATGAAGCCTTACCAGCAAGGTGCCACTGCATGGCTCTTCTGTCAGCCATCGCGCCATCACGGGCCCAAGGACACCACGCTCCTGCATCCAGCCCACATCACAGGGCTGCTGGCTCACCCGCCAGCGCAGGCTGACCACCGTCACCGGCACGCCCTGCTCGTCTCTCATCGGCTCGCAGAGGGTCTCCAGGGGTGAAGGGGCGGCCCCCGCCAGCCATTCCCGCAGTTGGTGCAGCTGCCGCTGGGCCATGTGGAGATCAGCCTTCATCGCACTCTGATACCACACCAGGGTGGTCCCCTCACGCTTGGCCTCGTTCAATGCCAATATGGCCTGCTCCAATAGCTCATCGGCATCCTCGCCACCCTCGCACCTGGCCACTCCGAAGCGACACGCCAGATCAAAGCTGCTTTCCCGGGTCACGAACTCAAACTGCAACAGGCTCACCATGGCCGCCATGCGGGCATCGAGATCTCCCTCTTCGTCGTCCAGCACCACGGCGAACTCATCGCCCCCCAGCCGGTACGCACGGCCGGGGCATGCCTGACGCAACCGGGCCGCGACCGCCTGCAGCAGGCGATCACCAACCTGGTATCCGAGCAGATCATTAACCTGCTTAAACCGCTTCAGATCCAGCACCGCCAGCGCCTGGACCCGATCTTGCAGCAGGGATTGCCTGAGCTGCCCCTGCAAGGCCCGACGGTTGCCAAGCCGGGTCATGGGATCGAGCAGGGAGAGGCGACGATTCTGCAGATTGGTTCGAATGAGGGCAAAGACCAGCACACAGCCCATCACCAGCAGGATCAACTGCCAGATCTGGATCCAGAACAGGCTCTGCCGCAACTGGTTGAGGGAGGCTTCCCGCTCCTGGCCGGAGAGGATCTGATCCCCAATCTGCTCCACCTGATGGGTCAAGCCGGTCAGCCGGACGAGGGTAAGATCGAGGGCTTTCCCCCTCTTCAGCTCCCCGGACTGCATCTGGGGATCCAGCCCCTTGAGTTCGTCAAAGAGCCGTTCAAGCACCTCCCCCAACCCATGCCTCGCTCGCGCATCGGCGGTCTCGGTACTGATCAGGAACACATCCAGCCGGTTCCACAGCAGGTCGTAATCCAGGCTCAGGGCCGCCATGTCGAGCGCCCCGGCACGATAGAGGCGCACATCATAGAGAAATCGCTGGGACTCCTGCATTACCTGGCTGATGTTCCAGTGGGTGTTGCGGTAGAACATGTCAACGAGCTGCTCGTGCCGACTCTGCAGCAGCAGCCCCCAGAGGGACGAGAAGAGAAACAGCAGGGAAATGGCTGCAAGCAGCAGGTTATCTCGCTGGCGTCGCGTCACGGGACAACCTCGATGCGGATCACCTGCCAGACCATGTTGTTGTGGATGGCGGACACATCCATGTCGGGATGGGCCGAGAGGGGGACCAGCAGCCAGAGCGGCCCTTTATTGCGACGGGTGAGCGGTTTGTCATCCTGGTAACGCACCAGGGTCAGCGGCACCTTGGCAAACAGGGAGAGATCGACCCGCTGCTGGTAGCCATTGAGTGCGGCGACATCGATGGCGCTGGCACTATCCACCTGCTGCGCCGCCAGCACGCTCTTCAGGGTCGGTCCACGATAGCGGTGGGTGCCGAGGGTCCAGGGCGTCGCCGTCTCGAACTCCACTTGTGGCAAGGCGGCCAACGCCGCCTCATCCAGGGTGATTTCCCGCTTATCCGGCAGGATCAGTTGCAATAGCGAAGAGGAGGAAGCCTGGGTACCGAACGAGAAAAGCACCAGCAGGAGAGAGGCCATCCCGCGCATTGGAAAGTTCATGACATGTTGTGCCAGCTGCATCTTGAAGTTAGGTGTCAGTGTGGCGATTTCAGTGGGTCAATGCAACTGTGTGAAAAATCAATAATTATGGGCCCCGCATCTCCATCCAGTTATGTCCCTCGACGGTGAGAGGCTGATGCACACCGCAACTTTGCAGGAGTTCATCCACAAAAGCGGGCACCAGCAAGGAAGCCGGACCATAACGTTTTTCATCGAACTGGCTGCCCACTTCGCTCGGCTCCAGATTGAGCTCCACCGTATGGGCACCGTTCAGGCCGGCCTCATGGACGAATCCGGCGGCAGGGTAGACCGCCCCGGAGGTCCCGATGGAGATGAAGAGATCGCACTGGGCCAGGGCCGAGTAGATGCGGTCAAGCCCGAGGGGCATCTCCCCGAACCAGACCACATGGGGGCGCAGCGGGTGGGGAAACTGGCAGCAGGAACACAGCTCTTCCTGATGGAGATCCCCGCGCCACTCGATCACCTGACCCGAGCCCGGGCAGCGGGCCTTGAGCAACTCGCCGTGCATGTGGATGAGGTTCTTGCTGCCGGCACTCTCGTGCAGGTTGTCGATGTTCTGGGTGACCAGGGTGACGCGCCCCGGCAGCAGGCGCTCCAGCCGGGCCAATGCATAGTGGGCCGGATTGGGGTGGATCTCGGCGCGCTGCAACTGATGGCGCCGCGCATTGTAGAAACGTTGTACCAGTTCGGGATCCCGCGCATAGCCTTCAGGGGTGGCCACGTCCTCCACCCTGTGCTCTTCCCACAGGCCATCACAGGCCCGGAAGGTCTTGATACCGGATTCGGCCGAGATGCCGGCACCGGTGAGGATCACGATATGTTTGGCTGACTGCACCATGGTTGTTCTCCTCCAACGGGTAACAGGCTGACCTTAGCACAGGAGCAAGAAGCGGCCCATTCGCCCTTGGTCTTAGGCCGACGGGAGCACAAAGCTCGCCATGGGCGCGAGATCCAGCCTGGCAAAGACCATCTCCCGTCCCGTCACCAGGGTAAGCGGCAACCCGAGCCCCTTGAGCAGAGCCAGCATGGGGCGATTCTGGCCGAGCACTTCCGCCGTCCACTCCCGGATCCCCTCCCCGTATGCCAGTTGCGCAAGCGCCAGCAGGATGCGACGCCCGGCGCCGCGATGTTGAAAATGATCCGCGACGATGCAGGAGAACTCGGCCCTGTCCGGGTGCAGGCGCCGGCGCACGGACTGGGCCATGGCAAGCGGTGTCCCCTGCTCGTCGGTCAGCAGCAATCCTATCTGGGGTTCTCTGGGGTAGTCGAGAAAGAAGGCGAGCTGCTCGGCCGTCGCAGGCTGCTTGGCCCGCATGAAGCGCAAATAGACGCTCTGCTCGCTCAGGGCGTCATAGGCCGCGCTTATCCGCTCCGGGTCGCTGCCCGCCAGCTCCTGCAAGCGGCAAGTCAGCCCCCCCACTACCATTGTCATCGGCAGGTCGCCCCGTGAGGCGGGAGCCGTCCAACCCGTCATCCCCTGCCACAAGCGCGTCTCATTGAGCGGCCAGCAAAGATAGCGAGCCATTTACCAGCGCCCTGCCACGCCGCGATCCTGCCACTGGGCGGCATCCTGCAGGTTGAAGGGGTCGTCGAGGTAGAGCGCGATGCCAAGCTCCCGGGAGCGCTGGATGAAGCGGGCCAGCAAGGAGTCGGCCGCCATCGCCTCCAGCTCGGGCAGCAGGTGTTGCCCGAGTAGCAGGGATTGCAACGGCAGACGCTCGATGAGATCAAACGGCAGGTGCTGGGCATGATCGAGCAGCAGCGCGAGTCTGGCCCCCGCGAGGCTCGCCTGCAGCACCAGGGCGAAACGGTCCGCCTGGCTCAGCAGGTGATCCCGTCGATGGATGACCAGGGTCAGCTCGCCTGCTTCTCGTCCATGCTGCTCGAGCCAGAGCTTGAGCGGCTCCCAGTGAGGGGGAAGGCCGCTCAGGCTCAGCCAGATCGGCAGCGTGCAGGAGGCCGCATCTGTCAGCAGCCCAAGCTGTCCTCTCGCCTCTCCCTGCCAGCTACGCACGGTGCGCTTGAGCCCGCCCAGCCTGCGCTGACGCTGGGGGCCAAGATAGAGCATCTTGAGCAGACGCAGCAGATCGTCGCTTTGCAGCGGCTTGGCCAGGGCGGCCAGCACGTTGAAACCCGCATCGTGCAGGAGACGCCGGGCACCGTCTATCAGGGTCTGATCATGAGCGGAAAGCAGGATGATGGGCAGACCGCTGTGGCGATACTGGGGATGGCTCATCAGCAGGCTGATGGCATCCTGCTCCGCCAGACTGAGATCACAGATAAGCAATCTCACGCCCCCCTCTTCCAACGCCTTGAGGCACCCTTCGCCATCCTGAACCCAGTGGCAGGGCAACCCCAGTCCCTGGATCTCCTGCTGAATGCAGGCTCCCTGGAAGGGGTGATCTTCGAGCAGCAGGATCTGGCACTGGGCGAGCCAGGCACGCCACCCCTGCTCCCGTGCCTTCAACCCCTCGAGCCAGGGATCGCTGAGGCGATAGATCCCCGCCCCGGGAGCCAACAGATGAGGCAGATAGTCGGCCCCCTGATGAGAGGCAGGATCAAACAGGGCGATGGCCCCGGCGGCAAACAGCCCTTCCCATTGCCAGCCGGCATCGGGTCGGGTGCGGTGCAGATTGGCATAGGCCGGCAGGCCCGCCCCCTTGACCGCCTGATGGGAGACGGCGTCCAGGGCATAGACGCTGACCGGGTAAAACGTTGGCTCCTGGCTGTCATCAGACTCCAGCAAGGCCATCAACTCTTCATCTGTGATGATCATGTCATGCTCTCTCGCCCAGTTGTCGGCAGACCTCTTCCACGCACTGCCTCAAGGCGGCTCCAAGGGGATGTCCGGGGGCCTCCTGCCAACGGTCGATCACCTCTACCAGGGGGGTAGCCCCCACCATTTTGGCGGCCCCCTTCATCTTGTGTAAAGCCGTATTGAGGGCCTTCTCGTCCCCTTGTGTGACACACCGCTCAATGTCGGCCAGATCCTGGTGAACCGATGCCAGATAGATGTCAACGAGGGCCGGGCTGAGGGACACGGGTAGGGAAAGGGCTGCCGTTGGCTGCGGTGCCTTCCCCCCGTCATGGGGGCCAAAGACGGTACGAAGCAGTACGGCCAGATCCCTGAGCAAGACGGGTTTGTCCAGATGGCCCTGACAGCCGCATTCCGCCAGTCGCTGCGCCGCCTGCTCGCTGAGATCGGCGGTGATCACGTAGACGGGTAGATGCTGCCAGCGTTCATCGGCGTGCAATTGCCTGCAGAGCTCGGCGCCGTCCATCACCGGCATCTGCAGGTCCGTCAACACCAGATCCACCGACTCCGATTGCAGGATCTCCAGTGCCAGACGGCCATTGGCCGCGCTCAATACCCGTGCACCCAGCTGCCCCAGCTGCATACTGATCAGCATTCTGTTCACTTCGTGATCTTCCACCAGCAACACCCGCCTGCCTGCCCCCGGCAGATCCGTGATCTCCTCGGCGCCACGGACGAGTCTGGGTTGCAGCAGGCTGACCACAGAGCCCGGGATCCAGGGTTCCCCCTGCCAGTACCAGGCGCGCAAGCCCCCATCGTCCTGCATGGCCCCAAGGCAAGGTGCAGCCGGGTCCTCGGCCACGCCAAACGCTGCGAGCCAGGCCCGCATATATTCGAGCTCCCCGGGCAACAGTTGCAGGGAGACCGTCTTGACGCGCGGTTGCCAGGGCGCCTTCTCCTGCGCATGCCTGAGGGGCAAGGAACAGAGGAAACGGCTGCCCCCGCGAGCCAGAGGTTCGACCCGGATCTCGCCCCCCATCTGTTCCATCAGCTGGCGGCAGATGGCCAGCCCAAGCCCGGTCCCCTGGGCTCTGGGCTGGCCAGGCTCCTCCCCTTGCTCAAAGGGCTGGAACAACCGGGGCAACAGCTCGGCACTGATCCCGGGCCCCTCGTCATCCACCCCGCACAAAATCCACTCCCCTTGCCGCCGGGCCCAGAGCACCACCTCTCCCCGCTCGCTGAACTTGATGGCGTTGGAGAGCAGGTTGTGCAGCACCTGTTGCACCCGGTGGGGATCGAGTTCCATCAAGGCGGGCAGCGCCGGGTCGAGCGCCAAGCGCAGCTGCAGATGGCGGGATCGCGCCTTGGACCAGTGCACCGCCGCCACATGCTCGCACAGCTCCACCAGATCCGTGGGCAGCACGGAGAGGCGCAACTGGCGCGTCTCGTTGCGGCTGAAATCGAGCACGTCGTTGAGCAGTCCGAGCAGTTCATTGCCCGCCTGCCTGACATGGGCCAGAACCGAGGCCTGCTCTGCATTGAGTTCGGTCTGCTCGAGCCACTCCAGCAGGCCGAGCATGGCGTTCATGGGGGTGCGGATCTCGTGGCTCACGGCGGCCAGGAAGCGCCCCTTGGCAAGCACGGCCTGCTGGGCCTGCTCGTGGGAAAGTTGCAGGGAGTGCTCCTGCTCCACCCTGGCCGTCACATCCTGCACCACCCCGTAGATCCGCCACCCCTCTCCCTGACGGCGCCCCCTGCCGGAAAATTGCAGCCAGCGGGTTCCCTTGGCGGGGTGCTGATAGCGCAGCAGATGGGAGAACGGTCGTCCGGCTTGCAGCATGGCCAGCATGGGAGCTCGCATCTCGCGCCTGTCCTGGTGGGAAATGCGGGTCAGGGTCTCGTTGGGATTGACCCTGATCTGCTGGCTCGCCAGCCCCAGCAGCTCGTGACTGCCCCGGCTCACAAACTCCACCCGGGTGATGGCTCCCCCCAGCAGGGTGAATTGCAGCACCACACCGGGCACCGTATTGGTGAGGGCGCGCAGGCGCCGCTCCGCCTGACGCAGCAGGCGGGTACGCTCGCGCAGAGCGCTGATGTCGGAGAGGGCGATAAGATCCCCTGCCGGTGCCTGGGGCCCCAGTCGCAAGGGGATCTGGGCATAGGAGTAGACCTGCTCGTGCAGCGCCAGCTCCCCTTCGGCGCCCTGCAACTGTGGCGCGGGCAGCACCAGATCGGCGGCGTAGCGCGCCTCCATGCGCTTGGCCCGCTTGTTGCGCTTGATCACCTCCCCTTTGTCATTGCGCAAGAACACGGGAACGGGGAGCGCCTGGAAGAGAGACTCCCTGAACTTGCTTTCCAGCGCCAGCGCCTGCTCTACCTTGTGACGCTCGCGGGCCTCCTGGGCCAGTTGCTGGCGGGATCGCCAGACTGACCAGATCACCGCCATGCTGATCAGCAGTGCCAGCAACACGGAACCAAGCCAGAAACCGTAGCTGACACCCTCCTGCTGGTTGACCACCAGGTGGCGCCAGCGTTGCACCAGCTCGTCCACCTGCCGATCATTGAGGGTCATCAGGCTCTGATCCAGCACCCCTGCCAGGCTGGTCTGTTCCGGCCGGATGGCAAAGCCGAGGCCGAAACGCTCCGGCAATTCGGTGATGGTCAGCTCGCTCAACTGGTTGTTTCGAATGGGATATTGGAGCTGGTACAACTCCGCCAGCATGGCCTGGGCATCCCCATGCCGCACCGCCGCCAATCCCTGCAGCAGGTTGTCGGTGACCTCCCACTCATGCTGGCCGAACCGGGCAAGCAGGCCGGGATCATAGAGCATTCTCGGGACCACCACCTTGCCACTCACGTCCGCGAGGGAGACAGGCCCCCTCTTGCTGCGACTGACCAGGGCATAGCGGCTGGTCGCCACCATCCTGGTGAAGTCGAACTCCTTGTTCAGGGCGGCGGACTCCATGAGTCCGACCATCATGACGGCATCGCCACTGCGCAGCAATGCCAACGCCTCCTCCCGGCTGGCGGCGGGCACCAGCTCGAAGCGCAGCCCCGTCTGCCGACTCACTTCCCGCAAGACATCCGCACTCCAGCCAATGAGCGCTCCCTGCCGGTTGACGCCGCTGTACGGCATGAAGCCGGGATCCGCCACCATCTTGATGGTGTGGGCCTTGCCGACCAGCCAGGCCTGCTCCTTGTCGGTAAAATGCAGGGGATTCACATCCTGCTCACCCTGAGGCAGATACTTGCCAAGATCCCGGTAGAGACTGCCCGGCGGCAAATAGCGGATGACCGTATCCACCAGCTCCAGCAACTCGGGCTGGTTGCGCATCATCAGCCGGTAGCTGATGACCAGATCGTCGCTGCGAAGACGACGAAGGCGCAGCCCTTCATCCGGGAATTCCCGCATCAGGTAGCGCAGTTGCAGATAATCACCGAGATAGGCGCTGCCCTTGCCGGCCACCAGGGCGCCATACCAGTTCTCGGCATCGGTCAGCAGTTGCTGGGATGAACCAGGATAGAGACGCTTCAGTGCCTCCTGGGCCTGCCAGATGGGTGACACCAGAAACTGCGCCTGATCGAGCTCACCCCGATAGAGGATGGCAGACTCCGCTTCCAGCATGGCGCGGCTCAAGACGGTATTGCTCGAGTTCGACCGGGCAGGCCCGACGTGAGGAATGAGATCGCAGCGCCCGTTCAGCAGATCCTGCGTCATGGCTGCCCAGCTCGGCCGCTTCTCGACATGTACCGGTACCGGCAACAGCTCTGCCAACCGCGTCATGCGATCGATAAGCAAGCCCCCCTCCGCCTCCAGATAGGGAGGACGTTGCAGGGCCGGGTAACAGAAGGTCAGTCCAGTGAGCGAATCGGCATAAGCCTGGGCATCCGGTGACAGCGGGAGTATGGCGGCACGCAGTGGCAAGGTCAGCAGCGCGCCGGACAACAGAAGGATTTTTATCATCGGAATGGAAAAGCCAGGCGATTGCCTGGCTTTTTGTCACTCGTTGGGTTCAACATTTTCTACCCTGGCCTTGAGCTTCTGGCCGGGCCGGAAGGTCACCACGCGACGGGCGCTGATGGGAATATCCTCCCCCGTCTTGGGGTTGCGTCCGGGACGCTGGTTCTTCTCGCGAAGATCGAAGTTACCGAAGCCGGAAATCTTGACCTGTTCGCCACGCTCGAGCGCCTGTCTGATCTCCTCAAAGAAGGCTTCCACCATATCTTTGGCTTCACGCTTGCTCATCCCGAGCTGGGTGAACAGGTGCTCTGCAATGTCGGCTTTGGTAAGCGCCATAGATCAATCCCTCAAGGATGCATTCAACTCTTCACCGAGGGCCCGCACGACATTGTCCACGGTCTCGGCGATCTCTTTCTCCTCCAGGGTGCGCTGGGTGTCTTGCAACACCAGGCTGATGGCCAGGCTCTTCTTGTCCTCTGCCATACCAGCGCCCTGGTATACGTCGAACAAGTTTATTCCAACTAACTGATTTCCGCCAACTTTTTTAATTACTGCCAGAACGTCGCCTGCCAGGATCTGTCTGTCAACCACCACGGCGATATCGCGACGGTTGGCCGGGAACTTGGATACTTCGGCAGCAACCGGCACCTTGGCCGGCGTCAGTTTGTCCAGCTCCAGCTCGAACATGACAGCGCGGCTCTTGAGCCCCAGCTTCTTCTCGAGGCTCGGATGGATCACGCCGATGTGGCCGATCACGACGCCATTGCGCAGAATGGCTGCGCTCTGGCCCGGATGCAGGGCACTGTGCTCGGTGCGCTCGAAGGTGAAGGTAGCCCCTTCGGCAGTCAGATCCAACACCGCTTCCAGGTCACCCTTCAAATCGAAGAAGTCGACGGGACGGGCCTTGACATCCCAGTGCTCGTCCCCCTGGTTGCCGGTGATGATGCCGGCCAGCATGGGCTCCTGACGGATGCCGTTCTCGGCATTCTCGTCCTTGATGAAACGCAGGCCCTGCTCGAACAGGCGCACGCGCGGCTGCTGACGGTTCTGGTTGTAGACCACCGCCTGCACCAGACCCGGGAACAGAGAGACGCGCATGGCGGACATCTCGACGGAGATCGGGTTCGGCAGCACGATGGCATCGCTCTGCGGGAACAGGGTCTGCTGAGCCTTGGGATCGACGAAGCTGTAGGTGATCGCTTCCTGGAAGCCGCGATCAACCAGCAGGTCGCGCACCCGCTTCAGGGTCACCTGCCCTTCTGCCTGCTCCACCATCGCCAGAGAGGCGGCGGGTTTGAGGTTCGGGATGTTGTTGTAGCCGTAGATGCGGGCCACTTCCTCAATGAGGTCTTCCTCGATGGCGATGTCGAAACGCCAGGAGGGTGCCAGCGCGGTCCAGCCGTCGGCGTCCACAGTGACCTGCATGCCAAGGCGAGTCAGGATCTCGACCACCTGCGCATCCGCCACGCTGATGCCGATCACCTTGTCGAGCTTGGTGCGACGCAGCTTGATGGGGGCAGCCTTGGGCAGATGGGCATCGGATTTGACCTCGATAACCGGGCCCGCTTCGCCGCCGCAGATATCCAGCAGCAGACGGGTGGCACGATCCATCACCTTGGCCTGCAGCTCGGGATCCACCCCGCGCTCGAAGCGGTGGGAGGAGTCGGTGTGCAGACCGTAGGCACGGGCACGGCCGGTGATGGAGAGCGGCGCGAAGAAGGCGCACTCCAGCAGGATGTCGGTGGTGGTCTCGGAGACACCGGTGCGATCGCCGCCGAAGATGCCGGCCATGCAGGCAGGGCCTTTGGCATCGGCAATCACGAGCGTGGTCTCTTTGAGCTTCACTTCGTTGCCATCGAGCAGAGTCATCGGCTCGTCGGCCTTGGCGCGGCGCACCACCAGTTCCCCTTCAAGCGTCGCCAGGTCGAAGGCGTGCATCGGCTGACCGTATTCCAGCAGCAGGTAGTTGGTGATGTCAACGATGGCGTCGATGGAACGAATACCGCCACGGCGCAGCTTCTCCTGCATCCAGAGCGGGCTCTGGGCGTGCAGGTTCAGCCCCTTGATGACACGGCCCAGATAACGGGGGCAATCTGCCGGCGCTTCAACCCGGATCGGGAAGGTAGCATCGATAGTGGCAACAGCCGGCGCCCAGGTCGGCTCGACCACGTCCACGCTGTTGAGCACGCCGATTTCACGGGCCAGACCCGCGATGCCTAGGCAGTCGGCACGGTTTGGGGTCAGATCCACATCGATGCTGACGTCGTTGAGCGCGAGGTATTCACGGATATCGGTCCCGATGGGGGCATCCAGCGGCAGCTCGATGATGCCATCAGCCTCGACGTCGATGCCCAGCTCGCTGAAGGAGCAGAGCATGCCGTGGGACGGCTGGCCGCGCAGCTTGGCTTTCTTGATGGTGAAATCACCCGGCAGGGTCGCCCCGACCTTGGCCACGCACACTTTGAGGCCGGCACGGCAGTTCGGTGCACCGCAGACGATGTCCAGCAGCTCGGCCTCGCCCACGTTGACCTTGGTCACCCTCAGCTTGTCGGCGTCCGGGTGCTGGGCGCACTCGACCACTTCACCCACCACCACATTGTTGAACTGGCCGGCCACCGCTTCCACGGCGTCCACTTCCAGACCGGCCATGGTGATCTGCTCGGCCAGTGCATTGTCACTCAACTCGGTGCGGACCCACTCCATCACCCAGGATTTACTGAATTTCATGTTCTCTCGCCCTTACTTGAACTGCTTGAGGAAGCGCAGGTCGTTTTCGAAGAAGGCACGCAGGTCGTTGACCCCGTAACGCAGCATGGTCAGGCGCTCAACGCCCATGCCGAAGGCAAAGCCGGAGTATTTTTCCGGATCGATGCCGACCGAACGCAGCACGTTCGGGTGCACCATGCCGCAGCCCAGCACTTCCAGCCACTTGCCGTTCTTGCCCATCACGTCCACTTCGGCGCTCGGCTCGGTGAACGGGAAATAGGAAGGACGGAAGCGAATGGTCAAGTCTTCCTCGAAGTAGTTGCGCAGGAAGTCGTGCAGGATGCCTTTCAGCTCGGTGAAGCTGGCATGCTCGTCGACCAGCAGGCCTTCGACCTGGTGGAACATCGGGGTGTGGGTCATGTCGTAGTCGTTACGATAGACGCGGCCCGGCGCGATGATGCGGATCGGCGGCTGCTGATGTTCCATGGTGCGGATCTGCACACCGGAGGTGTGGGTACGCAGCATCAGATCAGGATTGAAGTAGAAGGTGTCGTGATCGGTACGCGCCGGGTGGTGAGCCGGGATATTCAGCGCATCGAAGTTGTGGAAGCCATCTTCAATCTCGGGACCACGGGCAACCTTGAAGCCCATCTCGCCAAACAGGCGCTCGATGCGCTCGATGGTACGGGTCACCGGGTGCAGACCTCCATTCTCGATGCGGCGGCCCGGCAGGCTGACGTCGATGGTCTCGGCGGCCAGCTTCTGGTTCAGCACGGCGACTTCGAGGGCTTCACGACGCGCGTTCAGGGCATCCTGAACCTGCTGTTTGGCCTGGTTGATCACGGCGCCCGCGGCGGGACGCTCTTCAGCGGACAGGGCGCCCAGGCCCTTCATCTGCTCGGTAAAAAAGCCCTTTTTACCCAGATATTTGACCCGGATTTCGTCGAGGGCGGCGATGTCGCTTACGCCCTCAATTTCGGCCTTGGCCTGGCCGACTACTTCTTCAAGCTGTTGCATGTCTTCCTCGTCACCACTCCCGGAACAGGAGCCTTTAGGCTAAATAAGGTCAAGAGGGGAATAATACAAAAAAAGCCCCTTGGCTGACCATAGTTATGACGGGCTTTTCTCCCTGCAAATCATTTT
Organism: Aeromonas sp. QDB17; assembly: GCF_027705305.1. Classification (NCBI taxonomy): domain Bacteria; kingdom Pseudomonadati; phylum Pseudomonadota; class Gammaproteobacteria; order Aeromonadales; family Aeromonadaceae; genus Aeromonas; species Aeromonas sp. QDB17. The sequence goes on from NZ_JAPDBP010000002.1 coordinate 181,888, forward strand.
GTTATATGGAGAAAGCCACAAGCCAGATGCAACAGGATTGAGACAAGCGTCGTTTGTTCTAGTTTGTTGGCATATGGAAGGATAAAGCATTCATGAACGTGGCATGCTACCTGCCCACGCTCAAAAATGAGCAACAAAAAAGGAGGCCTGAGCCGCCTTCACATATCCAGTCAAAACAATTACTTAGATAAGTATCAATGAGTTAGGTGCTACTGGGAGTGACGCTAAGTCACCCCGGATGACCCTGTTTGGGGCAATTTGTGGACACTTCATCATGCGGCAGGTAGCGGGTTTTCCAGCGGGTTGAAGCGCACCGCATCGCTCAGATAGTCCGGTGCAAAGTGGGCATAGGTCATCGTTTGCTGGATGTTGTGATGGCCCAAAATTTTTTGCAGCGCGAGGATGTTGCCCCCGGACATCATGAAATGTGATGCAAAAGTGTGCCGGAACACATGCACCGCCTGCCCTGCTGGCAGATCCGGCGCCACTGACTTTATCACGTCGCGCACCAGTAGATAGTCGAGGTCACGGAACAGCGGGCCCCGGTTCACCCCGTTCGTTATCTCCTGGCACAGCTCGGCCGAGATCGGCACGGTGCGGTTCTTGCCATTCTTGGTGTTGATGTAGGTCACCCGGCTGGCCAGCACATCCTCGCGGCGCAGATTGGCTGCTTCACTCCAACGCGCTCCCGTGGCCAGGCAGAGTTTGACCACTTTCAGGTTATCCCCCGATAGCGCAGCCAGAACGTCCTTGATCTCATCCTGGGTCAGGTAGCCCATCGACCGCTCAACCAGTTTGACCTTCTTCATCTCTTTGAGCGGGTGCTCGTGGTGGTAGTGACCGAGATCGGTGAGCACCGAGAACACCCCGCCCAGCATCTCCTGCTCGCGGTTCACCGTCTTGGGTTGTCGGCCGGCATGCAGTCGCTGCGCCCGATACTCGGAGAACAGCGCCCGGGTCACCTGTCTCGCCAACGGGTGGCGCAACGCAGCATCGATATTGTGGAGTTTCTTGCGCACCGCCTCCCCTGCTTTCAGGGTCTGGCCATGGTAGCGCCACCAGAGCTCGATAAGCTCGGAGAGCGGCCGGTTGTCTGCCGGGCGATCCACCCACTCTTTGTTGTGCTCGGTGGCGATCACCCAACGCTCGAACTGCTGGGCCTCGGACTTGGTCTTGAAGCGCTTGCGGATCCGCTTGCCCTCCCTCCCCTGCGGACGGATATCGACCAGGTACCCCTCGGGCGTGGACTTGATGCTCATTGCCCCTCCTTATAAAGGAAGGCACTTACCCATCTCCGCGACCAGCTCATCAACACCGAACACGACCACTGCAGTCTCACTGTTACCCCCCTCCATCAAAACACTGTGCTTTTATACAGCATTCGGTGATGATTAGCAGTGTTTAACTCAGGTTAAAGCAAACATGCGGAAATGGGGATGACATAACGTATATGGGAGGAAAAGGTAATCTTATAAAAACCGTACTCAATAGCTCGATGTGATGGATGACTTAGTCAACTGTTTAGTTAATTACCCAGTCTTTCCATTCAATACTTAAGTTATTTCATAGTTTATAACTGTTGGTAAAAACATAAAGCATTACATTCATTGAGACAATAGAAGTTCAACAACGAACTGTAGATTCCAAACAATTATAGAAAGTACAGTATACACAATCGCAGTGAATGCGCCGACAATAAGCAATGTGATCAGCCGTGATGTTAAAGGCTCTATAAAACGCTGAACCCTGTCTTCACTCGATGAATATTGCTGTAATACAGTAAGCCATGTTCGGCTTTCTTTATATGACAGCGTTGCATCACGCCAATGAATAAAAAGTGTAACAAAGCACGTTATTGCCAAATATATTGAGATACACTTCAGCATTAAACCTGCTTCATTACTTGACAACAATTCATGTATTTGCTTTCGGTCAAACTTACCAATAAAAGACATAGAAACGAATAGTAAAACACCTAGCGCATCCCGAGCTAAAGAACCAATAAGATCTCTCACTTTAGCTGCATATAAATCTGCTTGAGATTTCATATCCTTCATTATCTCACGCAGCTCTTTATAATAAGAGTCCTTGCGATCTAATATTACAAAGGCATAGCTATCCCTTGCCTGCTGCAGAGCAAAATCAATATTTTCACAAACATTTGTCAAAAAACATTTGTCTAAGCTTGCATCAATCGACAAACGGTCAGTAATTAGCTGAAGTCGCGTTTCTGCTCGTTCCGAGTATATCCACCTTATGGTGTTCATGATGTTATCAAAGCAATTTGTTGATACTAAAGCATTCTGAGAACATAACTTTAACGTTACTTTTTTGGCACCACGAATGGTAACAAAGTAATGCCCGCTCTCTTTTTTTATTTCCTGAGCAAGACATGCCACCATAACTTCAGACAATTTTCTTATTAGTGGTAGAATATCATCGCTTTGATAATTACCCCATGTTAAGCAAAATAACTCAGGTGACACCCTGATGCCATCAGAGCTGTTTGTGCGAATCAGACTACTAATATCACCACTATTTGGAAAGTCAGCGATAGAAAAATCTAAAATTTCTTCTTGACCATATGGGACATACCAAACTTCGTTATTCCCGAATGCAGTTGTGAGTCCAACAATAATAATTGTCGTTTTCCTACCTAACCTTAAAGAAGATGGCGTATCGAATCTGAAGGGGTCATAATCAGACATTAACTCATTAAATGAGCCAAGAGATAAGAAAATATATTTACTCTCATTTTCTCGGTAACTTACATCAGAAACAAGGGCTGCTTTACTGAAGAACAGAACCCACTTTTCTCCATCTAAGTGATCATCATCAAAATCTTCTTCATGGAAATAATCTTCTGCACATCTTATGTTTGGCTCAGGAATTTGCAATTCTCTGCAAAGCTCATAAAATGCAGAGAAGCAATGACGGATAGACTTATTAAGATTATCACCAGTTATCCGTACTCGTGCTGATTCCTCACAATAGACCTGTGATAATGATTTCAACCTCTGTAAAATTTCCAGTAATTTAGTTAAGTCTCTCACGCCAATTCACCATTACCTAATTGTTAATTTACTTGTTTTTATTGTTATTGTTGATGAACCATCTTCTAATGATTTTACCTCTATATTTGCAGCATCTGCTGGACCTTCATAATATATGGTAACACCTTCCTCTGTCAGATAAACCTGTTTTCTGTCTTTCAGAGTTATGGCTTTAGGCATAATTGTGAAGCTTTGGCCAGCAATACCTTCTTCAATTAAAGTATTTCTTAATGATGCCGTTGCACGCTGCCTTCTTTCTGGATCAGAGTCTCGGATTACAGTTTCAATAAATCTATCTGTATCAAAGGTAATATGATCTAGCAAATAATTTAATGACCGACCAGATAAGGTATTTGCATCTTCACCATCCGCTAAAAACTCTAACGGCAATGTTTTTGCCCATCGCCTAACTGCTCGATGTGTTTTCTGAGTTAAAGTAGTATTAGTTAACCGAGGCTCAACATTTAAAAATTCTCTGAAATAGTCACTCAAGTCTGGTTTCTTCGTTCTATCATAAGCTAATACATGCCAAGCATATTGGCTCGAGACATCAATTAGCGCACTTTTTTGGATTGTATCTTTCTTCTCACCAAGACTATTTTCATTTTCTTCTATTACAGCTATTCGTCGCCCGTCACGCTCAATAAAGCTATATTTGAATGATGATTGCTTATCCATTTTAACTAGGAAAACAAACTTCCCTATTTTTCCATTGGAAATGTTATAGTCAATCTTACACACAACAAATATGCCAGATGACATGTTCCCACTATGATGTTTAGCGAAATCCGCCGTCACATTTTGAGAAAACTGATCGAAAGTCAGTTCATGCTCTGGGTCTTCTAAATCAGCTATTATTCTTTTAAGTGAAACTTGGGGGGTAGAGAACAAATATTGAGTGCCAGAGGTAGCATCTTTTATTCTTTCAAGGAAAAATTCTTTTTGCCGTTCATTCAAAACAATTTCATCAAGGTAAACAACACCTTCATTTTCTTCTTGGTGTTCAACATCAATTATATGAAAAATAAAATCTGTAATTCGAAAGCTATTCTTCTGTCCATCAGAAATGCTTGATTCTATTTGTTGTGTCATAACGTGGCACTCTTTTATTTACATTCTCATAGCTAACAAACAGCTAGCTCCCAAAAACAAAAAAACAGGGCAATTTAGCGCCCTGTTTGTCTTTTTCTGTATGACCTGTGTTCTACCATCACGCCGATGATCTGGATGTGCTGCCGGTCGGAATGCATGGTGGGGAAATCGTCATTGAGGGGGACCAGTTCAAACACCTCTTGTCCACTCTCGTCGATGCCACGGGGCCGGTACTTCTTGAAGGTAGCTTCTTCGCTGCCGTTCCTGGCTACGACGAAATCCCCTGGTTGGGGCGCTTCGTCGGGATCGACGATGATGAGGTCGCCTTCTTTAAAGAAGGGTTCCATCGACTGGCCACGCAACCAGAGACCGAAACCACAAGGGCCGACATCCACCCCCGCCGTCACATACTCGACGTTGCCATCAAAAGCGGTGGCCTGTTCACACATCTCGTGCCAGTGGCCGGCCTGAACATAGCTCAACACTGGCACGCGCGTTCCTTGCGGGATCACGGCCGGTTCGACGTTGTGATATCCGGGCATCGCCTCTGGTGCAGGTTGTCCCCTCGCCTCCCCGTCTCCAGTCAAAAGCCAGTCAACAGTGACCCCCAGCGCTGCCGCTAGATCATTGAGATAGCGGCCTTTTGGCTGGTTAAGTCCCGACTCCCACTTGCTAACAGACGCATGGGAAATACCAACACGTCGGGCAAGCTCAGCCTTACTCATTTTCTGTGCCTGCCGGCTGGCAGTTATGCGGTCATTGATCGTTTCCATGAAACCTAAGTTACCACTCCAAAATCGCACTTAAGTATCAAACTCTCTTGACTCCCGTTTATTACATAAGTTACGCTTCGGCCATTGATGATCCTTAAGTTATATTTTGTGAGGTCGAGAATGCAGAAACATGACGTCTTAGAACACTTCGGCAGTATCACTGCCATTGCCAGGGCTATTGGGATCTCTCACGCCGCTGTCAGCAAGTGGGACGAAACCATCCCCCAAGGCCGCGCCTACCAGATCGAGGTGCTGACCGGCGGCAAATTGAAGGCCGGCGCGCACAGCAACCCGCAACAACCCACCCCTGTGTTTGAACCCCCTGAGTAGGATTCATCATGGTTACTCGAACCAAACCCATCCGTATCCCCAGCGATGTGAGCCAGTTGCCGCTTGATTACCCCTTTGGCAATCGCGTCAGCGAAAGCCTGGAGGAGTACGCCAAGCGTCAGGGCTTAACGATTGGGGCAGTTAAAAAGCGCGCCGACCGCGGCCAGTTGCCCATCTTGCAAGACGGCCCGGGCGCACCTCGCGAGGTCAACCTTTACGCCCTGTTCCTGCAGGCCCGTTATCAGGCCGAGCGCTACGTCACCATGACGCTCGCGTGAATCTGCCAACACCATAACGAGTCAAGGAGACGCTCGCATGTTTACCGAATACGCCAGCAAACATCCGCACTGGATCAGCGCCTGCCAACGCTTTGCGGCCAGTCACAACATGGCCGAGATAGCCCAGCGGGCTGGCATGAATCCGCAGCTCCTGCGCAACAAGTTAAACCCCGACCAGCCCCACGAACTGACAGTGGCCGAGCTGATTGCCATCACTCAGGCGAGTGAGGGCGATGAAACCCTGTTCGATGGCGCCCTGTTTGGCTGTGGCTTGACGGCCGTTGCCATCCCCCAGGCAGAACGGGCCCCTTCCCTGCCCCATCAGGCCATCGATCTGAACGCCAAGATCGCCAGCATAGGCCAGCGCGCGCTGGAGCTGACCGACCGCGGCCGGATCACTCGCTCGGAGCGCAACACCCTGGTGAGCGTGGCCACCTCGGCAATGGGATCGCTCGCCATCTTGATCCACGACATCGAGGCCCGCTTTCAGGCGGTACCCGCCCTGGCCTGCGCATCAGACATCCTGATGCAGGCCGCGACCATGTGAAGGGGAAACCACCATGCAACGCATCGAACATGAACAACGCAATCTGGCAGGCCTGACGCCCACCGAACAGATAGCCATGAACACCGCCGGCTGCCTGCTGTTGCGCGAGCTGTTCAGCAAGACACGCTCAAGTCTGGATACCGACTGGCTGGCACTGAGCCAGACCAAGAAAGCAGCCATCTGTGCCATTGCCCGCCAGCCGCGGGGCGAGCTGATGACCGCCACCCTGTCAGCCCTGCCCCATGCACAGCGTGAGGCGATCAGGCTGGCGGTGATCGCGCTGGAGTATCAGAAAGCCTTTCACGGCGGTTGTGACAGCAAAGTCTGGCATCCAGCACTAAACACCAGATCCATCGGGGATATCGAGAGGGAGAAGAAAGAGAGAGCGGAAAAGCTTCGCTTGAAGCGCGCCGTGCTGGCGGCAAGCCAGATGACCGGGCAAGGGCCGCGCCCTATCGGGCAGTAAAAAGCCCGCATAACGGAGCTGCAACTCCAAGCGGGCCTCTATCAACAACGTATGAGGAAGTCGACATGGCAACTTTAGCGATCCCCTGCGCCCTGCGCAACCTTCGCATCCAGCAACGCAAGCTGACGGGCCGCTATGGCACCCGTCTTAGCCAACACCCTGACGGGATTGCGCTTATGGAACGCACCACCGCACTGGCTTGGGCTTCTCTGTTCAGCCGCATCAATCCCTGCACTCTTTCACAAGGAGCCTGACCATGCACACCCAACCAACCCAGATCAACCTGCTCAACCACCATGCGGCCAAGCGCCTGCGCCAGTTGCGGGAGCAGTTGAAACTGAGCCGCCCCAAGTTTGCCGATCAGCTCGGCATTCCAGCCACCACGCTCAAGAACTATGAGCTGGGATACCGCGAGATCGGCGGCGGTCTGTTCCTGCTGATCGCCAATCACCCGGATCTGAAACACCACTGCGACTGGTTGCTGACTGGCATCGCCACGCCGGAGGTGCAGGCATGAGCCGGATTTTTCATCCCATATCGGAACAGGAGGCACTGGCCCGGGCGGCAGAGCTGCCCCTTAACCTCGCCAGATTAACCCGTGTGCGTTTGCGCGGGTCGGAAGGGCGCAACCTGCGTGCCCAGGGCAAAACCAGCCAAGGCTGGCACCAGCTCTTTGTCACCTTGAACCGGAGGGCCTGCCCATGAGCGACGCCATCAAGATTGCCCGTCAGGCCCCCAAGCTCGTCGAAGGGCTGCTGGCCGACATGTTCGCAGCCAATGCCGAAGATAACCGCATCGCCCTGGGCGGGATTTACTCCGGCCAGCAATACATCCAGCTCCAACTGGTCGCCACCTGCAATCCGGCCGCCCTGCTGGATGACGACAGCGGTGAGGACGATGACGAAGAGGGGCCGGCCATGACCCCGACTCATGGCCCGCTGGTCACTCACTGGCTGGCAGCCCGCGCCGAGTTTATCGCCGCCGGTGGTGAAGCCCGGGGGGATAGAGACATCGCCCGGGAGCTGCTGGCACTCGGGGCCGTGCGATCCGTCTATTGGCTGGCGCTGGGTCAGGGTGAAACCGCCCTGGCCCGGGAGATTGGCGAGTGGTGGCGCGAGTGCGCCCCGCTGCACGGACAAGGTGAGGTGATCCAGTGACCCATCACCTGCAGCAGGAGCTGGCCAGCCTGATGCACCGCTGGCAAGAGACCTATCGGGAAGACGCAGCGCGGCTGCGTCTTTATCAACGGGAGCTGGCCAAGGTGCGCCAGCTGCCTGCACGACCCCGGGCAAGCATTACGCTGTTACTGCGCCAGTGTGCGGCAGCCCGCCGCATGAAAGCCCATGCGCAGCAGCGCATCCAAGGCTGCCAATCCCGCATCAGCTTGTTATCTGGTACCGCCATCCAATGAGTCGAACAACCACCCGGCTGCCGCTGTCGAAAAGGACACTGCGGCAGCGCATCGATACCCTTTCCAATGCTCTACCCGGCGTCAATCTTGACGCTGCTTTCATTGGCGTACCCGGTCAATCTGATCTGGCGTGGGCCGTGCAACTGCTCGATGGCCTCCCCCCCCAACTCAGCCTGACCCTGTTCAAACAATACGTGCGACGCCGTAAAGATGGCAGCACCCGCCATGCCCGCAATGGCAACATCTGGCTTCGTGAGCGGACCAAGCTGGTGCGCGGCCTTATCCAGGCCTTGCCAGTGGACTCGCAGGTCCTGCGCGATGAAGAGAGCCGCAAGCGGGTGGCGCATCAGTTCGCCAACCAGACGGCCGCCATCTGGCACAACATCGAGCAGGGCATCAAAGCCGGCGATGAGCCGGATCTGCTGCTGACATGGGAAGCCATCCGCCAGCCTGCCGACCAGTGGGACTTTATAGGGGAGTTGCCCGAATTCAAAACCGAGGAGGTGCGTGATAACTGGATCCTGAGCGTGATGGTGCGCCTGCTCTCTGCCAAGTGGTGGGAAAAGCGGATCAACCGCACCTGGGACAGACTGCAGGAGCACATCAACATCGTGCTCGGCAAGGTGCGCAAGGGGGTGTCGGCGTATGTGTCGAACGCCACCATGAAGGTAGTGCGTGAGCGCAAGCGGGCCATGATGCGCTGGTTGGCTGAGTCGGAGGTAATGAACACACAGCATGACCTGGTGATCTCGATGAAGGATTGCTGGGAGGCCAGCAACGCCAACCCGGTCAACCGCCGCAACGAGATGATGGTGCGGATGCGCGGCTTTGAAGATTACGCCGAAGAGCAAGGGCATGTGGGGGTCTTCTTCACCTGGACGGCACCTTCCCGCTTTCATGCCTGGACACAGAAACACGACGGCAAGACCGTAGAGAACAAACACTATGAAGGGGCAACGCCGCGGGAAACCTGCGCTTATCTGGCCAAGCTATGGAGCCTGACTCGGGCCGCCCTCAAACGCAATGATTTACCTGTCTACGGCTTTCGGGTGTGCGAACCGCATCACGACGGTACCCCGCACTGGCACATGCTGCTCTTTATGCGCCCTGCCAATAAATGGCGGGTGATCAGCACCCTGCAACGCTATGCCCTCACCGATGATCATCAGGAGCTGGTGCGCGAGATCCAGGGGCGCCCGCCCTTCACTGACATCAAACCCCGCTTTGACTGGAAAGAGATAGACCCGGCCAAGGGCGACGCCACCGGCTACATCGCCGCCTATATCGCCAAGAACATCGACGGTGAGCATGTGAATGGTGATCAGGAGTCTGACACTCCTGCTGATCAAGGGGCCCAGCATGCATGCGCCTGGGCCAGTTGGTGGGGGATCCGCACCTTCCAGCAAATTGGCGGCGCCCCTGTTGGGGTGTGGCGCGAGCTGCGTCGCATCAGCAACGCCAAGAAGCATGGCGATCTGGTGGGCCCACCTAAACCGGTGTTGCAAGACCCACGCTTTGAGGCCGCCCGCTTTGCCGCGGATAACGGCATCTTCCGCTGCTACCTGCAGGCCATGGGCGGCGCCCTGGCGACCCGGGCCGAACACCCCATCAAGCTGGCCCACCTCATTGAGGAGCAGGCCAACACTTACGGCGAAGACATCAAACGCCTGATGGGCCTGCACACTGCCCGCCTGGGTGTGCGCACTCGTTTGACCGGGTGGGAAGTGGTGCCTGCCGGTACCTTTGAGGCCACCAAGGCCGCCGTGGGTTCGGCTTGGGGGGTTGGGGTTAAGACGGGCGACAGCCCGGCTCCTTGGAGCTCTGACAATAACTGTACGCGGCCGGATCCTGATGCCTTCGCAGACCAGATCATGAGGGAGCAATGGGGTTTATCACCCTTCTCTATCGGCCGTTTATGGGCAGGCGCCAGCGTCAGCGCGAACGGTTATACCCATTGGCTTGAAAACGGGCAGTTGCAGAGCCACCGAACGATACCGAGTGAACCAGATTGGTTACCGGATTGGTTGCCGGCAGCAGAATCGGATCCGCAGGCAGAACCAGATACCATTGATCCAGATGATGAACGTTGGCCAGCACTGGTGATGGATTGTTACGAGTTGTTCAACGCCTACGGATTCGCGGCATGCCAGCAGTGGATCGAAGCGCAGCCCAATCCATATCGGTGTGAACTCTGGCGCGTGCTGGATAAAATAGACCGTGCCGATCGGCTCGAAGTAGAAGGCCATCTTTTTGACGAACTGATGAACGAGGTAGAGTGTGACTGACCTATTTGCCAAGCTGGCGGCCCTGCAAGGCGAGCTGCCTACGACATCCCATACCTATAAACCGTTGAGCGCAGCACAATACGAAGAGCTGGAGTGCCAAATCTACCGAATGGGACCGCAGATTGACGGCACTCCGGCTTGGGAACCTGAATTGATGCTTGAGTGGCTGCAGCAACAAACGCCGCAGAGCAGAGGCATAGCTATTACCATGATGCGTCGGGCCTACAAGCCGCAGCGGGTGGGGCTCCCTCCCTTGCCCCACCCTATTGCAGGCCGGAGAACGGCTATTAAGCAGAAAGCAAAACCCACCACCTCCCCGCCAATGACAACGCTGCTCTCTGAAGATGGACGCACGTTGGGTAAGCGCCACCTTGTGGGCAACCTCCCCCCCGTGGTCATCGACCAAAGCGGCACCATCCGTTGCGCCAGCACAGGCCGTACCCTCTGGATAGCACCGGGTAGCCCGATCGATCGCGCCAACCCTGGCGCAGCCGAACAGCTCAACCCAACATATCGGCCGGCACTGCATCAGGTAATAGCTGACCACCGTCAACATGTAAAAGCTGCCACCAGATGAGTTTCAGTGAACACAGATCAGGGCCTGCTGGTATGCTCACCAGAAGGCCCTATCCTTTCACTTCTCTCTCGTTTCGCCATCCTGCATCTTGGCCAACTGCATCATGTGTTACGGGTCGCCTCGATCACAGTCATTACTGATTCACGAAGACGAGGTTTGGTGATGCTTTCCATTGCAACTCCTTGGCTTTTTTTTTGTGCAACCGTAGTGGTGGCGCGAGAAAGATGAGGTCCAGCGAATACGTCTAGACAGCGAACATATACAGGTAATATCATGATATGAAATGATTTTTTCAGTGCCATGAGAGTAGGGTGGAGTTATATGAAAGGCTATATTAGTGGCTTAATACAATTTTCCATCTAATCACTTTTAATCTATTTGAACTAGGAGGATCAATTGATAGAGTTTTTAAGGGATATTCCAACTTCCATTTGGTCAGTAACATTGGGCTCTTTTATTACATTTCTCGGCGTATTAATTTCCAATAGACACAACAGAAAGAGATTGGAAATTCAACTAACCCATGATGAAGAGCTTAAAAAAATTGAAAGAAAGGCATCAATTAGACGCGAGGTTTATTTGAGCGCCACTGAAGAACTGGTCAAGGCAAGCAATTACCTTGGGTCTCTTGCACAAATAGACCCTACCAAAACCAATATTGCTGACGGCCTTCAAGGCTTTTTTATTTCAGCAGCCAAATTAGGATTGGTTGCCGAACAGGAGACGGGAAAAGCATTAAATGACTTGATGTTGTCTTATAGCGATCTATTCTTTAAATTACTAGCGAAAACCACCCCTATTAGTGATTTGAAAATCAGAATAAATATAATAGATCTTCACTATGAAGAGTCTCAAACACAAATCAAAAGACTTTTAGCTGCAATGACCAGTCAACATGAGTCTGGAAGGCCAGATGAAGCTATATTTAAAGCCTTAAGCGAGTCATTTGAGTTTCATAGTAACAGGTCAAATGAGCTATCAACCGAAAGAGAGCAACACTGGGACAAATTAAATGAACTCACAATCAAGTTTGCAATAGAAGTGGCCCAAGAAATGAAAACCATTGCACTACTTCAACTTCCAGTTATGGTAGGGATACGCAAAGAATTAGATATAGAAACCGATATCGAAACTTATAAACAACAAGCACTAATTAGTGCTGAAAAAGTTAGCAAGCAACTTGATGGATTTATATCAGAAATGGAAGAGCAGGTTTAACAAGTCAATCTGGCGGATGGTTTTCAAGTTGCATTTTTTCATTCTGCCTCGCTCCACTTCATGGCAAAAGTGCGACTTAAAAACCACCGTTATCCTCGGCGTCAGGCATTAATAAAACAAGGAGTAATAATCTTGAAAAAAAATGTTTTCATTTCCTACAATCATTCCAATGAAAACACTGAAGCTATTCGTAACATTGCCACTAAACTTAGTGAGATGGGACTTAAAGTTTGGCTTGACCAATATGAATTAAAACCGGGGGATAGTATTCTTAAAAATATAAATAACGCTATAGATAACTCTTCATACGTTATTGTTGTTGTTTCGCCCAATGATAAAAAAAGTTATTGGGCAACACATGAGCTTAACCTAGCTGTTAATAAAGGAAAGCGGATAATTCCTATAATGGTTAACAACGCAACACCTTCTGACTTACCAGATATAATTTCTGACAAGTTAGCTGTAGATATATCTAAAAATATAAATAATTTAAAGATTGTTTACAATTCAATTGAATCCGATAAGAGCGTCTGGAATAAACTTAAGGGGTATCTAATAAATGATTGATATCCCAGCAACTATACAAGTCTTTTTGTGTGGACTTACAGGAAGCATTTTAGTTGAAGTTTTAACGATTCTTAAATATTACCAAAGCCCAGGTAAATTCCCTATGCGCTATCAGAAAAAGGGATTCTGGTGTACTCGTATAGTGTTAGCTTTAGGGGGTGGTTTTTTTGCCTTTTTATATAATCCAGCGAGTTTACTTTTGGCAGTTCATATTGGTGTATCAACCCCTCTACTAATTGCTTCTTTAACTGAAAATTTGCCGAGTGAGTAAATATAAGGGGCGCTATTGCGCCCCCAGTCCCTTGAGTACCAACTGCCGCCCCTCTGGAGTCAGCGACCCCATCAAGCTGAGTACCAACTGATTCGTGGTCTTGGCCGAGGGGCTTAGGGTGTGGGCGAAAGACAAGGTGGCCACCCAGCTATGGCCACACTCGGCATCGGTGCACTGGCAGTAGAGATCCGAGACATCATCGCTCAGTCGGTTGGTCTTGGTAATGCGGCCCCGCTGACCACACTCTTTGCAATAAACCCGCATCAGATCTCCCCTTCCCCATAAAAATCAACGATCTATTTTGCCACAGCAATCACTGTTTGTTTATACAGTGGAGCCTACATTCTCCCGAAAATCGACCAAGAGGGATCGAGGGAGTCCAGCGCTGTTGATGGCATCCTGGATAAGCTCGCACAGCGGCAGCACCTCGTTCCTGGCATAGGTGGCGTCGTACTTCTCGGGATCCCCGAGCCCTCCCCCGCCATTGGTCGGGATGATGCCAGCCAGCGCCGCCGGGAAGCGATGGGATGTCAGCACATCCTGGGCGGTGATCCCCTTGATGGCCGCGAACTCATCCTTGGTCGCGATGTCCCCCACCGGGATCAGCTTGATGCCATCGGGCTTGCCGTCCGGGATGTTGACGAACATGGATCGGAAGTTCCCCACCCCCTTGCTGCTCGCGATCATCTCCTTCATCTCCTCCTCGGTGTCGTCGTCCATGTTGGGATCGGTGGCGTAGAAGATGAACCCCATGTGGGCACCGTTGAGGAAGTATTTGCGCCGAAACAGGGTGGCGTCCTGGTTGAGCAGTGCCGACTGCAGGCCGCCCAGGTAATCGGGCATGCCATAGACCTGCTGCTCGGGATCGTACTGGGCCAGCCAAATCACATCTTCAGGGCGGTAAATCAGGTTAGGCTTGCCCTGCTGCAGGTAGACAAAACACCCATCCTCGCGCCGGCGCAGATAGACGCTCGAGAGCGGGTGCAGCCCCACCACCTGGCCAAAGCCGTTGCGCAGTTTGAGTAGTCCCGCATCCCCAAACTGCAGGTAGTTGTGCACGAACGCCGTGATGGTCGCGCGCTGGTTGGTGAAGCGCCCCGCCACCATGTTGCGCCTTGCCATCAGGATGGCCCCATGGTGGGCGTTGGCCCGAGCCACCTTGGCCAGCCCCTTGCGCTCGATAGGCGGCTGGTAATATTCCCCATAGGGGTTGTAGAACACCCCGGTGTAATCGGTCATCCAGGCCGTGGGGTCGATGGCCTCTGGCATGCTGAAGGCCACGGCGCTGCGGTTGGGTGAGGCGACCGCGTGGGCCGGTTGTTGTTTCTGTCGCTTGGTCATGCTGCCTTCTTCTCCTGGCTAGTTGCCCAGGTGGATTTGCGTTTGCGGTGGGTATCGAGGGGCTCATTGGCCACGGCGTGGGCGATGGCAAAAAACACGTCGGCGTGTCCGGTCACGTTGTCGCGCGCCGCCCTGAACGTCATCTGGCCACCGCCGGTGGTGCTGCGCTTGATGGCGAGGAAGGCGAGCGGAATGTCCCGATCCGAGCTGTCCCACTCGATGCGGTTCGCCTCCACCACGTCGATCATCTTGAGCACCAGCCGCGATTTGCTCTCGATGCTGTAGTTGATGGGGTGGCACACCCCTTTGAAGACAGGCTTCAAGAGGTCAAACACCCCGGCGCCGATGCCGGAGACATCGACCCCGAGGTACGTGACCCGGAACTTCTTGGCGATGCGCTCTATCTCCTGGGCCTGGAACTGGAAGTTGAGCCCGCGCCAGTAGTGCTTTTCCAGCACCCGGAAACGCTCGCCGGCGACGGAGGGCGGGGCGATCACCACCAGGGTGGCGTTGTCGCGGGTGCGGCTCGGGTCATAGCCCAGCCACACCTCGCGCCGGCCAAACGGATCGGGGCGACCGGGCTTGTAGTCCTCCCACCGGGTCGGGTCCACCCCTGCCCGCTCCATGTCCTGGAACTTGAACACCGACAGGGCATCGTCGATAAAGCGGCACATGTAGAGCCTGTTGAACACCTCCTCCGGGTACTCGTCTTTGAGTTCCTCGATGTCGATGAGGTGGCAGCCAAGGCGAATGGCATCCTCGATGGTGATGACGTAGCGCCACTGCCTGTCCGGGCAGACGCGGCCACCGTCGCGCAGGTCATCCTCACCCGGGAAGTCGATGGCCACCCGGCTCGGGCGCTGCCCCTTCCAGCGATCTCCGGTCCAGAACCTATACGCTTCATGCACCTTGCTCGACGGGGTCGAGAAGTAGGTCTTGCGCCAGTGGCTCTGGGGGGCCATGGCACTGGCCACGTCCGAGAGCTTCTCGAAGTTGGGGATCCAGAAGTATTCGTCGATGTAGACGTTGCCGGAGCGAGATTGGGCGCTGTTGGAGTTGGTGGAGCAAAAATGCAGCTCCGCCCCGTTCGACAGGACGATGGGGTTACCGGTCAGGGGGACGCCGAGGAAAGTCTGGGCAATCTTGCAGATGTAAGAGCGAAACACCTCAGCCTGGGCGCGGGTAGCTGACAGGAAGATCTGGTTGCCGCCTGTAAGCACCGCATCTTCCAGCGCTTCGCCGGCGAAGTAGTAGGTCATGCCGATCTGGCGAGACTTCAAGATGTTGCGGGTTCGCGGCAGTGCCGGGTCGTTTTTGGCATCCCGCACCCGCAACTGATAGCCAAACAGGGTGCCCATCCACTCGGCAAAGTCATCGGCCGTCAGGTGGCCGATCTCGTTCTTGGCCTTCTTGCCTCCCTTGCGACTGCCACCTGCCTGGCTACTGCGCTCACGCTTGCCACGGCTGGGCCCGGGCTCATGCCCTTGCTCACGCTGGACCTTGAGGGCCTGCTCGCGCTCGGCCCACTTGAGCGCCTTCTCTTTGAGGCTGACATGGTGGCCGATAAGTCGGTCCAGCTCCTCCTGCTCGCCCGATGTTTTCTTCTCCCGGTGCAGCAACACCTGCACCCGGCGAGCGATGGCATCCTCGACCGCTTCCTCGGTTAGCAGGTCACGCCAGCCGAGCTTTTCGGCCCAGTAGTAGATGATGCGACAGGAGTTGAGCCCCAGTTCGTCCTTGATCTCCTGGGGTGTCCATCGTTTAAGGTAGAGTCCCTTCGCCGCATTGCGGATCTCTTCGGGGTACGCCACGGCGCCTCCATCCGGTGAATGATGGCGCCATCATAGCCAGCCCCCTCCCCCCACTTATCCCTCTGATGTTCTGAGCAATTCGGATTTCCTGCTGGATCCGAATCCCGCCGAACACCTTAGCGTGAAACCCCCTTGCCGACCCGATAGCCTGAGCCCGCATCACTTGGGAGCAGGCATGAACGAATCAACCTTGAGAACTGGCTGGGTCTGTATCGCCACCGAAGGCAAAGCGGTGGACGGGCGGGACATTACCCGCGACTGGCTCACCGACATGGCCGAGACCTACGACCCGACCTATTACACCGCCGTCATCTGGCCCGATCACGATCGCTGGTCCAGCTACGGCACCGTGCAGGCCCTCAAGACCGAAGAGGTGGATGGCAAGCTCAAGCTGTTCGCCATCCTCTGCCCGAATCGGGATCTCATCTACTACAACCAGAGCGGCCAGTATCAGTTCTGCTCCATCGAGCCCTTCGAGAACTTCGCCGATCTGGGCCGCACCTACCTGCTGGGCCTCGGCGTCACCGATGAACCGGCCAGCATCGGGACCACCCATCTCAAGTTCAGCAAGAGCAACAAGGGGCAGGCCGTTGGCACCAGCGAGCCGCTGGACCTCTCCACGTTCAAGCTGCCCAAGCACGAAAAAGCCGATGGCCTGATCGCCAAGTTTTTCAGCTTCCTGGCCAGCCACGGCGAGCAAGCGCCCCAATCACCCCCCAGCCAACCCGAGGATGAGGAAATGACCAAAGAACAGTTCGATCAGATGCTGGGGGCCCTCAATGGCCTTGGCACCAAGATCGATGGCTTCAGCGCCAAGCTGGGCACCAACCCCGCGCCCGATCAACCCGCCACCACAACCACCGAACCCGACAAGGTGGAAGAGAAACCCGGTATCAGCGCCGAGCAGTTCAGCAAGCTGGAGCAGACCCTGGCCAGCCTGACCGACAAGTTCGGCGAGCTGAACGGCAAGATCGACCAGTTCTCCGTCGAGAAGCCGGGCCAGCGCCCGGGCGCACTCGGCGGTGACGATACCCCTGCAGTCTATTAAGGAGCGACCGTGAGCCAGACCCTTACCGTCCAGGCCATGCAGCGCCTGGAGCAATACAGCCATGCCCTGGCCAAGGCCTACGGCATCCCCGTCAACGCCCTGGCCAAACAGTTCAGCGTCACCGGCCCGGTGGAAACCGGCCTGCGCGCCGCCCTGCTCGCCTCCGTCGAATTCCTCGGCCTGATCACCTGCCTGGACGTGGACCAGATCAAGGGGCAGGTGGTGCAGGTTGGCATCGGCAAGCTGTTCACCGGCCGCAAGAAGAACGGCCGCTTCAACGGCAAGATCGGCGTCGATGGCAACACCTACGAGCTGACCGAGACTGATTCTTGCGCTTCGCTGGACTGGGCGACCCTGTGCGTCTGGGCCAACGCCGGCAGCGAGGGCGAGTTCCTGCGCCTGGTGGGTGATTTCATCAACAAGGCGTTTGCCCTGGACATGCTGCGGGTCGGCTGGAACGGCGTGGAAGCGGCCGCCGATACCGATCCCGCCGAGCACCCGCTGGGGGAAGACGTCAACAAGGGCTGGCACCAGATCGCCCGCGAGTGGAACGGCGGCAGCCAGATCATCAAGGCCAAGGCTGGCGAGAAGATCTACTTCGACCCGGACGGCAAGGGGGATTACAAGACCCTGGACGAGATGGCCTCCGATCTTATCAACACCACCATCGATCCCCTGTTCCGCCAGGACCCGCGTCTGGTGGTGCTGGTCGGTACCGACCTCATCGCCGCCGCCCAGGCCAAGCTCTACAGCGAGGCCACCAAGCCGAGCGAGCAGATCGCCGCCCAGAAGCTGGCCGAGTCCATCGCCGGGCGCCGTGCCTACATCCCGCCCTTCTTCCCGGGCAAGCGAATGGTGGTCACCCCCCTGGACAACCTGCACATCTACACCCAGCGCGACACCCGCAAGCGCAAGGCGGACGATAACCAGGATCGCAAGTGCTTCGATAACCAGTACTGGCGCATGGAAGGCTATGCCCTCGGCGAGCACCTGGCATATGGCGGTTTTGAAGAGGCAGACATCGAGATCGGCGCCGCGCCGGCGGCCCCCGAGGCCTAAGCCATGAGCTCACCCGGTCAACGCCACAAACAGCGCGTGCACGCCGTGCAGGGGGCCCAGCAGGCCGCCAGCTCAGGCGTGGCCACCGGCGCGGTGGCCGACAGCCTGCACCTGCAACTGATTGCCCTGGAGCAGGACATGATCCGGCTGCGCAAGCTGGCCCGCATCGGGGACCGGGTGAACATGAAACGCGATGAGCTGATGCCCAAGTACCGCCCCTATGTGGAGCGCTATCTGGCCGCCGTCAGCGAGTCTGGCCAGCCCTATCAGAACGAACTGTTCCAGCGCCTCATCATCTGGGCTTTCGATGTCGGCGACTTCGACGCCGGCATCACCTGGAGCGACCTCGCCATCACCCAGGGCCAACGCACCCCGGCAAACATCAAGCGCAACTGGGCCCACTTCGTGGCCGACACCGTGCTGGAGTGGGCCGAGAAACAGGCGGCCGAAGGGCACGCCGTCGAGCCCTGGTTCTCCCGGGTGTTCGACAAGGTGCGCAATGACTGGCGCCTCAACGAACGGCTGACCGCCAAGTGGTTCAAGGCCGCCGGTTGCCTGCTGCTGCGGGGCCACAACGGCCAGCCCCGCCCGAGCGCCGTGGGGGACAGCGCCACCCTGGAGCAGGCCGATCACTGGCTGGCCCAGGCCGAGCAGCTGCACGGCAAGGTGGGCGTCGGCACCTTGCGCCAGAAGATTGCCATGCGCCTGCGGGCGCTGAACCCAGAGCACTGACACCGGAACAAACCGACTCTCCGCGCCGTCGCACCCCGGCGCGAATGCCATGGACCGCCTCTGGCGAACCCTGCGGCAATTGCGTGGCTACAGGGGTGCACCCATTCAACCAGCGAGGCAAGCCATGTTTGCAGGCAAGGACATCGACTATAGCGCCGCCACTATCCGCAATGACGGGTTCTGGCCGGATGTGGCCGTCGCCGACTTCGAACGCCGCCGCGCCCTGCCTGCCGATCTGGACCAGCAGACCACCGGCGCCGCCTTGCTGGCCGCCGTCTCTGAAATCAACCTGCAGCTCGCCAGCCATCAGACAGCGCTGCAGGGCAAGGGCTACACCACTGCCGCCGAGGTACCTGGGACCAGCCTGGAAGGTGGCAACAACGCCCTGACCGAGCAGTACCTGGCCGCCGTCTTCGCCCGCGCCAAGGCCGCCTTGCTGCCGGAGTTCGCCAGCGTCACCGAACGGGCCACCGCCAACAACCAGGTGGAGCGATCCCCGGACCAGCGTGCCCAGTTGCTGGCCGAGAGCCAGCAGCTGGTGCGCAGCATCAAGGGCAAGCACCGGGCGGGGGTATCGCTGATATGAGCGCAGCCATGAACGAGCAGCAGGCCCAGGGATACTTCCTGCAGGCACTCCACGCCGAGTTACTGCGGGTGCTGCCGGGCAAATGCCACAAGCGCCTGGATAGCTGGATGGAGAACGGCACCATCAAGCTCGAACCCAGGAACATGGGGCCCACCGGGGTGGATGTAGCCTGGCTCACCTACCAGGCGGTGTTCACCATTGAGCAACTGCCGTTTCGAGAGCTGGATCCGGCCATTCTGCTGGCGGCCGTCGCGGCCTGGGTGCAGGAGCACGACGACTTTCGCGAGCAGTTCGAGCTGCCTGATCCCGAGTACGCCGTGACCCCGAACGACGAGCAGACGGCCGACCTCGAGATCCAGCTCCCCTTCGCCGAGCCGCTGCGCCTTATCGAGCACCCGCAAGGGCCTATCAACTGGCTCGGCAAGCGCTGGAGCGTTGCCCCCTATGACATCTGGGTGGCCGAGCACATCGACCTGAACGTGGGTGATACCGGTCAGCACCGGGTCGGGGGCCCAGCATGATCACCATCACGCTCGACGCGCACCGCAGCAAAGACCAGCTCAACCTGCTGGCCCTGCCACCCAAGAAGCGCCAGCGGCTGGTATGGCGAGCCGCCAACGAGATGAAGAAGCTGGCCGCCCGCAACGTACGCCAGCAGCAAGACCCCAATGGCAATGCCTGGGCCCCACGCAAACGGGGCAAACGCAAGATGTTGCGCGGCCTGCCCAAGTTGCTGGAGATCCGCCCCCCCCGTCAGGACGTGGCAGAGCTGGGGTTCACCAAGGGCACCATGAGCGCCCACGCAGGGGTCATCGCCAACACCCACCAGAAGGGGCACACCTACAAGGTGACGGCCGCCAGCCGGCGCCGCATTGCCCCCAGTGATGTGGGCAAGAACAAGCAGGCCAGCAAGGCACAGGGCCGCAAGCTGCGCGAGCTTGGGTTCAAGCGTCCTGGCAAGCGCAAGCGGGCATACCGCTCGGCATCGCTGGGTTGGATCACCGCCAATCTCAACTACGCCCAGGCGGGGTTGCTTATCAAGAAGCTCAAGGACGAACCGGTGAAAGAGAGCTGGGAGATCCAGCTGCCGGCCCGCCCGTTCCTGGGCGCCAACGCCAGGCAAAGGCAGCAGGCCTTCGCCCGCGCCTTGCAGAGCATCGATTACGGCTGGGACGTCAACAAGCAAGACATGAAGGGGAAATAACGGCATGTGGCCTTATGTACAGATCAACAACTTGAACCAGATGCAGGGGCCAGTGACCGAGGTCGAGCGCCACCTGTTGTTCATCGGCAGTGCCGCCAGCAACACCGGCAAGCTGCTCTCACTCAACACCCAATCGGACTTTGACACCCTGTTGGGTGAGGGTGAAAGCGAGCTCAAGACCAACCTGCTGGCCACCCGTGACAACGCAGGCCAGAACTGGACGGCGGCCGCCTACGTGCTGCCAGAAGATGGCGACTGGCTGGCCGCCGTGCGAACCGCCCAGCAGACCCAGTCGTTTGAAGGTGTCGTGGTGCTGGGTCAGGAGTGGGACCAGGCAGGCATCAATGCCGCCCATGCGCTCAACCAGGAGCTGATCGCCAAATGGGGGCGCTGGCAGTTCATGCTGCTGGCGGTACCGGGCATCATCTCCACTGGTGAGGGTAGCCAGGACTGGAGCGAATACGAAGCCACGCTGGCCGCCCTGCAAAACGGTATCGCCGCGAGCTCGGTTTCTCTGGTGCCGCAACTGTGGCCCAACCTCGCCGGCGTCTATGCCGGTCGCCTGTGCAACCGGGCGGTGAGCATCGCAGACAGCCCCTGCCGGGTGAAGACCGGTGCCCTGGTGGGCCTTGGCAACAAGCCGGTGGACAAGGCCGGGATCCCGCTGCCGCTCGCCACCCTGCAAACCCTGGAACAAAACCGCTACTCGGTACCGATGTGGTTTCCGGACTATGACGGCACCTACTGGGCCGATGGCCGCACCCTGGACGCCGAGGGCGGTGACTACCAGGTGATCGAAAACCTGCGGGTGGCCTACAAGGTAGCTCGCCGGATGCGCCTGCGGGCCATCGCCCGCATCGGGGACCGCTCGTTCAACTCCACTCCGGGCAGTACCGCGGCCGCCATCATGTATTTCGGCAAAGACCTGCGCGAGATGGCCAAGGCCACCACCATCAACGGCCAGCCGTTCCCGGGTGACATCGCCTCCCCCAAGGATGGAGACATCAGCATCCAATGGACCGCCAAGAACCTGGTCTCCGTGTACGTGGTGGTGCGCACCGTGGACTGCCCCAAGGGGATCACCGTCAACATCATGCTCGATTTGAGCCTCAACAACGGGGAGGGCTAACCCATGACCAGACGCATTTCAGGCCAGAGCTTCGACACCACGCTGATGGGCACCATGGTCCATGTCGAGAAAGCCAGTCTCTCCATCACCGACAACAGCGCCGTGGCCCAGACCCGGGGGATCCCAGATGGCTTCGTCGATGGGGATGTCGCCGCCGAGGTGGAGTTCGAGCTCGATGCCAAGAATTTCACCCTCCTGAGCGATGCCGCCAAGCGGGCGGGGAGCTGGCGCGGTATGGCGCCGGACGACGTGCTGTTCTACGCCGACACCGGCGACGAAACCATGAAGGTGGAGGCCTTCGGCGTGAAGCTGCAGATCTCTGACCTGCTCGACGTCGATCCCAAGGGGGGCAGCAAGGGGGTTCACAAAATCAAGGGGTTCGTCACCTCCCCCGACTTCGTTCACATCAACGGCGTGCCTTACCTCTCCCAGGAAGACACCCGCCACCTGCTGGGTTAAGGGGGAAGCTTGGACGACATCGATCGCGCCAACCATCACGCCGCCCGCATGCTGGCGATCCAACTCGCCAACCAGGTGGGCAAGGGGCATTACCAGGGGGAGAGCCTGCACCAGTGCGAAGAGTGCGACGACGACATCCCCGAGGGACGCCGCCGCCACGTACCCGGGGTGCGCCTGTGCGTCCCCTGCCAGACCCGCCTTGAGAGGCTGGACCGCTAATCAGAGCAACGGACATGAACCACATGCCTCATAAAGACCCGACCCTCGCCACCGCCCTGCTGGCCTGGCTGATGGACAACTGGCCCGCCGTCTATGGGGCCCTGCTGGCGCTGGCCATCGCCTTCCTGCGCATCACCTACGCCGGTGGGCGGGGTCGCCGCCGGCTGATCGAATCCCTGCTGTGCGGCCTCATTACCCTGGCGGCCGCCACCGGTACCCACCTGCTCGGGATCCCCCAGGAGGCCACCCCCTTTCTGGGCGGCGTGGTGGGGCTGCTTGGGATCGACATCATCCGCGACAGGGCGGCCCTGATGTTTCGCAAGAAGGAGGACAACAATGCCGCGCAGTGACTGCCATCCCCAGATGGCCGCCTTTCTCGACCTGATCGCCTATGCCGAGGGCACCAAGGGGCTGGGCGACGATGGTTACAACAAGCTGGTCAACCCGGCCGGGTTCTTTCAGGATTACCGCGAACACCCCGATGTGTTGGTGCGGGTCAACCCGACCCTGCACAGCACAGCCGCCGGGCGCTATCAGTTCCTGTCCCGCCATTGGCGCCACTACCAGGCGGCTCTCCGCCTGCCGGACTTTGGCCCCGCCTCCCAAGACACATGGGCCATCCAGCTAATCCGCGAGCGCAAGGCGCTGGACGACGTGATCAAGGGGCGTATCCCCCAGGCAATCGCCAAGTGCGCCAACATCTGGGCCAGCCTGCCCGGTGCCGGCTACGGCCAGCGCGAGCACAAGCTGGCTGATCTGCTGGCCAAGTTCACCGAGTTTGGCGGGGTGCTGGCATGAGCACGCTCAGCAAGGTGCTGGGGATAGTGGGCCTGCTCCTGGTGCTGGCGCTTTATGTCACCCATCGCCGCACGGTGGATATGCAGCGCACCCTGACCGAGCAGCAAACCACGATCACCAATCTGCAGGATGCCAACGACCAGCAGGCCACCGAGCTCCAGGAACAGCAGTTGATAACGAAGGGCCTGCGCCTGCTGCTCAGCAACCAGAACGCCGCCTTGGCCAAGCTCGACAACCAGAACAGGAAAACAGCCGATGAATTGCAACAAGCCCTGGCCACGCCGCCGGCGGGCCGCCCGGATTGCGCTCGCGAGCCTTTGCCTGCTGGCGCTCTGCGCCTGCTCCAGCCACCCCACGACAGTGGTGCAGACCCGGGTGGTCAAGCGGCTGCCACCGCCGGGGCTGGTGCCCAACTGCCCGGAGCCTGAATTCACGGGGAGCACCTACGGCGATGCCGTGCAGTTTATCCCCACCTTGCAGACGGCGCTGCGCTGCTGCCAAACCCAGATCACCACCCTGACCAACTGGATTGAACAAGAGGAAACAACCCCATGAGCACACCGATCATCACCCTGGAAGTCGCAGGCAAAGAGCTGAAGTTTGCCCCAACCATGGTGGCCTACAACAGCTTCATCAACGACATGATGCCCAACGACAAGGTGGCACCTGCCCACAACTACTTGAAAAAGATCGTCTGCCAGGAGAGCAAAGAGGCGCTCGATGACCTGCTCAAGCGCCCCAGCGCAGCCCTGCAACTGGCTGGTGCCGTGAATAAGGAATTCGCGCCCGATCTGGACATCACCGTAAAAAACTGACGGCGCGTGCCGAGGCCATCGAGCGCAACCAACTGGAGCAGGTGCTGGCGCTGCGGCGTTACTACCTGCCCCATGAAGAAGACGACATCGACAGCCTGGCCCGCGCTATGTGGATAGACAAGCACCACCGAGAGTCCAACGCCGCCACCGTGGCCGAGGGCATTGCCAAAGCACTGAACGGGTAACGACTGATGGCCTGGATGGAAAAATTGATGATGCAGGTGGCTCTGGTTGACCAGGTCACCAAGCCCCTTGCCGGCATCAACGCCCAGATGGACAAGGTCAGCAAAGCGGGCCGCCAGGGCTGGAGCAATATGGCCATGGGGGCCACGACCGTGGCGGGCGGCGTCATGGCAATCCAAGGCGCCCTTGGCCCGGCCATCGAGATGGACAGGGCCCTCGCTGAGGTGGCCTCCCTTGATGTGCAAAAGGATGTGCTCGGGGCGCTCGGCCGCGAAGCACTCAAGTTGTCCGTGCAGTATGGCAATTCGGCCACCGAGATCGTGCGCTCCTCCTACGACATCCAGTCCGCCATCGCCGGGCTGGAGGGTAACGAGCTGCCAGCCTTCACTCGCGCCTCCACTACCTTGGCCAAGGCCACAAAAGCCGACACCGCCACCATCACCAACTACATGGGCACCATGTACGGGCATCTTCGAGCAGCAGGCCAAGCAGATGGGCAAGGCCAACTGGGTGGAAGATGTCGCCGGCAAAACGGCGCTGGCGGTCCAACTGTTCAAGACCACCGGCCAGGGCATGGCCGATGCGTTCGGCGCGATCGGTGCCAACGCCACGGCGGCCGGAGTATCGATGGATGAGCAGTTCGCTGTGCTGGGCCAGTTGCAGGCCACCATGAGCGGCGGCGAGGCCGGGACCAAGTTCAAGTCCTTCCTGGCTGGTGTAGGTGGCGCTCAGAAGGCGCTCGGCATGCAGTTCACCGACTCGGCAGGCAACATGCTGCCGGTGCTCACCATCCTGGACAAGCTCAAGATGCGTTACTGTGAGACCATGAGCGTGGCCGAGGGGGATGAGCTCAAGAAGGCGTTCGGCTCGGATGAGGCGGTCGCCATGATC
Organism: Aeromonas sp. QDB17; assembly: GCF_027705305.1. Taxonomy (NCBI): domain Bacteria; kingdom Pseudomonadati; phylum Pseudomonadota; class Gammaproteobacteria; order Aeromonadales; family Aeromonadaceae; genus Aeromonas; species Aeromonas sp. QDB17. The sequence goes on from NZ_JAPDBP010000002.1 coordinate 207,031, forward strand.
AAGCTGCTCATGACCAACACCAAGGGCCTGGCCACCAACATCAACGCGCTGGCCAACACCCACGGCATGGGCAAGGCCGAACAGATGGCCGCGTCAATGACCGATCAGTGGGAACGGGTGACGCAAGGATGGTTCGCCATCCGTGCCGCCGCCTTTGGCGTGGTGCTGCCAGCCATCAATGCGGTGGTCGGTCTCTTTGCCGATGGCGCCAATGATGTGCTGCGGTGGACTCACCTTTTCCCTAACCTGACCAAGGTGATCAGCTATGCCATGTTGACCATCGTAGGCCTGAGCATGGTCACCGGGGCGTGGATGCTGGTCGCGGGGCTGGCCAAGTTGGCGACCCTGGGAATGGGTATCGCATGGACCATCATCATGGCGCCGCTCAACCTGCTCAAAGCGGGGCTGGTTGCCTTTCGTGCCATCCTGCTGGCGGTCAATATCGCCATGTATGCCAACCCAATAGGCCTGATCATTGCCGGGATAGTGCTGCTGATCGGCGCTGTCGCAGCGGTCAGCTACTACTGGGATGACCTGAAAAAAACCTTCTCAGACTGGGGCGTGTTCCAGTTGCTCGGCAAGTCTATCGACTGGCTCATCGACAAGCTGAACATGATCCCGGGCGTCAACATTGAGGCGGGCGCCATGCCGGACCTCAACCTGCCAAACCCAGAGAACATCAACGCACCGCTTGCACGCTATCGCCAGGGCGGTCAAAGCAACGTCCCATCCGGTGGCATTGGCCAGCAGCTGATCCAGGCCAACGCAGCAGCGACCACAGCGAACCAGAAGCCGACCAAGGCCATGCATATCGGCGAGGTGCACAACCACTTCCAGAACCAGGTGTCACCGGGAGAGATGGAGCAAGAACTGTGGATGACCACCCCATGACCGATCCCAAGTACATCGACATCCTGGTGGTGGATGGCGCTTGGCAACTCGACGCCGGCGGCCAGCCGCGCCTCACCCAGGATCGGCACAGCATCGGCCAGGACATCAAGCACCGGATCATGGAGTCGGGGCTGGCCCGCAAGCTCATCGGCGAACGCAGCCCCACCCTGCGGGCGGATGTGATGACCGAGATCGAACTGCTGGTCGAGAACGACTTACGCCTGATCCCGGGCACCATCCTGATCAGCGAAGAATCGCCGGAACGCATCCTGGTCACGGCCCGTACCTATGAATTCGGCGATCTGGAGGTAACCCTGTGAACCTGCGCCCCACCGTGGATTTTATGGCCCTGCTGGCAAAAAGCGGGGTGCCGACAACCGAGGCGGCCATGGAGGCCGAGCTCAAGAAAGAGGTGGAGGCCGCAGGCTCACTCATCACCAACGACAGCGATGTGTCCCCGTTCTGGCGTCTGGTGCGCGGCGTGGTCATCACCCCGGCGCTCTGGCTGATCCGCACCCTGCTGGCGGGCCATGTGCTGCCAGCCAGCTTTGCCGCGACCGCCAATGATACCTATCTCGACCTCAAGGCCTGGGATGTTGATCTCACCCGTAAAGCTGCCCAGAAAACCCGGGGCCTGGTCAACTTCACCAAGGTCAATCCGGCAGAGGCCGTCACCATCCCGGCCGATGTCTGGATCACCACCGAGCGCATCAACGGCACCATCTATCGCCTGCGCCCCCTACAGGAGATGGTGAGCCCTGCCGGTGAGGCCGTAGCCAAGGTGGTCTGCGAGGCTGAGTTCGCCGGCAGCGCCTGGAATCTGGCCCCCGGTTATTACAACCTGCTGAGTAAACCGGTGACCGGTATCCTGTCAGCACGCAACACCGACCGCGATTGGGTCACCACACAGGGGGCCGATGCAGAGAGCAACGATGCTCTGGGGCTGCGCATTCAGAACCAGTTCTCTGCGGTAGGGCGCTACCACATCGACGCGATTTACCGCTCCATGCTCGCCAGCGTGGCGGGGATCCGCGCCGATCACATCTTCTTCGAGCACGACGCACCGCGGGGCCCGGGTACCGCCAATGCCTTCATCCTGCTGGAGGTTGGCACCACGCCGGCCAGCTTGATCGACAAGCTCAACGACTACGTGAGCAACCAGGGTAACCATGGCCATGGCGATGACCTGCAGGTGATGGCCATGCCGGAGACGGATCACACTCTTCACCTGGACCTGTGGCCTATCGATAACTTGACCGCAGAGCAGCGGCTGGCACTCAAACGGGATGTGGAACTATTGGTGAAGGCGGCATTCCGTCAATCTGCCGATTACCCCACTGTGACCCGCACCTGGCCCCAGTCCCGATTCTCACTGAGCCAGCTTGGCCGCGAGCTGCACCAGGCATTCCCCGAGATCAAGAGCCTGCACTTCACCGAACTGGACATCGTCTCGGGTCTCGATATCCCGCGCCTGAGCGATTTGGAGGTGTTCCTCCATGACTAAGACCACCGAACTGAATCACCAGGACAAGGCCCCTCTGCTGCCAGACAGCACCGCCCCATGGTGGGAAGACGGCAAGACCATCGCCGAGGGGGTGCAAGAACCAGCCTTCCTGGCCAAAGGCATCATGTCGTTCTGGCGTCGCGTGCGCGGCTGGCTGCTGCAGCCGCTGACCCAGCAAGACCCGATGACCTGCTCTGAAAGCATGCTGGCCCTGCTCGCCTGGGAACGAGATATCACCCGCTTCAAGGGAGAGCCGCTCACCCTGTTCCGCAAGCGGGTGAAATTCGCCTTCATCAACGCCCAGGATTCGGGCGAGGTGGCGGGGTTCAAGCGCATATTCGAGCGCCTTGGCATCGGCTGGTGTGAACTGCATGAGCGCCAGGAGGGCACCCCCTGGGATGTCATTACCATCGAGGTGGCCGACAGCGCTCTGGCGGAAAACCAGCAGTTGATGGAAACCCTGATCCAGCACTACGGACGTACCTGCCGCCGCTACCGCTTCCAGGTGCTCTATCCCGCCGTGGCATACCTGCATGCGGGGCATTTCGACATGGCCCACCAGGTATTCGCAGCATCCCTCAATAAACCAGCCTGCAAGGGTTACCTACAAGCCGGTCAAATCCATTTCATTCAACACGTTTACGGGGCGTCTCTCCCCCGCAAGGAGTCCTGATGAGCCAGGTCATTACCAACGCATTCGAACAATATTGGCAGTCCAGCTTGGCCGCAGAGCAACCGGTCGTGCTGGATGAATTCATCCTGGCTGATATTCCCAACCTCGATATCACCGCCCCCATCGACCCGGACACAGTCCTGCCGCCGGAGAGCCAGATCGTCCACCGCCAGAACGTGGACCAGCGCGGCCGCGTCAACAACAACGCGGTGGCCTACACCATCGTGATGGACACCACCATTGGCGATTTCAGCTTCAACGCCATGTATCTGCGCAACAAGCAGAACGGTGTGATCGGGATGATTGTCTACAAGGGGCGCGAGACAAAGCTCAAGACCGACCAGACCACCGGCCAGACCGGCAACTCCCTGGTCAAGTCGATGCTGATGGGTTACGACCAGGCGGCAGAGGCCACCCTCACCCATGTGGATGCCGGAACGTGGCAGATTGACTATGCCGCCCGCCTGCGCGGGATGGATGAAGATATCCGCCAGCTGCAGGCCGATCTCTATGGCCATCACACCTTTGTCGGTGACGGCTTCAAGGTGGTAGAGACGGATGGTGCCTTTCAGGTCACTCCGGGTGTAGCCATCGTCGGCGGCCTGCGGGTCGAACTGAAACAACCCGAAGTCATTTACCCAGGCACCAAGCCGATTGGCGTCTGGGTCGATGTACATCGTGCTGGTTCGCTGCTCTCCGAACATCAGAACCACTTCACGCTCATAACCAGCGTAACCGACCTGACCGACCATGTGGATGGCAGCGGCTATCAGCACTTCGTAGCCAAGCTGGGCTCCGTGCAGGTGGACAGCACCATCATTGATGACCGTGGGCAGGTTAGCAGCAGCGGTTCGGGGGCCATCCCTGACACCTTCGCCCTGTGGAGGCGCTCGATGGCCGAAGCGGGATATGACCTGATCGGACAGTTCGGTGTAGAGATGATCATCGAAACGGCAAATCAGGTGGTGCTCAGCAAAGACGGCAAGGGGGTTTATGCATGGACAGGAGATTTGCCAAAAAAGGTTGAATTGAATGAAGTGCATAGCGGAATGCATTGGGTTAAGTGTGACAATCTTCTTAGGGATACTTTTTTAGATGAGAACATTTATATAAGTAAATACAAGATGCCTTTCTTGAGTGTTCATGATGCTGTTGACTCAGCATTAGCGGCAGCGGTTGGGCGTGATTGCGTTGTTGTGTGTGACGTGGGTTTTGTGGTTTCAAGACCGATTATTCAGCCACCTAGAACAAGGGTTCGATGGGAGTGTGTTTGCTATATAGGCAATGACTTTATTGGTGATGTTTTATATCAAATAGATGGTGGTTATGCGTATCCATTTTATGACCCATCGCATACGTGGACTTTGCCTGGCAGGACATCGATGTGTGGCCTGCGGTTATATGCTAAGGATTTTGAGAAGGGGGTTGATGCAGAAGCTCTTGTTGTGAGGCGGTCAATTAATACGGCGTGTAAGGATGTCGTGATTACAGGGGCGAACATAGGCGGGTTAAGAGTCCAGGAAGGGTATGAGCCAAACATTCAAGATGTCAACGTTATTGTTTCCAATGCCAGAAGTGATGCGTCTATAGGTTTAGGTGTGAATTGCTCAGATGGGTACATTTGTAACGTGGTGCCTGTTGGTTATGCCACTGGGTGCAGGGTTACTGGTGGCTCAAACCACATTGAGGCCATCCACCCTTGGGGGAATACGGAGGGGATGGATATAGGTGAGCTGGGAAGAATGTTTTTTGGTTTTTATGTTACTGAGGGCGCCGAAAAGAACACATTTTTGTCATGCTATGCTGATTCACCGACGAGGATTGATGTTTATCAAGATCCAAGCAGGGAAAATGGTGGGGCTGGGTATGTTGTGGATGGTTGGTACTCGAGTCTTTTGTCGTGCAAGCATCTTGGCCATCATACCAATCCAGATAAAACCATCATCCCTTTGATAATAAGTGCACAGCAATGTGAGGTTTCTGGATTTAATGATTTAAAGCCGTTAAAAACAAAACAGCCGGTAGTTGTTTTTGAAAAGTATGCATCACCTGTGAACAATACGTTCAGGGGTGGGTCTATAGGTAGATATATTAGTGGCAATTTTGGTTATTTTACGCCAAGGTGTAACTTTCTTAGCTCTGTATAATTTAAGCAAACCCCTGATTATGGTGTTGTAGATCTGGCTTTTACCATTAATGATTCGGGCGTGTTGGTGCCATCTGATAGTAATGAGATTCTATATATTACGCTTCCTGATTACATACAGGTAAACACTATAAGAGGGTTTGCTAGTGTGTCGCGGTTCCTTTATTTATTTAGAAAAGCCTATGAGGGGAATGGCAGGGTTCCGGTGGATGTTGTTGCTGAGATTGTGCCTAGTAGTAATCGAGTTCAATTTGTAATTTTGTATGCGGATGGTGGTAGTAGTGGCTATGTGAGAGCATCTGCAATCACGAATGGTGATTCGGGGGTGTTTGCTACATTTGTTATTGAAGGTGTAGCAAACGATAGGGTTTAAGGAGTGTGTGTGAGTTCATGTTTGTTTTGTAGCGGTGATGCTTTGTTTTGTTTGGGTTTGCTGTCTGCAAAGTTAAATGATGGTGCTGACTATCTAAAGCCTAAAGGGCAGCTATATGCCGTGACATGGATGGTTTCTGCAAATAGCGAACAAGAACTGGCTGTCAAGTTGGCAAAGGTGTGCGCCGTGTTGCCTTTGCCTGAATGGTGCGCCACCCTGCGCCGACTCAATGCCGAGAACAACCTGATGGCTCAGCCGGTGGCAGCTATGGCGCCGCGCTGGAGGGCGGGTGACCCGCTGATCTGGGATCCGCTGCGCCGCCATCTGCTGGTCTCTGCCGCTCGCTCTGCCTTGCAGCAGAGCGAGGACAATTCGCCATCACCGGACGCCACCCGCGCCAAGCTGGTCGCGCTGACCAACAAGCGCACCGCCCGCATCGCAGAACTGGACGCCGAGCTGGCCACCAAGCCGAGCTTAGCTGGCAAAATGTGGAGCTGGCACGGTTACGGTGAACCGGCCAGCCTGGCGGCCGAATTGCTCAAGAGCGATCACCCTGACCACAGCCACGCCGTCGGCGCCATGCTGCTCTCCGCTGAACCGCTCACCTATTGGCAGGAGTTAACCCTATGAGCAGAACCGCCATGCTTACCCTGGACGGCGAGCCCATCGTGATGAAGTCGATGCGGATCTCCGCCTCGATGCAGTTCCAGGACAAGGACCAAAGCGGCCAGACCAGCAGTGCCGAGCAGGGCGAGAAGGCAAAGGAACTCGACGTCTCAGGGCTGGTGCCGTTCAACGATGAGCAGACCCTGAGCCGCCTGTTCGAGCTGGCGGATGCCAAGGGAGACGGCGGCAAGCGCCATATCTACCGGGTAGGCTCGCTGCTGGCTAAGTCGGTGATGGTGCGCCAGGCCAAGTTTGCAGGGCGTATCAACGCCAGCGAACAGGAGGGGCTCCTGGCGTGGCAGGTGCAGTTCACCCTGCGAGAACATAACTCGGTACCGGAGAAGCGCGAGCAGCGCCTCCCCAAGGCCCCAGCCACAGTGGGGCAAGGCACCGCCAATGCCACGCCGGCGAAAACAGACAGCAGCGCGGCAGCGTCTGAGCAGGAGCAGCTCAGTTCCTGGGAGAAGATGGTGAAGGGGCTGGATGACAAGCTAGGAGACGTAATGGCGTGAAACTCTCGACCAGCCTTACCCTGGGTGGCCAGCCGACCCACCTGGTTGACCATGATGTCGTGCTCGACATCTCTGCCGGTGGCCGTGCCTCCCTGACCATCGAAGGGACGGCAACCAAGGGGCAGACCCTGACTCTGGATACCGGCTACAACGGGGAACTGCGCCGCTGGTTCACCGGTTATGTCTATGACGTACAACCCGCCGCCAACGGTGCCAGCAAGCTGCTATGCCGTGAGCTGGCAGGGATCCTGGGCAGCAAGTTCCCGGTAAGTATCCAGCATGCCACCCTGCGCAGCCTGCTGGCCTGGCTGACCGACCAGACCCAACTCACCTTCTTGCTGCCGGACGGGACAGACTACACCGACACCCCGATCCCCAACTTCACCAGCGCCGGCACCGGCTATCAGCTGCTCGATAATGCGGGCCGTGCCTTCTCGGTACCTGACTTCATCTGGCATCAACAACTAGATGGCGCCATCTTCGTAGGCAGTCATGCCCATAGCCGATGGGCAGATAAGGCGGTGGAGCTGGACTCGGCCTTCTCGGCACGCCAAGCGGGCAATACCATCACTCTGGCCCCGATCCCGGCCATGCGCCCGGGGGCCATCGTCAATGGCAAGCGGGTGGAGCGGGTACGGCTCAAGGGTGACGAAATGACCCTGACCACAGCCACACCGGGTAAACCGGTGAAGTCGCCGGAGCGGCGCAAGATGGAGGGGGAATTCCCCGAGCTGGCCGACAAGATGCACCTGCCCAAGTTCGGGCGGGTTGAGTCCATCAGTGACCAGGCCGCGGCCGGTCAGCTCAATGATCCGTTTCGCCCGCGCTATGCGGTAGATGTGCAGCTACTGGGCGAGGATGGTGAACCAGATGAAGGGACGCCGCTCTATCGAGCCGTACCACTGCCGGTCATGTTCGGCGGGCCTGAGCAGGGGCTGCTGCAGTTCCCGGTCGAGGGGACCATGGTCGAGCTGGGATTTGCCTTTGGTCGTGCCGATCGGCCGTTCGTCCGCACCATCCTGGGCACTGGCTGGCCGCTGCCGGATATCGAACCGGGCGAGCAGCTACAACAGCAACGGGCAGAGGTGTTTAGCCGTACCGATACCGTGGGCAACCAGTCACGCCATACTGACCGCCGCCAGCACGACAAGGCCATGCAAATGATCCGCGAGGCGGACGAGTACCTGGGCGAGTTCGGCAAGCACCAGCTGACCGTCTTGGCCAACAGCGTGGAAGAGATCGGGGCCATGAAGCGCATCGAGGCGCTCGGGGATATCGAGCTGCTGACCGCAGAAGACATGATACTGGGCAGCGCCGGTAACATGAGCCAGACAGCAGGCGGCAACCTGGATGAAGATATCGCCCTGGTTCGTCGGGCACTTGCCGGCGAGCTGCAGCACTTCGAGTCACCCAAGTCGTGGATGGGGAGCGATGGGGTGAACATCTTCCGCTTGCTCAACCAGCTGATGGACGTGGTCCAGCAACTGGCCGCCACCGCAGCCAGTCATAACCACGGCGGCCCACCGCCAACCAATGCAGATATCTTCACCGGCCAAAGCCAGCAGGCCGGTCAACTGGCGAACACCCTCTCCCCCATCATCGAGTGACCCACCGAATGAAGAAGGCCCCACAATGTGGGGCCTTCGTCTATCTGCCTGACAGCGCCTGAGCATGGCCAGGGAAGGGCGCCGCATGAATGGGTGCCATCGGGCAGCGCTGCATCATACGTGAAGCCTACGCTCGCTCACAGCCTCCCTGCGCACGGCCGGGGGCCCACGGCGGCGTCTGCGCCACGGAATCCGCGCTCATCCGCTCCCGCCTGCGGGGTTCATCAGGAATAATTTTTGCAAAAGTGGATTACTGCAAAACGATAGGCCCAGGCCGCGCCCCATCAAGGATCCGCAGGGCATTGAGGATCTGCAAAGATGGATCTTTTTTGCAGAGATTTACAGTTTGGATGAGAGCTATTTAACAACGATGAGACCATAACTCTTTGAATATATTTGATTAATCTAATTTTTCGTGACTATTTGAATGAACGAGCAGGATCTGTAGCCTTACTTCGAAATGACAAAAAGCCTCTTATTCTCATATTGTTAAGTGATAACTACTATTTTTTGGAAACTGAAAGGTTGCAGACTCGCACCATACATCCCAACCGCTCACACAGATTTTCATCCGTCGTAGGAACGGTACAATGTTGGACATGTTTGAAGCTCGCAATGTCTTACGTAGGGACACATGAAGAAGAGAAAAGAGATTAACTGGGAACGCTGGCACTGGTTAAGACAACACCTCAAACGGGTGCGAAAAACACCAGAACCAGAAGAACCTCAATCTGAGATATCCAAATTCCTAACTATCATTTTCGCCGCGATCCCATTAATAACTGGTGGCATCTACCTAATCGGAATGGCTTATCATTTTGGTGAGTGTTCTGCTCATGGACTGGACATCATTGAATTCCCATGGCCTGCAGATGTCACCCTAGCGATGGGATTCCTACAACTGCTTAACTCGATTAAAGAGTATGTGGGGCCCATAACACTAGGGGCCATTAGCCTAGTGACAATCTTCATTTGTTTGCTCTTCAGTCCTGGGCTCCGGTTAGGATGGGCATGGTTCTGTCACCGTCAGTTTTCTAAGTCACCAAAAAAACTCCGGCATTTTTTCCGGAGAGGAGCCCGTGTACCGCCCCACCGACTCTTCTTCTTGTTAATCTGGGTAAAAATTTTCTACGACAGATTTGCCATTCTGCTGATTCCACCTTTACTCGCTCTCATGCCGGCCTACTTTAGCTTTAACCAAGGAGTAAAGGCTGCCGAAGCCCATATTAAACCAGTAGATAGTATTGAATGGACTACAGATAGAAATAGCACTCAGTCTGCTCTGCTAGGAGATACTCCGCACATCCGCCTGATGTGTAATAGCACTCATTGTGCCTATCGCTTAAAAGGAGGGTTAGTCCGGCTCGTTCGCCACGATCAGGTCGAACAGGTGACCTGGATGGTCCCCAAAGACACTTCAGATAACTCATCGAAAGAAAGCAGCACAGAGAAATAACACAGCTTAAAAAAGTGATAATTCTTTATGTCCTTCAACTGCTGACCAAGAAGAAGGCCCCAAAATATGGGGCCTTCTTCTAGCTGTTTGGTACCTAGGTCAGTGAGCCGCCAACTCACGAAACAGGTCTGGCTTATCCTGGATAAGCCCCAGCACTTTGGCAGCCAATCCCGTTGGATTGCGGCGCCGGGTTTCCCAGCTCTTCACCGTATCCACACTTGTTCCCAGTGCTTGGGCAAACTCTTGTTGTGAAACCTTGAGGGCCAGGCGAATGGCCTTGACGTCAGCGACCTCGTATTTGGTCCGTGCAGCAGGCTCTACGTGACCCTGCTTGATCTCGACAGCCTCTTCCAGGGAAGCCTTCAGTTCGTCAAACATGTTCATATCAAACCTCCCCTTTCAGTAACGTGGTCAATTTCTTCAGCTCAGCCTTTTCTGCCGCAGTGAGGCTCTCTTTCTCACTCTTTGCATACGCCAGTACCAGGTAAATCGTCTCTACAGTTGCCAAGAAGTAGATCACCCTGGCACTGCCACTTTTCCCTTGCTGGCCTGTTGCCATTCGAACTTTTCGCAAGCCACCAGTACCTTGGATCAAGTCGCCTTTCTCTGGCTGGGCAATCAGCTCGACTTGCAGTGCTCTGAGCTCATCGTCTGTCGCTAAGGCTTTTATCTGTCTGGTGAAGATAGACGTCTCAATAAATTCAATCGCGTGACTCACGCATCACTCACTCTGAGCATTCATCATGGTGTACATAGTACACACTACGAGTCAGCAAGGCAACATGGCCACTCTGGCTGTGCCACCCCCTTGCAGCCAATACGCCCACCAGGCTCTCAGCCTACGATGGCATCGAGCAAAATGAATGGGGCAATATGTGGACATTAAAAACAAAAAAGCCATATAAAACAGCTAATTACAGATACAAAAAAGGAGGCCTGAGCCTCCTTTATTTTTATAACAGAGCTGGATTAGACCAGAGCTGCTTTAGCTTTTTCAACCAGGGCGGTGAAAGCCAGCTTGTCGTGAACGGCGATATCGGACAGGATCTTGCGATCGATCTCGATGGAAGCCTTCTTCAGACCGTCGATCAGACGGCTGTAGGACAGGCCGTTCTGACGGGCTGCAGCGTTGATACGCGCAATCCACAGTTGACGGAACTGACGCTTCTTCTGGCGACGGTCACGGTAGGCATACTGACCAGCTTTGGTTACCGCTTGTACCGCTACGCGGTAGACACGGGAACGGGCGCCGTAGTAACCCTTGGCGGCTTTCATTACTTTCTTGTGACGAGCGCGAGCGGTCACACCACGTTTAACTCTTGGCATTTTTCACATCCCCCCTTATGCGTACGGCAGACAAGCGACAACACGTTTGTGGTCGGCAGCGGAAACAAAGAACTTCGGTCCCAGCTGACGCTTACGCTTGCTGCTCTTCTTGGTCAGGATGTGACGCAGGTGGTTGTGCTTGCACTTGAAGCGACCTGAGCCAGTCTTCTTGAAGCGCTTTGCGGCGCCCCGGTTGGTTTTCATCTTCGGCATTTCATACTCCGCATTGTGAGTGACAACAAAATCGCAAGGCGAACCGACTCATGGGGCCAGCCCCATGAGTCAATTTCTTGTGGGCCTTAAGATTTCTTCTTGGGTGCGAGGACCATCACAGCTTGACGGCCTTCGACTTTCGGGAACGATTCGACTACGGCCAGCTCTTCCAGATCGTTCTTGACGCGCTCGAGAACCTTGATACCAAGATCCTGGTGGGCCATTTCACGACCACGGAAGCGCAGGGTGACCTTTGCCTTGTCCCCGTCTTCCAGAAAGCGAACCAGGTTGCGTAGTTTTACCTGATAGTCGCCTTCGTCGGTGCCAGGACGGAATTTGATTTCCTTGACCTGGACGACTTTCTGTTTTTTCTTCTGTTCTTTGGTGGTCTTGCTCTTTTCGTAGAGGAATTTGCCGTAATCCATGATCCGGCAAACGGGCGGCTCAGCGTTCGGACTGATCTCGACCAGATCCACTCCTGCCTCAAGGGCCAAGTTCAGCGCATCCTGAATGGAGGTGATGCCAATGGCTTCACCATCCAGACCAGTCAGACGAACTTCTTTCAGACGGATCTCTTCATTGATCCGGTGAGCGCGGGCTTGCGGTTGCTTGCCCAGTTTTTTTCCGCCTTTTATAGCTTATTCCTCCACTTTCTTTTGTCCGCGGGTCTGAACTTCCTGGGTCAACAGAGCAATCAGCTCTTCAACAGGATAAGAGCCCAGGTCAGCCCCTTTACGAGTACGCACTGCAATCTTGCCGGCTTCTACTTCTTTGTCGCCGCAGACCAGCATGAAGGGTACTCGCTTCAAAGTATGCTCGCGGATTTTAAAGCCAATCTTCTCATTTCTCAAGTCCGCTTTTGCGCGAAGGCCCGCATCATTCAATGCCTTGGCAACTTTCACAGCATAATCGGCCTGGTTATCCGTGATATTCATGACCACGGCCTGGGTCGGAGCCAGCCAGGTCGGGAACAGACCGGCGTACTCTTCCGTCAAGATCCCGATGAAGCGCTCCAGCGAGCCCAGAATGGCGCGGTGGATCATCACGGGGATGTGGCGCTCGTTGTCTTCGCCCACATAGGTGGCGCCAAGACGGCCCGGCAGGGCAAAGTCGAGCTGCACGGTACCACACTGCCAGGCACGATCAAGGCAATCGTGCAGGGTGAACTCGATCTTGGGACCGTAGAAAGCCCCCTCGCCCGGTTGCAGGTCGTACTTCAGGCCGTTGAGTTCCAGCGCCTCGGCCAGCGCGGCCTCGGCACGATCCCAGGCTTCATCAGAGCCGATACGCTGCTCCGGACGGGTCGAGAGCTTGACCACGATGTTTTCGAAACCGAAGGTGCCGTAGACGTCATAGACCATGCGGATGCACGCAGACACCTCTTCCATGATCTGCTCTTCGGTACAGAAGATGTGGGCGTCATCCTGAGTGAAGCCCCGTACCCGCATCAGGCCGTGCAGGGAGCCTGACGGCTCGTTGCGGTGGCAGGAGCCGAACTCGGCCATGCGCAGGGGCAGATCGCGGTAGGATTTCAGACCCTGGTTGAAAATCTGCACGTGACCCGGGCAGTTCATCGGCTTGATGGCGTACTCGCGGTTTTCGGACTGGGTGGTGAACATGGCCTGGGCGTATTTCTCCCAGTGACCTGAACGCTCCCACAGCACGCGATCCATCATGAAGGGGCCTTTCACTTCCTGATAGTCGTACTCTTTGAGCTTGCCGCGGATGAAGGTTTCCAGCTCGCGGAAAATGGTCCAGCCATCGTTGTGCCAGAACACCATGCCCGGCGCTTCTTCCTGCATGTGGTACAGGTCGAGCTGCTTGCCGATCTTGCGGTGGTCGCGCTTGGCGGCCTCTTCCAGACGCTGCAAATACGCCTTGAGCTGCTTCTTGTCGGCCCAGGCGGTGCCGTAGATGCGCTGCAGCATCTTGTTGTTGGAGTCGCCGCGCCAGTAGGCGCCGGACATCTTCTGCAACTTGAAGTGGTGGCAGTGACGCATGTTGGGCACGTGCGGGCCGCGACACATGTCGATGTACTCTTCGTGATGATAGAGACCGGGCTGGTCATCACGGGCTATGTTCTGATCCAGGATCTCGACTTTGTAGGTCTCGCCACGGGCTTCGAACACGTCGCGCGCTTCCTGCCAGGAGACCTTCTTCTTGATGACGTCGTAATCCTTGGCGGCCAGCGCCAGCATGCGCTCTTCCAGGGCAGCCAGATCTTCGTCGGTCAGGGTGCGGTCGAGATCGATGTCGTAGTAGAAACCGTTGTCGATGACAGGACCGATGGCCATCTTGGTCTGGGGCCAGAGTTGCTTGATGGCATGACCCAGCAGGTGAGCACAGGAGTGGCGCAGGATGTCCAGACCTTCTTCGTCTTTGGCGGTGATGATGGCCAGGGAGGCATCGGCTTCGATCAGCTCGCAGGCATCCACCAGTTCACCGTTTACCCGACCGGCAATGCACGCCTTGGCGAGACCGGGACCGATGTCCGCGGCCACATCCATGACGGAAACGGCGTGGGCAAATTGACGTTGGCTGCCGTCAGGCAGAGTAATGATTGGCATTAGGTGTTTCCTTATACAGTGGTGACCCCTACCAAAGGCCACATGCAGGTTGGAGAAACCCTTTCATGTCCAGCTGTTCACTCCCGAGTTTCACCGTTCACAATACGGTTGGTACACGGCAGTGGCACACCATATGGCGTGTGCAAGGCCATCCATTGAGAGGTACAGCGGGGGATTGTATCAGACGCGACAACCCAGACAAGCTGTCTTGGCGATTTTGCATACCGCCTAAGCGCGGGTGTCAACCTGTCCTACTTGCGAGGGCGCCCTTCTGCTGCCATACCCTGTACCAGATTGAGGCGTCAGCCAAAGCAAGGAGAGCATGATGTACACCTACGACATTTCATTTCCGGAGCATGCAGAAAAGCTGGTTCATCCGGATCACCTTCTCACGACTCACTGTCCCGTCCATATCGGTGAGCTGGTGATCCTGGGCGATGGCTGCAAGCGGGAGGTATGCAGCATCGTCCACAGTGCCGAACGCAGTACCCTCTATGTCACCGACGTGACGCCCGGCAAAGTCACCGCCAGCCGTTGATCCCTAACCGGCGTTCAGAAAAGAGTGGCCATTGAAATCGAAGGCGCTGCGTCCCTCCTCGGCCAGCGCCATCTCCTGCAATACCTGGAGTGCCATCTTGTTGCCCTTTTGCGAGGCCTGATAGAGCCACTGCTTCGCCTCGGCCAGTTCAACCCGCCCGTTGACCCCCATCAGGTGCAGGATGCCCACCTTCAGCATGGCGGGCACATCACCGTTTCTGGCTGCCAGCTCCATCCAGCGAAACGCCTCGTGCAGATCCCGCTTTACCCCGGCCCCGCGCAGATAGACCTCTCCCAGCCGATACTGGCCGAAAGCGTCCCCCGCCTGCGCAGCCTGACGATAGAGTCGGATGGCGCGATCCATATCCTGCTCGCTCCCCTGCCCCACTTCATGGCACCAACCCATCAGCGCCTGTGCCCGTGGCTGGCCCTGCTCCGCCAGGGGCGCCCAGATCCGGGTCGCCTCATCAAAGTGCCCTGTCCGCCAGGCGCGGTTGGCCGCCGCCAGCTCCTGCTCGGTGGAGAGCGGGATCAGACGCCAGATGACCAGCGCAATGAGGGCAATGAAGAGCCAGCGGGCGGTAGTAGGTTGCATGACATTTTCCGTGATCTGGTTCGCATTTCGTCTATGTAAACGAAATGTAGCAACAGATCAAGCAGGAGATCACCTGGGTTCACCCTCTTTCATGGGGTCGCTCTTTGCGAACTTGCAGTTTGACGGGCGACACAGCAAAATAACTGTATATATAAACAGTGCATTGGTGATGTGATGGCAGGACGAGGCGCGAACCACAATGTCGAGCACCGCTTCAGCGGCCCGCAAATCGAAACCGTTGACGACGGCTGGAGTCAGAGCGACTGGGACGCGGCATTTGCCGCCAGCGCTCCCCGCACCGAGGTGACGGAGATCAGCGCCCGCAGCATCATCAGCTACAACGATTCGCCGGATCTTCCCTTCGGTCGCTCCATCAATCCCTATCAGGGGTGCGAGCATGGCTGCATCTACTGCTATGCCAGACCCAGCCACGCCTACCTTGAGCTCTCCCCCGGGCTGGATTTCGAGAGCAAGCTGTTTGCCAAAATCAATGCTGCCGAGTTGCTGCGACGGGAATTTGCCAAACCAGCCTATCAGCCACAAACCATCGTGCTGGGGGCCAATACCGATCCCTATCAACCCATCGAGCACCACTATCGCCTGACTCGTGAACTCCTGACGGTGATGCTGGCTCATCGCCATCCGGTAGGGCTCATCACCAAGAGCGCCATGATCCTGCGCGACCTCGATCTGCTGACCGAGCTGGCCCGGGAAGGGTTATGCCAGGTGATGGTGTCGGTCACCACCTTCAATGAGACGCTGAGGCGACAGCTGGAGCCCAGGGCCAGCACGGGGGTTGGGCGGATCAAGGTGATCGAACGACTGGCCAAGGCCGGTGTGTCGGTCGGCGTGCTCGCCGCCCCCATGATCCCCAGGCTCAACGAGCCGGAACTGGAACAGATCATCAAGGCCGCCGTCGACGCCGGGGCGGGCTGTGCGGATTATATCTTGCTGCGATTGCCCCACGAGCTCACCACCCTCTTTTGCGACTGGCTCGATACGCACTATCCCGGCCAGAAAGAGGCGATCCTCAACCAGCTGCGGGCGAGCCGGGGTGGCGCACTCAACAGCGCCACCTTTGGTAGCCGCATGCGAGGTGAAGGACAGTTTGCCGACCTGCTCGCCCAGCGCTTTCGCCTGATCAGCAGGCGGCTGCAACTGGGCAAGCGCCATATTGCACTCAATACAGCCGCCTTCATCCGCCCGGGCGAGCAGTTGCGTCTGTTCTGAGCGCCATCAGCCCCGTGGTCTCGGCGGGTAGCTCCCCGCTGGGTGGCGCTGTGCAATCAGCTCCGCAGGCAGGCGGGATGGCTCGTGCGCCACCTCCTCCTCATCCACCCTAAGGCGCGCCTTCTCCTGCCCTCCCCACATCCGGCTCCACCAGATCTCCCACATTACCCAGCTCGTCATAACAGTGCTCCTGGCAAGCGATGCCTGCCTCTGTGGTGGCCTCATTCAACGCAGGCAGCATGGCTGGCCGTCATGACAGGGCCATGACAACCGAGTGAAGGAATCGTGTTGATGCGATGGGGCTAGCCCTGCATATCAGGAAGATGACGCCGTGGCAGGCAGGGCTGCATGCACGGCAGACGGAGCCTGGCAGCAGAGAAGAGAGCTGCTGGGCAAGCACAAGGACGGGGAGAGCCTGCGGTGAGGCGGACAAAAAAAGAGCGACCATCAAGGTCGCTCTTTTGCACCGGACAAAGGGGACGATTACTCGTCGCCCGCCTCCCCGGTATCGACGGCGCCAGCGTCCGCTGCGGTGTCGGTGCCTTCAGACACCTCCCCTTCAACAGCCAGGGCCTCGGTTTCCTCTTCGTCGCTCTCGGCAACGCGCTGCAGACCGACTACGGTCTCGTCTTCACCGGTACGGATCAGACGCACACCGCCGGTGTTGCGGCCGATGACGCTCACCTCGGACACCCGGGTACGTACCAGGGTACCGCCGTTGGTGATCAGCATGATCTGGTCGGTATCTTCGACCTGGATCGCATCGATCACCTTGCCGTTGCGCTCATCCACCTTGATGGAGATGACGCCCTGGGTACCACGGCTCTTGGTCGGGTACTCGTCCAGCGCGGTGCGCTTGCCGTAACCGTTCTCGGTGGCGGTGAGGATGGCACCATCACCACGGGGCACGATGAGGGAGACCACCTTGTCACCGGCGCCCAGCTTGATGCCGCGCACGCCAGCAGCGGTACGACCCATGGGACGTACGCCCTTGAAGGTGCCCTTGCTTTCGGTGCCTTCGCCGTTGTCGCTGCCGTCATCGTCGTTGCCGGCGTCGTCATCGGTGTCGACCTCGTCAGTGCCATCGGCATCGGCGCGACCGCTGCCTTCCGCGAAGCGAACCACCTTGCCCGCATCGGAGAACAGCATGATCTCGTTGCTGCCATCGGTGATGTCCACCCCGATCAGCTCATCACCCTCTTTGAGGTTGATGGCACGGATACCGGAGGAGAGCGGACGGCTGAAGTCGGACAGGCTGGTCTTCTTCACGGTGCCGTTGGCGGTGGCAAAGAAGACATACTTGTCGGCGTCATATTCTTTCACCGGCAGGATGGCGGTGATGCGCTCACCCTCATCCAGCGGCAGCAGGTTAATGATCGGACGACCGCGGGCGCCACGGGACGCTTCCGGCAGCTGATACACCTTGAGCCAGTAGACCTTGCCACGGGTGGAGAAGCACAGAATGGTGTCGTGGGTGTTGGCCACCAGCAGACGCTCCACAAAGTCCTCTTCCTTGATCCGGGTGGCCGACTTGCCACGACCACCGCGGCGCTGGGCCTCGTAGTCGGAGAGCGGCTGATACTTCACATAGCCCTGGTGAGACAAGGTAACGACCACGTCTTCCGGGGTGATCAGATCTTCGATGTTGATCTCGGCGCTGGACATGCTGATCTCGGTGCGACGCTCGTCGCCGTACTGCTCGCGCACGGCCAGCAGCTCGTCACGGATCACTTCCATCAGGCGTTCCGGGCTTGCCAGGATGTGCAGCAGCTCGGCGATGAGATCCAGCAGAGACTGGTACTCTTCCAGGATCTTCTCGTGCTCGAGGCCGGTCAGCTTGTGCAGACGCAGGTCAAGGATGGCCTGGGCCTGGATCTCGGTCAGGAAGTACTGCCCTTCACGGATGCCGAACTCCGGCTCCAGCCACTCGGGGCGAGCCGCGTCGTCGCCCGCTTTTTCCAGCATGGCGGCCACGTTGCCGAGTTCCCAGCCCTTGGCTACCAAGGCGGCTTTCGCATCCGCCGGGGTCGCACTGTGGCGAATGAGCTCGATGATGGGATCGATGTTGGCCAATGCCACCGCCAACCCTTCCAGGATGTGCGCCCGATCCCGCGCCTTGCGCAGTTCGAACACGGTCCGGCGGGTCACCACTTCACGGCGGTGCAGCAGGAACGCATCCAGGATCTCTTTGAGGTTCATCACCTTGGGCTGGTTGTTGTCCAGCGCCACCATGTTGATGCCGAACGTGGTCTGCATCTGGGTGTGCTTGTAGAGATTGTTCAGCACAATCTCGCCGGACTCGCCGCGCTTGATCTCGATGACGATGCGCATGCCGTCCTTGTCGGACTCATCGCGCAGGGCGCTGATGCCCTCGATTTTCTTCTCTTTGACCAGCTCGGCGATCTTCTCGATCAGGCGAGCCTTGTTCACCTGATAGGGGATCTCGTGGACGATGATGGTCTCGCGACTGGTCTTCTCGTCCACCTCCACTTCAGCCTTGGCCCGCACATAGACGGAGCCGCGACCGGTACGGTACGCCTGCACGATGCCGGAACGGCCGTTGATGATGCCGCCGGTGGGGAAATCCGGGCCGGTGACATGGGTCATCAGCTCGTCAATGGTGAGGTCGCCGTTTTCGATCAGCGCCAGGCAACCGTTGACAATCTCGGTGAGGTTGTGAGGCGGGATGTTGGTCGCCATGCCCACCGCGATACCGGAGGAGCCGTTGACCAGCAAGGTGGGGACCTTGGTGGGCATGACAGCCGGGATCATCTCGGTGCCGTCGTAGTTCGGCACCCAGTCCACGGTCTCTTTGTCCAGATCAGCCAGCAGCTCGTGGGAGATGCGCGCCATCCGCACTTCGGTATAACGCATCGCCGCGGCGCTGTCGCCGTCGACCGAACCGAAGTTGCCCTGACCATCGACCAGCATGTAACGCATGGAGAAATCCTGCGCCATCCGGACGATGGTGTCATACACAGCGATATCGCCGTGCGGGTGATATTTACCGATTACGTCACCGACCACACGGGCCGATTTTTTATAGGGCTTGTTCCAGTCGTTCCCCAACTCGTTCATTGCAAACAGAACGCGGCGGTGAACCGGTTTCAAGCCATCACGCACATCCGGCAGAGCTCGTCCTACGATCACGCTCATGGCGTAATCAAGATAGGAACTCTTGAGCTCTTCTTCGATGTTGACCGGCGTGATCTCTCTGGCCAGATCGCTCATAGAAAGCCTTAATCCCTAATTAGTTGTTCTTTGGCTTAAACAGCGCGACATGGTAACACACTGAGCCAAATACATTAAGCCACAAATCCGATGAGCACATCGGGCTGGTGCGACGAGGTCGGTCCGTTATAATGCGCGCCAGGACAATAGATTGCGCGCGCCCAGCACGCTGCGCGCCTTGCCACAGGATCATCAAAACATGAATAGTGATGCCAATGTCGATCTGACAGAAATCGCCAAATTTGAAGCCATCGCCTCCCGCTGGTGGGACATGGAGGGCGAATTCAAGCCGCTGCATCAAATCAACCCGGTGCGCCTTGACTGGATCACCGACAAGAGCGGCGGCCTGTTTGGCAAGCGCGTGCTCGACATCGGCTGCGGTGGCGGCATCCTCTCCGAGAGCATGGCCCGTCGGGGGGCCCGGGTCACCGGCATCGACATGGGCAAGGAACCCCTCGGCGTCGCCCGCCTGCACGCGCTGGAACAAGGTGTGGAGCTCGAGTACCGCCAGATCACCGCCGAAGCCCACGCCGATGAAGCGCCTGGCCAGTATGACGTGGTCACCTGCATGGAGATGCTGGAGCACGTGCCGGACCCGGCCTCGGTGCTGCGCGCCATCGCCACCCTGGTACGGCCGGGGGGCAAGGTGTTCGTCTCCACCATCAACCGCAACCCCAAAGCCTATCTGATGATGATCCTCGGCGCCGAGTACCTGTTGAAGATGGTCCCCAAGGGCACTCACGATCACAAGAAGTTCATCACCCCCGCCGAACTGTGTCGCATGGGGGAAGCGGCGGGCCTCCTGGTGCGGGACATGAGCGGCGTTCACTACGCCCCGCTCTCCAACAGCTTCAAGCTCGGCAAGAATGTCGACGTCAACTACATGGTGGCGTTCGAGCGCCCGGAGCAAGGCTGATGAGCACACCTCACCCGATGCCCCTTGGCTGCGTGCTGTTTGATCTGGACGGCACCCTGCTCGACACCGCGCCAGACCTTGGCGCCGCCGTCAATCACGTGCTGATAAGCGAAGGCTTTGCCCCGCTCTCTGACGACATCATCCGTCAGACCACCTCCCACGGGGCCCTCGGGCTGCTCAGGGCAGGTCTTGGGGACGAGCTGCTCGAGGAGCTGGGGGCTACCCGCCTTCGCACCGCCCTGCTCGACTACTACGCCGCCAACCTCTGCGTCGGCACCCGCCCCTATGAAGGCATGGTGGATCTCATCGAGTGGCTCGACGAAAAAAAGCTGCCCTGGGGCATTGTCACCAACAAGCCGGGTTTTCTCACCGAACCGCTCCTGGCAGCCCTGCCCGAACTCGCCAGTTGCGGCGTGACCGTGAGCGCCGACACCCTGCCGGTGCGCAAGCCCGACCCCGCCCCCATGTTCTTTGCCTGCGAGCGCCTCGGCATCGCGGCGAGCCAGTGTCTCTATGTGGGGGATCACGTGCGCGACATCGAGGCCGGCCGCAATGCCGGCATGCGTACCGCGGTGGCTGGCTGGGGTTATCTCAATGATGACGAGGATCCCGCCCTCTGGGGCGCCGATCTTCACTTTGATACCGTGCAGGCCCTGCACCACTGGCTGCGTTACGAGCTGAGCTGACACGTTCATTGCCCATGACCGACAAGGCATCCGGATAGAGGTGGATCTGCGGGGCAACTTTGATGATGTCCCGATGGCAGTGCGGGCATCGGCCCCGACGCGCAGCTCCCCCCGCAGCACACCAGAGGGATCCTGGACGACCCCTCTTTTTATGGGCTTGGCAACCCCCCGAACGGCGTAACAGGACACCTTTTGACCCTGACTGCACAAGGGATGAGCAGGCCGGATTTGCTAGTAAAAACACCCTGCTTTCGCAAGCAAAAAAAGTTATTTTAATTTTCCATCTTCGATCGCCGGACTTGCATTTGACGGATCGGACGGATGAAAACCCGTTCGCTGTGAGCGTCCACTAACTCCCGTCCCGACACCCACAATTTATCCACAGCTAATGCGTTATCCACAGATTGCATTACCGCATCGACCTCACTATCTTGTAGTTCGCATTAAAAATAACACTACATCTTGTGATTCATCGCACAATCCCTGCCCAGTTTCCCTCGACAGACGGAGCCGGGTTGCGCCATTGTGCGATGGCTTTTCGGGAATCAACCGATACCGGCAGGTATCAATGAAAGGGGTCATCAGCCAATGAACTTGTTTGTGACGAAGCGTAACGGACACAAAGAACCCATCGATCTGGATAAAATTCACCGTGTGCTCGACTGGGCTGCCGAGAAGCTCGACAACGTGTCGGTCTCCCAGGTGGAGCTCAAGTCCCACATCCAGTTCTATGACGGTATCCGTACCGCCGACATCCACGAGACCATCATCAAGGCTGCTGCTGACCTCATCTCCGAGCAAAGCCCGGACTACCAGTACATGGCTGCCCGTCTGGCCATCTTCCACCTGCGCAAGAAGGCCTACGGCCAGTTCGAGCCGCCCCACCTGTATCAGCACGTCGCCAGACTGGTGGACATGGGCAAGTACGACAAGCACCTGCTGGAAGACTACACCCAGGCGGAATTTGAGGAGCTGAACGGCTACCTCGATCACTGGCGCGACATGGACTTCTCCTACGCGGCGGTCAAGCAACTCGAAGGCAAGTACCTGGTACAGAACCGCGTCACCGGCGAGATCTACGAGAGCCCGCAGTTCCTCTACATCCTGGTAGCGGCCTGCCTCTTCTCCAAGTATCCGAAAGATACCCGTCTGGACTACATCAAGCGCTTCTATGATGCGGTCTCGACCTTCAAGATCTCCCTGCCGACCCCGATCATGAGCGGCGTGCGCACCCCGACCCGCCAGTTCAGCTCCTGCGTGCTGATCGAGTGTGACGACAGCCTGGATTCCATCAATGCCACCGCCAGCGCCATCGTGCGCTACGTGTCCCAGCGCGCCGGCATCGGCATCAACGCCGGCCGCATCCGTGGTCTGGGCAGCCCCATCCGTGGCGGCGAAGCCTTCCACACCGGCTGCATCCCCTTCTACAAATACTTCCAGACGGCGGTGAAGTGCTGCTCCCAGGGCGGCGTGCGCGGCGGTGCGGCCACCCTGTTCTACCCCCTGTGGCACACCGAGGTGGAGAGCCTGCTGGTACTGAAGAACAACCGCGGCGTGGAAGAGAACCGGGTCCGTCACATGGACTACGGCGTGCAGATCAACAAGCTGATGTACCAGCGCCTCATCAAGGGCGGTGACATCACTCTGTTCTCCCCCTCCGATGCACCCGGCCTCTATGACGCCTTCTTCGCGGACCAGGACAAGTTCGAAGCGCTCTACGTCAAGTACGAGCAGGATCCGGCCATTCGCAAGAAGACCCTGAAGGCGGTGGATCTCTTCTCCCTGATGATGCAGGAGCGCGCAGGTACCGGCCGCATCTACATCCAGAACGTGGATCACTGCAACACCCACAGCCCGTTCGATCCGAGCGTGGCACCGGTGCGCCAGTCCAACCTCTGCCTCGAGATTGCGCTGCCCACCAAGCCGCTCAACAACGTGGATGACGAGGACGGCGAGATTGCCCTGTGCACCCTCTCCGCCTTCAACCTGGGCGCCATCGAGAAGCTGGAAGATCTGGAAGAGATGGCCGAACTGGCCGTGCGCGCTCTGGACGCCCTGCTCGACTATCAGGACTACCCGCTCAAGGCAGCCAAGAAGGGCAGCATGAACCGACGTACTCTGGGGATCGGCGTCATCAACTACGCCTACTACCTGGCGAAAAACGGTGCCCGCTACTCCGATGGTTCCGGTCTGGCCCTGACCCACCGCACCTTCGAGGCGATCCAGTACTACCTGCTGAAAGCCTCCGTGCAACTGGCCCGCGAGTTCGGCCCCTGCCCGGCCTTCAACGAGACCACCTATGCCCAGGGTATCCTGCCCATCGATACCTATAAAAAGGATCTGGACACCCTGTGCAATGAACCCCTGCACCTGGACTGGGAAACCTTGCGCGAAGAGATCAAGACCGTGGGTCTGCGCAACTCCACCCTGACCGCCCTGATGCCGAGCGAGACCTCCAGCCAGATCTCCAACGCCACCAACGGCATCGAGCCGCCCCGCGGCCTGGTGTCGGTGAAAGCTTCCAAGGACGGCATCCTCAAGCAGGTGGTGCCGGAGTACCATCGCCTGAAGGATCAGTACGAACTGCTGTGGAAACAGCCGAGCGTCGACGGTTACCTGCAGCTGGTCGGCATCATGCAGAAGTTCGTGGATCAGGCGATCTCCGCCAACACCAACTACGACCCGGCCCGCTTCGAAGGCAACAAGGTGCCGATGAAGCAGTTGCTCAAAGACTTGCTGACCGCCTACAAATACGGTCTCAAGACCCTCTACTATCACAACACCCGTGATGGTGCCGACGACACCCAGACCGATCTGCAAGATGACGGCTGCGCTGGCGGGGCTTGCAAGATCTAACCGCGAAACGCACTGATAAACCGGGCGGGAGCATCAAGCTCCCGCCCTCCTGTTTTCCCTATTTCACGGCATTCGAACCATGGCTTACTCTACTTTTTGCCAGACCCAAAACGATCAGCTCAAGGAGCCGATGTTCTTCGGCCAGTCGGTCAACGTGGCCCGTTATGATCAGCAAAAGCACGACATCTTCGAGCGGCTGATCGAGAAGCAGCTCTCCTTCTTCTGGCGCCCGGAAGAGGTAGACGTCTCCCACGACCGCATCGACTTCCAGGCTCTGCCGCCCCACGAGCAGCACATCTTCATCTCCAACCTGAAGTACCAGACCCTGCTGGATTCCATTCAGGGCCGCAGCCCCAACGTGGCCCTGCTGCCCCTGGTCTCCATCCCGGAGCTGGAGACCTGGATCGAGACCTGGGCCTTCTCCGAGACCATCCACTCTCGCTCCTACACCCACATCATCCGCAACATCGTCAACAACCCGGGCCAGGTGTTCGACGACATCGTGACCAACGAGCAAATCTTGAAGCGCGCCGGCTCCATCAGCCACTTCTATGACGATCTCATCGAGGCCACCTCCATCTATCACCTGCACGGCGAGGGGACCCACCGGATCGGGGATCGCGAAGTCACCATCAGCCTGCGGGAGCTCAAGAAGAAGCTCTACCTGTGCCTGATGAGCGTCAACGCCCTCGAAGCAATCCGCTTCTACGTGAGCTTCGCCTGCTCCTTCGCCTTCGCCGAGCGCGAGCTGATGGAGGGCAACGCCAAGATCATCAAGATGATCGCCCGCGATGAGGCACTGCATCTGACCGGTACCCAGCACATGCTGAACCTGATGCGCAGCGGCAACGACGACCCCGAGATGGCGGAGATCGCCGTCGAGTGCGAGCAGGCCTGCTTCGAGCTGTTCAAGGAAGCGGCCCTGCAGGAGAAGGAGTGGGCCGAGTACCTGTTCCAGGACGGCTCCATGATCGGCCTGAACAAGGACATCCTCTGCCAGTACGTGGAATACATCACCAACCTGCGCATGGCGGCGGTCGGCCTGCAACCGGCCTTTGCCGGCACCAAGCAGAACCCCATCCCCTGGATCAACACCTGGCTCTCCTCCGACAACGTGCAGGTGGCGCCCCAGGAAGTGGAAGTAAGCTCCTATCTGGTGGGTCAGATAGACAGTGAAGTGCACGCCGACGATCTGGGTGACTTCGAGCTGTGATGCAAGGCGACCTCTGCTGGCAGACCATGATGCGGGAGAGCGACGTCCGTGAGTGACGCCACCGCCACCCTGAACGCGCCCCTGCATACCGCCACCACGGCGCCGGAGGGGCAAGCCCCCCAGGTACAGACCCTGGACGGTGTGCTGCACCCCCATCCCGGCGAAAGCGTGCTGGAGACCCTGGAGCGCCACGGCCATCACGTGGAGTTCCAGTGCCGCAGCGGCTATTGCGGCGCCTGCCGCACCCCGCTGCTGGCGGGCAAGGTGCACTACGCCGCCGTCCCGCTCGCCTTTGTCTCCCAGGGGGAGTGCCTCCCCTGCTGCTGCCAGCCGGTGGGCGCCATCAAGCTCGATATCCGAAAGGGCTGACGGCCCTTATCGCCAGATCTGCCCCGCAAACAAAAAGCCGCCGGATTGCTCCGGCGGCTTTTTTCATGGGAATCTCCCGTCTCTTGAGGGAAATGAGGGGCCATGGCCCCTCTAACATTACAACCCGGGGGCGTTACAACCAGGGGGCGGCAGTCGGCCCGTGGTGCAGACCCAGCTTCCAGACCCGGCCAAAGTGCTTGTAATGACCGGCCGCGACACCGGCTTTCTCCCCCATGCCGTGGTAGAGATCGAGGTGCCCCTTCTTCACCGCGCCCCCCACATCCAGCGCAATCAGCAGGCGCAGCTGGTGCTTGCCGGTCCAGTTGCCTGCTTTGTCCAGCAGCGGCACTTCCGCGAGGATGGGGGTACCCATGGGCAGCAGGGTCTTGTCGGCAGCCACCGCCGCCATGGGCAAGAGCGGAATGCCGGCAGCCCCCACCACGTCATTGGTGGGACGGCGCTCGAAGAAGACATAGGAGGGGTTCTGCTCCACCAGCTCCTTCACGCTCTCTTCCGGCTGACGATTGGCCCACTCCTTGATGGCCTTCATGGACATCTGCTCCTTGGGCACTTCGCCACGGTCGATGAGCACCCGGCCAATGCTGACATAGCCGTGGCCGTTCTTGCCGCTGTAACCAAGGTACTGCAACCGGTCGTCATCGCCGTAGTGAACGAAGCCGGAACCCTGCACGTCCATCAGGAAGTTGTCGATGAGGGACTTGCTGTAGCCCAGCTCCAGTCCCCGGTTGGCCAGCGCCCCCCGGTGGATCTCGGCCCGGCTCGGGCAGCGACCGCCGCAGTTGGGCATGGCATAGATGGGATACTTGTACTGGGCGTCAGGGCGATGGCGCACCTCCAGCACCGGCGAGTAGTAGCCGGTGAAGAGCACGTTGCCCATGCGGTCGGCACCGCCAAGCTGCGCCAGGCTGATGCCGTACTGGGTGATATGGGCGGGATTGCCCCCATTGGCGACCCAGCGTGAGAGCTGACGGTAGAGCTCCCCATAGCGGCTCGCCATGCGGCCGGAGCGTTCCATCACCATCCGGCTCTGGGGACCGAACTTGCTGTAATCGGCGCGGGCGCGGCTGTTGACCCGCTCTACCCGCACCAGATCCCCCGGCAGGGCACCATCCAGATACTGCTTGCCCAGATTCACAGGGATCTCGCAGTTCAGAAAACATCCGGATTCCGCCTTCTTCTGGGGCACCTTGGCCGGTTCAGGGTTGCCCGCACAACCGGCCAGCCCCACCACGGCGGCGGCCAACCAGTACGCATGTCTATTCATATGTCCTCATATAACACCGAGTGTCTTGCACGGCGGGGAAGATGCCAAAATTGCCCGGGGAAAGCAAACGCCTTCACGCCCCTGACGACGGATTTCTCCTGCCGTGATCTTCTGGGTTATAACAAGGTGACAAGGTGTGAGAGGTCATGGATGGAACAGCTCGAAATCTTCCCGCTCCAGAGCCCCTGTGTCGGGGTCTGCGAACTGAACAACAAGGGGTATTGCAAGGGATGCCTGCGAAGCCGCGAGGAGCGTTTCAACTGGCTTGCCATGACCCCTGCCCAGCAGCAGGAGGTGATGCGCCTGTGCCGCAGCCGCAAGGCCAGGGTCGAGGCCGCCCGCCGCAAGGCGCAGGCCGCAGAGGCGGCCGATCCGCCGCCCCCGCCGGGCTGGGATTTTTAAATCCCACGTTGCCCCTCCCCTCAACAAGAAAGGCGGCCCCAGGGCCGCCTTGTCATTAAGAGTGTGTCACGCCGTGACGTCCTCAGGCGGTCGCCAGCTTGGCCTGCTCCTCGCCACGCTTGAGCATGGCGTAGGCCACCCCGGTCACCAGAGAACCGGCCGCGATCGCCAGGATGTACATCATCACATGGCTGATGGCGTTCGGGATGAAGAGTACGAACAGACCACCGTGGGGTGCCACCAGCTCGCAGCCGAACAGCATGGAGAGCGCACCGGTCAGGGCGCCGCCCGCCATGCAGGCCGGGATCACCCGCATGGGATCCTTGGCGGCAAACGGGATGGCCCCCTCGGAGATGAAGCACAGACCCAGCACGAAGGAGGCCTTGCCCGCTTCCTGCTCCGCCTTGATGAACTTTCTGCTGGCCAGGAAGGTCGCGATCCCCATCCCCAGTGCAGGCACCATACCTGCGGCCATGACCGCTGCCATGGGGGCATAGGTCTTGGAGGCGAGCAGGCCGACACCGAAGGCATAGGCCGCCTTGTTGACCGGGCCACCCATGTCGAAGCACATCATGGCGCCGATGATGACACCCAGCAGCACGGCGTTGGCAGAGCCCATGTTGTTGAGGAACTCGGTCATGGCGTTCATGATGCCTGCCACCGGGCCACCTACCACGTAGATCATCACCAGACCGGTGAACAGGCTGGCAAAGAGCGGAATGATGAGGATGGGCTTGAGGGCTTCCAGGGTGACCGGCAGGCGCACCTTGTCGCTCAGGAACTTGGCGCTGTAACCGGCGAGGAAGCCGCCGACGATGCCGCCAAGGAAACCGGCGCCGAGCGAGCTTGCCAGCATACCGGCGATCATGCCGGGCGCCAGACCCGGACGGTCGGCGATGGAGTAGGCGATGTAGCCTGCCAGCACCGGGATCATCAGGGCGAAGGCGGAGCCGCCACCGATCTTCATCAGGGCCGCGGCCAGCGTCCCCTCTTCCTTGAACGCTTCAATGCCGAAGATGAAGGAGAGCGCTATGATAAGGCCCCCCGCTACCACCATGGGCAGCATGAAGGAGACGCCGGTCAGCAGGTGCTTGTAGGGGCCCGCCTTTTCCTCTTTCTTGACCGCGGCCGCGCCGCTGTGGCGATAGACCTTCGCCTCGGTCCAGGCCTTGTCGAGCTCGGCCCGGGTTTTCTTGAGCGCCGCCCCCGTGCTGGTCCGATAGACCGGCTTGCCGTCAAAGCGCGCCATGTCCACTTCGATGTCAGTGGCGAGGAACACCAGATCGGCGGCGGCAATCTCGTCCGCCGCCAAGGCATTCTGGGCACCGACCGATCCCTGGGTTTCGACGCGGATCTGGTGACCCAGCTGCTTGGCCATGGTCTCCAGGGCCTCGGCCGACATGAAGGTGTGGGCCACCCCGGTCGGGCAGGCCGTCACCGCCACGATGCGCTTGGCACCGCTTGCCGGTTTGGCAACCACAGGTGCCGCCTCATGGCGATAGACGCTGGCACCGCTTCGCGCGGTTTCCAGCAGGGCAGCGGGATCCTGGAGCGCCAGATCCATGTCGCCCCGATAGAGCGACTTGCCGTCATAGGCGGCCAGATCCACCGGTGCGCTGGCAACGACCAGCACCAGGTCGGCGGCGGCAATCTGCTCTTTCGAGGGAACCTGACGGGGCTGCACGCTGGAGTCGACGTCGAGGGTGAGCTCCCAGCCAGCCAGTTTGGCCTGCTGTTCTATCCGTTTTGCAGCGAGAAAGCTGGTGGCAATGCCCGCCGGGCAAGCCGTAACCAGAATTGCTTTCATTGGGCATCTCCTGAATTAGCCATCAAATGGGGTTGGGGTTGAGTCGGTGCCAGATCATCCAGACGCTGTACGCGCACCTGCTCGAGTAACGGTTTGAGCACATTGATATCGTTGAAGCCGACCGCGACCTGGCTCACCGCCAGTGCCGAGACGGCGGTGGCCAGACGCAGGGTCTGCTCCGGCGTCCAGTCCAGGCTCATGCCATGGACCAGGCCCGCCACCAGGGAGTCGCCGGCACCCACGGTGCTGACCACCTCCATGCGCGGCGGAATCGCCTGCCAGGTGGCATCCGGTGCAAACCAGATGAGGCCGTCGGCACCATTGGAGATCACCACGTTGGGGATCCCGCTGGCCTGCAGCGCGCGGGCGCACTCGGCCTGCTCGCTCAGGGTCTTCACGGGGCGACCCGCCCACTGGCTCAGCTCTTCCAGGTTGGGTTTGACCAGGGTCGGCGCCGCCTTGATCCCTTCACTCAACGCCGCACCGCTGCAATCGAAGATCACCTGCTTGCCCTTGGCCTTGAGCAGGCGAATGAGGCGCGCGCAGTAATCGGGGGCCACCCCTTTGGGCAGGCTGCCCGCCAGCACGAACCAGTCGGAGTGGGGAGCCAGTCGCTCCAGCGCCGCCTCCAGGGCGCTGACATCACCTTCCTGCACGGCGAGTCCCGGCAGATTGAGATCGGTCACCCGGCCGGATTGTTCGGAGATCTTGACGTTGATCCGGGTGTCGCCCGCCACGCGCACGAAGTGATCGGCAAGAGCACGCTCCTCGAACAGGGAGACGAAGCTCTGCTGGTTGCCCTCGCCGAGCCAGCCGGTCAGGCCTACGTCACGGCCGAGATCTTTCAAGACCATGGCGACGTTGATCCCCTTGCCCGCGGCGCGCAAGTTGGCCTCGCTCACCAGATTGACCTCGCCAGGGTGCATGGCCTCCAGACGGGTGGTGAGATCGAGCGCGGGATTGAGGGTGATGGTGACGATGTCCATCAGTGCGCCCCCTCGCCAAGACCCGCGGCAATGGCTTCGCCAATGCCCTTGAGGGCTGCTTCGGCATCCGCTCCTTCGGCGCGAAACGCCAGACGATGACCGCACTTGACCCCAAGCCCGATCACCTTCATCAGGCTCTTGGCAGAGACGGCTTCACCGCTGCCATCGAGGTTGGCGACGCGGATGTCGGATTCATACTCCTTGGCCACCTTGACCAGCATGGCGCCCGGACGGGCGTGCAGACCGTGGGGGTTGATGATAGTGAAGGTCTCGGACAGCCCGCTCGCCGGACCCGCCTGCAACATGGCAAGACCATCGCTGCCAGAAAGGGTGGCCAGCTGGCTGGCTGCGGCCAGCTTGGCCAGATTCTCGAGTTGCGGTAAATGGCCGCTATCTGCAGCACACAGCAGCAGCAGGGCGCTGACCGGCAATTCACCGACGT
The DNA here is from genome assembly GCF_027705305.1 of Aeromonas sp. QDB17. Lineage (NCBI taxonomy): Bacteria > Pseudomonadati > Pseudomonadota > Gammaproteobacteria > Aeromonadales > Aeromonadaceae > Aeromonas > Aeromonas sp. QDB17. Next base: position 237,520 of record NZ_JAPDBP010000002.1, read on the forward strand.
TCAGCGGGGTGCTCGGGGTGGCCAGCACCCAACCGGTCTGGGCCGCTTTCGCACGGGCCAGCCAGATGCCCTCCCCCAGGTGAACAGGCTGGCTGGCCAGGAGGGCGCTCACCATGGCGGCGTCTCCCCAGCCTGCGGATTTGGCGCGGGCCGCAGCCCCCAGCAGCAACTGGTCCTGGTCGTCGGCCGGGAAGTCCGCCAGGGTCAGGTATTGCACCTCTTTGGCGGCAGTCGCGCCAGTCAGGATATTGATGATGGTCTCTTCGTCGGTCGCCCCCTTGAGCTGGGCTGCGGCCTGCTCGTCACCCAGCACGTGGGTGAGCTGGCGCAAGATCCCCAGGTGCTCGTCGGACTTGGCGGCGATGCCGATGGCGACGTAGGCAATCTGCCCCTCGTCCCACTCGATGCCGTGGGGGAACTGGGCCACCATGACACCGGTGCTCTTCACCAGATGACGGGTGTCCGTGGTGCCATGGGGAATGGCGATACCGCTGCCAAGATAGGTGGCGTGCTGCGCTTCCCGCGCCAGCATGCCGTCCACGTAACCTGCTTCAACCAGACCGGCGTCGGTCAGTTTGCTTGCCAGCAGGGCGATGGCGTCCGCCTTGGTCGTCACCGATTGTCCCAGCAGGATTTGCTGTCGCGCCAACTTCAACATAGAGATTCTCCATCAGGTCCGGCTTCACCTCGCGGCGTACCGGCTCAACTCAACTCGATTTTCGGGTAACTTGCCTGCTGACAATAGACGGTGATCTCTCGCTTTGGTGAGCCGGAACCCATTTCCAAGTGCAGATAATCATCCGTTACTGACAAGCTGAATCGTTTCACTTACACTCAGACTGAATCGTTTCAGCGTATTGTTCAAGATCCCGCAGAAAGTACGTTTCAATGATATGATCCCGCGCACACTTTTCGGTGCCCCAACCAGGAACCGGCGCGGGCCTTGCAACTCAAACAGAGCCAACATGATGAAACTGGATGAAATCGCCGCGCTGGCCGGTGTCTCTCGCACCACCGCCAGCTATGTGATCAATGGCAAGGCCGATCAATACCGCATCAGCCAGGCCACCCGCGACAAGGTGATGGCCGTGGTCCATGCCCACAACTATCAGCCGGACAGCCGCGCCGCCTCCCTGCGCGGCGGCCAGACCCGCACCCTCGGCTTCATCCTGCCCGACCTCGAAAACGCCAGTTACGCCAAGCTCGCCAAGCGCCTGGAGCAAGGGGCCCGCACCCAGGGATATCAGTTGCTCATCGTTTGCTCGGAGGACGATCCGGACACCGAAAAGGAGCTGGCCCGGATGCTGGTGAGCCGCCATGTGGACGCGCTCCTGGTGGCAAGCTGCCTCCCCCCGGCGGATCCCTTCTACCTGGAGCAGCAGTCCAGGGGCGTGCAGATCCTCGCCATCGACCGTGCCATGGCCACCGAGCATTTCGTCACCGTGGCGAGTGAAAACCAGAAGGCGAGCCTGGACCTCACCGCCTCCCTGCTCACCCCGGCCATCGGTCATATAGCCTTGATCACTGCGCTGCCGGAACTGACGATCAGCCAGGAGCGAAAAGCGGGCTTCGAGCAGGCCATTGCCAGTCACAGTGCGACCCGCCACCTGTGTGAAGGGGCCCACTTCTCGCGTACCGAAGGGTATCGCCTGATCAAGACACTCCATCAGCAACTCGGCCAACTGCCCGAGGCGCTGATCACCACCTCCTACATCCTGATGGAGGGGGTACTCGACTACCTGCTGGAGCAGGAGGCCGACATGAGCCAGCTCGCCATGGCCACCTTCGGGGATGACCGCCTGCTCGATTTCCTCCCCTTTGGCATCAACTCCCTGCCCCAGCAGCACGACGCCCTGGCAAGCCAGGCCCTGGCGCTGGCCCTCAAGGCGGTCAATGGTGACTACCAGAGCGGCTTGCACTATGTGAGCCGCACCCTCAAACGCCGCCGCTGACGCGAAACGGACGTGCCGAAGGCGACCACGGTCGCCTTTGCGTGTTTTTACGCCATCCACTCCAGACAACTGTCATCATTTATTTCCACACAAGCGCCTTTCACAGTAGAACCTTCGCTCACTCCCGCTTGTTTTCGATATTTTAATCGGCTAACGTGGCAACCCTGTTTTACAACCTGCGGCTGTTCGTAACGATGTCTCCACTCCGATATTGCTAGCCTCCGGCTTTTCCCCGGAGGCGTCTCCCGACACAGCCAACTGGCTCTCTCTTGTTTGCAACAGCGCCCTCACTTTCGGATGGATGACATGAATACCAAGACCCTGGGTTGTACCCTGTTGATTGCCGGCACCACCATAGGCGCCGGCATGCTGGCCCTGCCGCTGGCCTCCTCGTCCCTGGGCGGCCCCGCCACCCTGATGCTGATGATCGGCCTCTGGGCCCTGATGGCCTTCACCGCCATGCTGCAGGTGGAAGCCAGCCTCAGCACCGGCAAGTGGTACCTGCACCAGCTGGCGGATCACCTGCTCGGCCCCTGGGGCAAGGGCATCGCCTCCTTCTGCATCCTGATGCTGTTCTACGCCCTGGCCTCCGCCTACATCAGCGGCGGCAGCAGCCTGCTGGCCCAGGCATTGGCCGATGCCGGCCTTCCCCTCGGCCAGGAGCAGGCGGCCTGGGTCTTTACCCTGCTGTTTGGCGGCATGGTGTGCATCGGCACCAGGCAGGTGGATTACCTCAACCGCCTGATGTTCACCGTGAAGCTGGTGATCATGGTGGCGGTGCTGGCACTGCTGCTGCCCCGCGCCCAGGGGCAGCACCTGCTCTCCATGCCCCTCGGGGAAGGCTTGCTGCTGGCGGGCCTGCCGGTCATCTTCACCTCCTTCGGCTTCCACGGCTCCATCCCGAGCGTCATGCTCTACCTCGGGGACAACCCCAGGCAGTTACGCCGGGTCTTCGTGTGGGGCTCCGCCTTGCCACTCGTGCTCTACGTGCTGTGGCAGGTCGCCATTCTGGGGCTGCTGGGCCAGCAATCCCTGATCCAGACCGGCGGAGCCCTGGACAGCCTGCTGGCCAACGTCGGCGGCCTGGTGAGCTGGCCCGCCTTCAACCAGGCGATGCATCTGTTTGCGGATCTCGCACTCGCCACCTCCTTCCTCGGAGTGACCCTGGGACTGTTCGACTTCATGGCCAAGGTGACCCGTCGCAAGGACAACTGGCAGGGCCGCACCCAGACCGGCCTCATCACCTTCGTGCCGCCCCTGCTGTTCGCCCTCTACTTCCCGCAAGGCTTCATCATGGCGCTGGGTTACGCCGCCATTGCGCTGGCGGTGCTGGCGGTGCTGCTGCCGGTGGCCCTGGTGTGGCAGAGCCGCAAGCAGGCCGAGGCAGACCACTACCGCGTCCCGGGCGGCGTACTGGCCCTGGGTCTGGCCGGTGCCATGGGGGTACTGATCGTCGGGGTGCAGGTCAGCGTCAGCATGGGGCTGCTGCCCGCCCTCTGATCTCCCCGACCCGACCCGACAAGCAGAAACGCCGCAAAGAGACACGCCCCGCCAACCCAGTTGGCGGGGCATGTCTCTTTGGCACGGGCTCACTTGGCCGACCCACACCACTCAGCGCGAAATCCATCCAATAATGAACATTTGAGTGCAACCATGTATAGATATGTACATGACTGCGCCCCTGCCCTACACTGCTTAGCAGACAACCCATGATCCCGTGCCCGTCTGGCACGCCAACCCGGGAGGCAACATGGCCGCCACCGCATCTCTTCCCCGGCAACAGCCCGCCGTCGATCCCAGCAAGGCCCTGCCCGTGGTGTTTCGCATCCTGGACAAATGGCAGTGCAGCACGGATGAACAGCTCAGGCTGCTTGGCATTACCTCCCGCTCCACCCTGAACAAGTACAAGGAGGCCAGCGGCGGCATTCGGCTGAGCGCCGATCTCCAGGAGCGGATGAGCTATCTACTCAACATCCACAAGAGCCTGCGGCTGCTGTTCAGCCTGGATGAGAGCATCTATGGCTGGGTGCGCAAACCCAACAGCCACCCCTTCTTCGCCGGGCGCAGCGCCATGGAGGTCATGCAGGGTGGGCGGGTGGCCGATCTCTACGAAGTGGCAACCCGGCTGCACGCCTGGCGCGGGGAGATGGCCTGATGTCCTCCCCGCCCTTGCGCGCCTTCCACAATGCCTGCGCCTATCGCATCATTCCGAGCCGCTTTCCCCCCATCTGCCTCTATGAAGACGTCGCTACCGCCGACGAGCTGGAGGCGGTCTGGGCCGTCGAGGCCCTGACCAACGACAGGCTGAGGGAAGAGGCGGGCGAGCTGATGCGGGTGCCCAGGGAAGATTGGCTGGTGGGGCTGCCCGGCGGCAGCTATGTGATGGCCGCCTTCACCCACCTCAATCCCGAGGGCGGCCGTTTCACCACGGGGGACTTTGGCGGCTACTATTGTGCCCCCTCCCTCGACACCGGCATCAAGGAGACGGTCTACCACAGGGAGCGGATCTTCGGGTACACCCGGGAGCCGGCCCAGAAGGTGCAGATGCGGGTGATCCAGGCGCAGTTCAGCGCCAGCCTCATCGACATCACGGGCCTGGCGTTTCTGCCAGGCCCACTCTATCACGCCACCGATTACGGCCCCGCCCAGGCCTTTGCCCGGGAGCAGAAGGTCGCCGGGGCGGACGGCATCCACTACCGCTCGGTGCGCCACCCCGGTCACGACTGTCACGTGCTCTATCGCCCCCGTCTGGTCAGCCGGGTGGACCACGCCCGTCATCTGGAGTACCACTGGAGCGGCGAGGCCATCACCCATGTGCTGGAGATCCGCCTCTACGGTGAATAGCGTCTACCAGGACAAAAAAAGCCCCGCCAGATTGGCGGGGCTTTTTGTATCAACCGAACAGTGGGGGAGCCTGGCTCCCTGACCGCTTACTGGTTGTGGCTGGCGCGACGGGGACGACGGGCCTGGGCCGGCTTCGCGGCGCCATCAGCCGGACGCTGACCACCCTGGGGCTTGGGCTTGCCACCGTTGCCAGTGCGATTGCCACCGCCGTTACCACCGGCGCCATTGCCGGAGCGACCGGCACCCTGACGCTGGCCTTGACCTTGCGGACGCGGCGCACGGCGCTGCTCGCTCGGATCCCGCGGCTCTTTGCGAAGCGGCGCACCGATGCCACGGGCGATGTTGTCGAGGGTCTCGCGGGAGGCTTCAAAACCGGCCACCTGCTCGCAGGGGATGCTCTGCTTGGTCAGGCGCTCGATGGCCTTGATGAGCTTGCCCTCATCGGCGGCCACTAGGGAGATGGCGTGACCGGCGGCGCCGGCACGGCCGGTACGGCCGATACGGTGCACGTAATCTTCCGCCACGTTCGGCAGCTCGAAGTTGACCACCTGCGGCAGTTTGTCGATGTCCAGACCACGGGCGGCGATGTCGGTCGCCACCAGCACCTTGACGCTACCATCCTTGAAGCCGGCCAGCGCGCGAGTACGGGCACCCTGGCTCTTGTTGCCGTGGATGGCGGCGGCGCTGACGCCGTTCTTGTCGAGGGTCTCGGCAACGCGGTTGGCCATGTGCTTGGTACGGGTGAACACCAGCACCTGCTGCCAGTCGTTGCTGGTGACCAGGTGACTCAGCAGGGCAATCTTGTTGGCCTTGTCGCAGGGGTGCACCAGCTGCTCGATGCGCTCGGCGGTGCTGTTGCGCGGGGTCACTTCGATCACCGCCGGGTTGTCCAGCAGACCGGTGGCCAGCTCACGAATTTCGTCGGCAAAGGTGGCGGAGAAGAGCAGGTTCTGGCGCTTTTTCGGCAGCAGGGCCAAGATGCGGCGGATGTCGCGGATAAAGCCCATGTCGAGCATGCGATCCGCTTCGTCCAGTACCAGGATCTCCACTTCATCGAACTTGACGGCGTTCTGGTTGTAGAGATCCATCAGGCGACCCGGGCAAGCCACCAACACGTCCAGACCACGGCGGGTCGCCATCATCTGGGGGTTGATGCTCACGCCGCCAAATACCACGTGGCTGCGGATCGGCAGGTGTTTGCCGTAGTTGCGCACGCTCTCGCCCACCTGGGCGGCCAGCTCGCGGGTCGGGGTCAGCACCAGGGCACGGATGCGATTCGGGGAGACCTTGCGCTTGCTTTCAGTCAGACGCTGCAGCATCGGCAGGGTAAAACCTGCGGTCTTGCCGGTCCCGGTCTGGGCGGCGGCCATCAGATCACGGCCAGCCAGTACCGCCGGGATCGCTTGTTGCTGAATGGGAGACGGGGTGTCGTAGCCTTGCTCGGCAACGGCACGCAACAAGGGTTCGGCCAGACCGAGGGAAGTAAAACTCATAGTTACCTGCTAGGGATAGGGGCGCCAAAGATCGTGGTGGGGCTCCTCTGCTGAGCCGATGCCATCTCACAGGATCCGGGCCTATAGAGAAAACAACGATTTCCCCGGGGAGCAGAGCAAAGGGGAAAGAATAGAGGCGCAGTCTAACGGAGTTGGCGCACTTAGACGAGGAAAATGTGATGCACCTCCCAGCGCGGCTGGAAATAGCGACAAATGCAGGACAAAATGGCCCGAATCGCCGTATGTATCAAAGCCCCTGCACAGCCTGCCGGGGACGGCGCGATACACGGAACAGGAGGTTTTGATTGAAACGGAAGTTCACCCCCACCGCCCGGCGCATGCTGGGCCTCGTCTTGCCCCTGCTCTTCGCCCAGCCCCTCGTCGCCAGGGAGACCCTGTCGGTGGCCTGGAGCCACTGGCCCCCTTTCAGTCAAATCGCTGCCGACGGCACCCTCGGCGGACTGGACGTGACCCTGACCCGCCAGATCCTGGGCAAGGCAGGCGTTGAGCCCGCCTTTCGCAATCTCCCCTGGGCCCGGGCCCTCTACCTCATGGAGCGCCAGCAGCTGGACGTGGCCATGGGCGCCCTGAAAACCCCCGAGCGGGAGCGGTTCGCCCGCTTCTCCGCCCCCTATCGGCGCGCCAGCTTCGTGCTGCTGAGCCAGCGCCCGCAGGCCGGGGAGCCCGACGGCTGGCAAGGGTTCACCGAGCTGGCAACCCTGTGCCAGGCCAAGGGGCTGCGACTTGGCAAGCTGCGGGGCACCCGCCCCCTGCCGATGAGCGAGGAGTGCCCTGCCCTCGGGCAGGCGAGCGAATACAACAGCGATGACAGGCTGCTCACCCTCTTGCTGGCGCGTCGCCTCGACGGCGTCATCATGGAGTGGCAGTACGCCCGCTACCGGCTCGGCCAGCTCGGGGCGAGCGATGCCATCCAGTGTGAGGTGCTCTTGCACCAGCAGCCGGTGCGCCTGATGTTTGCCAAAGAGGCCGTGAACGATGAGGCGCTCGCCCGCATCGATGCCGCCATCGCCACCCTGCCCTCACCGGATCCCGCCTTTGCGCCGCCCCGCTGCCGCCTTGACGCAACCCGGCTGCCACCGGCACCCTGAGGCAGGCGCCGGCAAAAATCCATGAAAAAGGCGACCCTGGGGTCGCCTTGTGATTTCTGGTGATCACTCACCCTGCCCGCGGCGTGATCAGCGCAGCTGCGGGGTCTGGGTGTGCACGCCCTGGTTCTGGGCGCGGTGGCGCAGCAGGTGATCCATCAGCACCAGGGCCAGCATGGCCTCGGCGATGGGCACGGCACGGATGCCGACGCAGGGGTCGTGACGACCCTTGGTGATCATCTCGGTGGCCTCACCGCTGGTGGTGATGGTCTTGCCCGGCACCGTGATGCTGGAGGTAGGCTTGAGGGCCATGCTCACCACGATCTCCTGACCCGACGAGATGCCCCCCAGGATGCCCCCCGCATGATTGCTGGCAAAGCCGGTCGGAGTCATCTCGTCCCGGTGCTCCGAGCCTTTTTGCTCCACCACCGCGAAGCCGTCACCGATCTCCACCCCTTTCACCGCGTTGATGCCCATCATGGCGTGGGCGATGTCGGCGTCGAGGCGGTCGAACACCGGCTCCCCCAGGCCTACCGGCACGTTGCGCGCCACGACGCACACCTTGGCCCCCACGCTGTTGCCCTCTTTCTTGAGGGCACGCATGTATTCATCCAGCGCCTCCAGCTTGCCCGCATCGGGGAAGAAGAAGGGGTTCTGCTCGATCTGGCTCTCGTCGAACCCTTCCGCCTTGATGGGGCCGAGCTGGGAGAGAAAACCCACGATCTCGATGCCGTGCACCTGTTTCAGGTACTTCTTGGCGATGGCCCCCGCCGCGACCCGCATGGCGGTCTCGCGGGCCGAGGAGCGGCCGCCGCCACGGTAGTCACGCTGGCCGTACTTCTGGTGATAGGTGTAGTCGGCGTGGCCGGGTCGGAACAGATCCTTGATCTCGGAGTAGTCCTTGGAGCGCTGATCGGTGTTCTCGATGAGCAGCCCGATGGAGGTGCCCGTGGTCTTGCCCTCGAACACCCCGGAGAGGATCTTCACCTCGTCCGCCTCGCGGCGCTGGGTGGTGTAGCGGGAGGTGCCGGGCTTGCGCCTGTCCAGATCCCCCTGCAAATCGTCTTCGCTTATCTCCAGCCCCGGCGGGCAGCCGTCGACCACGGCGCCCAGCGCCAGACCGTGGCTCTCGCCGAAAGTGGTGACCCGAAAGAGTTGGCCGAAACTGTTCCCTGCCATGGATGCTCCTTGCTGCTTAGTTCTTGTAAATGGCGAAATGGGCCTGGTACTGCTCGAGCTCTGCGCGGGTCATCACAAAGACGCCGTGGCCGCCGTTTTCGAACTCGACCCAGGTGAAGGGCACCTCGGGGAACTGGGCTTCCAGGTGGATCATGCTGTTGCCCACCTCGACCACCAGCACCCCATCCTCTTTCAGGAAGTCGGCGGCATTGGCCAGCAGGCGCTTGGTGAGCTTGAGGCCGTCGGAGCCAGACGCCAGGGCCAGCTCCGGCTCGTGGCGAAACTCCTCCGGCAGATCCGACATGTCCTCGGAGTCCACGTAGGGCGGGTTGGATACGATGAGATCGTACTTGTCACCGGCCGGCAGATCCCGGAACAGATCGGAGCGGATGGGGATAACCTGCTGCTCCAGCCCGTGATCGTTGATGTTGCGCTCGGCCACGTTGAGGGCATCGACGCTGATGTCGATGGCATCCACTTCCGCATGGGGGAACTCGTGGGCCATGATGATGGCGATGCAGCCGGAGCCGGTGCACAAGTCCATGATCCGGGTCGGTTCGTCTTTCAGGAAGGGGGCGAAGCGGTTGGCCACCATCTCGGCGATGGGGGAGCGCGGAATGAGCACCCGCTCGTCCACGTAGAACTCCCAGCCCGCATACCAGGCCTTGTTGGTCAGGTAGGGCGCCGGAATGCGCTCCTGCACGCGGCGGATGATGAGCTCGGCGATGCGGTGGCGCTCGCTGGTGGTCAGGCGGGAGTGGCGCATGGCGGGATCCACGTCCGGCGGCAGATGTAACGCGGGCAGCACCAGTTGCACGGCCTCATCCCAGGCGTTGTCGGTACCATGTCCGTAGAAGATCCCGGCGTCGTTGAAACGACTCATGGCCCAGCGCAACATGTCCTGGATGGTGTGCATTTCGGCAACCACCTCATCGATAAATATCTTGTCCAAATCCACCTCCAAGTCGAGTAATATCCGGCCCGAGAATTTTATACAGCGAGCAAGACGAGTACCTGATGAAAAAAACGCCCTCACTCACAGACGAGGAAAGCCTGCTGTTTCGTGATGCTGTCAAAGGTACCCGGAAAATTAAGCAAGATACCATAAGGGCCTCCTCAAGCCCGGTCAAGCAGAAACGCGAAGTGCGCGAGAGCCGCGAAAAGCTTGGGGTTGACCACTTTTTCAGCGACGAGTACCAGCCCCATCTCGAGGCGGACGGGCCGACCCGTTACGTGCGCGAAGACGTGTCAAAATTCGAGCTGAAAAAGCTCAAGCGCGGCAGCTACCCGCCGGAGATTTATCTGGATCTGCACGGCATGAACCAGCACCAGGCCAAGCAGGAGCTGGCGGCCCTGCTCACCCTGTGCCGAAAAGAGAACATCCACGTCGCCTCGGTGATGCACGGCATCGGCAAGCACATCCTCAAGCAGCGCATTCCGAGCTGGCTGGCCCAGCACCCCGCTGTGCGCGCCTTTCACCAGGCGCCGCGGGAGTGGGGGGGCGAGAGCGCCATCCTGGTGCTGCTGGACATCGAGGAGTGACCCCCTTCCCCGCCCCGCCTTGCTCCGGGCGAACGCCATAAAAAAACCACCGCCAGCTTGCGGTGGTTTTTTTATGGCGCTCCACAGGGGTCAGCTGGCGGCTTCCATATGGCGCTTGAAGTTATCCAGGATGCTCTGCCACCCCGCCCGCTGCTGTTCGCCGCTGTGCAGGGACTCGGCATCGAACCGCTCCTCCACCCGGGTGCCCCCCTGCTCTGCCACGAACCGCACGCTCACCTCGCGGCCATCGTCCATGACGTAGCCGAGCCCCGTCGGCGCCGTGACCTCGGTGAAGGTCCCCTCGAAATCAAACCCCGTGCTGCCATCCCGCGCCGCCATGTGGTGGCAAAAACGCCCACCCACCCGCAAATCCACCCGGCTTTGGGGGCAGTGCCACTGCGGGGAGGCGGCGTTCCACGCCATGATGCTGGCGGGGGTGTTCCAGCCCTGCCACACATCGGCAATCGGCCTGGCAACCCAGACGCTGACGCTTATCTTCATCTCTCTGCTCCTCTGGCTGTCCTGCACGTTTTGCACTGTGGCACTGTCATGCCACGCCGGGCGCATCGGGCTGCGCCAAAAAGTGGGCCACCAGGGCATTGGCATGGCCGTGACCCATGGCGTGTTCGTCCTTGAGCCAGGCCACCAGGGCCATGTGTTTGCGCTCCTCCCGCCCCGCCAGCAGGGTCAGCCAGTGGACGATGGGCTGGCCGTATTTCTGCTCGATGGCGGGAAAATAGGAGGCAGGCCCCTTCACCTTCGGTTGTTCATCCATGATGGCTTCTCCTCAAGGTGGCCACAGGCTCAGGGTTTGGGGGCGAACTGCTCGAACACCTGCTGTCCGGTCAGGGTCGGGGTGTCGTTCTTGAGGGCATAGAAGTCGGGCTTCTCGTCGATGAAGATCTGCCCGGTGAGTTCGAACCCCTGATCCTGAAACAGGCCGGCGGAGAGGATGTACTCGTCCGTCGGCAACAGATGGTAGAAAAGATGGGTGCCGCAGGTGGGGCAGAATCCGCGCTCCGCCCACTCCGACGAGCGGTAGGCCACCGGGGTCATCCCGGTGAACCGCACGCCCTTGCCCCCGTGCACCGCGAACATGGGCCCCCCTGACCAGCGCCGGCACATGGCGCAGTGACACAGGTTGACCTCCTTGTGATCGCCGCTCGACACGGTGATCCCGCCACACAGACAATGCCCTTCCATGATGCCTCCTGAGAGTTGGGGCGACAGACCGGGCGAACGGGTGCTCGCCTCCTTGCCGCACCAGATGAAGTAGCACGGGATCCGGGGGGCGGCAACTGACCATTCCGGGGCCTCACCGCGGGGCTGAGGCTCCCGGAGCGGGAAAATCCCCCTCTTTATTCATTGTGTGAATGACTCAACAGATTCCATGCATCGGATAAATAATGGTCAGGTTCCCTCCTGCAAGGCGATGCGATTCCCCTCGCAATCCCGACACTCCGCCACCCGGAGGCCCTCCCCGACCCGGGTGACGGGATAGAGACAGGCCCCGCCCGATGCCAGTGCCCGGGCCATGGCCCCCTCGATGTCAGGCACCCGCAGATAGATCCGGGTACCATCCAGGCTCGGCACATAGCTCTCCCCCTTCGCCAGGGCGCCGGAGCAGCCCGCCGTGCCACCTTCTAGGGGAAAGAGCGCCATCTCGTTGCCATCGATCTGCACCCGCTCCAGCACCGTCTCGAAGACCCTCTCATAGAAGCGGATGGCTCTCTCCATATCCTGTACCGGAATTTCAAAATGAATGGCGATGTTCATGGTCATCCTCCCTCGGTGTGAATCCGCACTCTATCAGTGCCAAAAGAGGCGCAGCAAGCCAGCGCGGCGATCAACAAGGGAGGCGCGCGGCCTCCCCGGAGTGCTTGCGCTTGTACTGATTCTCAGGTCACCGGTGCCCAGGGATCCCCCTTGCCCGGCTCGTTGCCCTGGGTCCACCACTTGGCCTGATAGATGATCCCCTTGTGGCTCACCTTGTTGCCCGCGGTGTAGACCTTGCCTGCCTCCCAGGCCGGTACCCCGTCCACCGGCGGCGTGCCGGGGTCGACCGGGGCCGGATCCAGCGTGGCCACCACCCGTACCTTGGGCCAGCTGGCGTGGGAGCCGTAGAAGTTGGTCACGCACTTCTCGTAATCCCCCGGCACCAGGGCCGAATAGGCGGTCTGGTACCCCACCAGATCGCACTCGAAGGAGTAGCCGCCAGGTCTGTCCGGGTAGTATTTCCAGTTGCCGTCCCAGTTGGTGTAGAGCACGTCGGTGGCACCGTTGAGGTTGAGGCTGCCATAGGGGGTCTGCTGCCAGCAGGTGTTCTTCTCGTCCGCCAGCAGCGGGATCCCGTAGTGGGCCGCGAGCCCCTCCCAGTAGCGGATGCGGTTGACCGGCTGGCCCTTGTTCTTGTTCTGCTCGCCGCACTCGATGCCACCGTTGATGATGTTGATGGTGGTGCCAAAGCCGTAGCCGATGCCCGCCGCCAGCTCACGCTGGGAGGGCACCCAGGTCCGGTCGATGACGTGCAGCATGGCGGGTTTGGGGGCCTGGGGCGTCAGGAAGAACCAGATGGCGGAGGCGAGGTTGAGCCAGGAGTCCGCCACCAGTCCGGGGTTGTTGAGGAGCACGGTGGCGTCGCCGTCGAACATGGCCTCGGAGAAGGCGCCGTAGTTGAAGTGGTAGGAGAGCTGCTTGGCGCCGCGACCGAAATAGCCCTGACCGGTGCTGCAGGGCCAGCGCCGGTTCTGCCAGTCACTCTGGCCACACCCCGTGGTGTAGCCGGTCTGCCCCTCAGACCAGCCCATCTCCCGCACGTGCACCAGGGCCTGTTGCCACTCCTCCAGCCCCAGGGGGTTGTCGGAAACATTCTCCTTGGCGATGTGGCCGCCGGTCTCCTGGGCAAAGTGGGCGAAGGCGGTGATGATGGACTTCTTGCAGATGGCGTCCGCATTGCGCCCGTCCGTGTAGTCGCCGCAGAAGGCGGGGAACTTGCCCACGGCCCGCAGGAAGCGCTCGTAGGTGTACTCCGGGGCGGCCATCTGGGTCAGGAACTCCCAGTCCGATTCGGTGAAGACCCGCTCGACCCGCTTGACGTTGTCCGGGTTGCCGGGGGCGCGGGCCACGATGGCCTCCACCACCGTGTTGGGCCGGGTGGCCAGGGCGTGGGACCAGATCCCGTACATGGGGTTGGCGGTCTTGGCCTGGGCCGCACTGGCGAGATCCGCCGCCGCCATCACATAGCCGCCGCTGTTCTGGGGATCGGGCTGGATTGTCATGGCGCTCTGGCCGGGCAGCGCCCAGACGAGGGCAACCAGGCAGGCGGTACGCGTGAGCATGAACATGGGTAACCATCCTTGTCTTGAAAATGTCAGGGCGAGCATAGGCATCCTGACAACTAAATTCACGACAAGAATTAAGAATTTGGCGAAATTGTGAGCCATGCCTCCCTGCACTCAGATGGCGCTCGTTTGCAGGGGGACCCAGCCCCTGGCCTTGTTGGCGCAGCCATCCGACCTGTGCGGACGCTTGCTCAGATCCCCCCTGCGCGCACCGCCCGGATCAGCAGATTGCGCGGGGTCATGGGTTTGGGGCAGAAGGTGCCCACCTCCACCCGGTAGCCCTGCTCCTCAAGGAAGAGGGCGCGATCGAGCAGCAGCCAGATTTCCAGGGGGCGGCGAAACAGGTGGCGCACCAGCTCCATGCGGGCGACATCGCCAAAGCGCCGCTCCCCCTGTGCCAGCAAGGCGGCGTAGTCGAGCCCCGCGGGCAAGCCCATCCCCTTGCGTTCGGCGGCCCAGTGGCAGAAATCCTCGAAGCCCCCGGTCAGCAGACTCTTTTGCAGGTTGGGCACCGACAGGTACTCATCCACCCCGCGCACCTGGCGCTGCAGGCAGTCAAAGGCGAGGCGCCACACCACCTCCCGCTCCCGCAGCCGGGCGATGCGGGCACCGCCGGTCACCGTCTCCTGCAGCGGCAGCTTCAAATCGCTCTTGCCAAGGCGCAGGGCACTGGCCCTGGCGGCCCGGGAGAGGGGCGCGTAGTGCTCTCCCCTGATGAGGTGGTAGCAACACGGGGAGAGGGTCACCCCCTGGGCGCCCCCCTCGGCCACCCGCGTCAGCAGATGGGTGTGCAGATCGCCGCAGGCATGGAGCGCCATGGCGTGATGGTGCGGGGCGATGAGGGCCCCGGACTCGGCGGCAAAGGCATCCGCCTCCACGAACCGCATGTTGGCGCCGTCGCGCGCGGCGAGCCGCCGCCCCTCCTCGCAGAGCGCCCCCTGCCACTCCAGGCTCAGGATCTCGGCGCCACGGTGCAGCGACACCAGGCGTCCCAGATGCCCCTTGCCAGCGCACCACTCCAGATAGGGACCTTGGTGGGGGGGCAGACAGCCGGTGAAGGCCTCTATCTGCCCCTGCTTGCGTCCCGGCATGTACATCGCCATGGCCCTGGCGCACTGGACGGGCTCGGGGGCGAAAGGGGCAAGCTCGCCGAGGGCCTGCAACTCGGCCCCCGCCGGGATCCAGGGGGCGAGCAGGGCGCAGAGCGCATCCATGTCCCCGTCGAGGTGCGCTATCTCGTCAAGGGTCAGGGCTGCCAGGCACTTCGCAAGGGCTGGCTCCTCGCGGGCAAAGGCGATCCCCAGGTGGTGATAGGGCTGGTATTGCCACCAGCGTCGCTCGGCGGTGAGCAAGCAGTCCAGTTGTCGAAAACGGTGGGCCAGCACGGTGAACCTGTCCTTTGGCGCAAAAAGGGAGGCTCATTCTAGCGATCTGCCGTCAAAAAGCACTCGCCTGTGCGCCGCTGGTAGCCTGACAAAAAGCAGGGATTTGTGCTATATTCCGCCCCCTCATTCGCGCAGCCCGCCACGGCGAGCCGCTTTACCCCTATAAACGGAACCCAATCATGACCATCAATGCCATCCTGCAAGCCCGTGCAAACGCCAAATGCGAGCTGTGTGGCGCAGAACATGCGCTGACTGCCTTCCCGGTGCCGCACTCCCCCGCCAGCGACGACGACCACAGCGTGGCCCTCTGCGCCACCTGCCGCGGCCAGCTGGAGCAGCCGGACACCACGGAGGTGAACCACTGGCGCTGCCTGGGTGACAGCATGTGGAGCCAGGTGCCGGCGGTGCAGGTGATGGCCTGGCGCCAGTTGAAGGCCCTCGTCGCCCGGGGCGAGCTCTGGGCCCAGGACATGCTGGACATGATGTACATGGAAGACGAGGTCAAGGCCTGGGCAGACGCCGGCGTGACCAGCGACGATGACGACAGCGTGCCGACCGTCGACTCCAATGGCGCCGTGCTGGTGGAAGGAGACTCCGTCACCCTGATCAAGGATCTGGACGTCAAGGGCGCCGGCTTCACTGCCAAGCGCGGCACCCTGGTCAAGGGCATTCGCCTGACCAACAACCCGCTGCACATCGAGGGCAAGGTCAACGGCATGCAGATCGTGCTGGTGGCCGCCTACCTGAAGAAGGCCTGATTCCGACCCCTTCAAGCCAGAAGCGCCCCCAGGGGCGCTTTTTTGTTGCCTCTGTTTCCTGCCGTTCGGGTGGCACCCGCGAGAAACTGGACTATTCTGCAAACCAGTTCCGCGGTATGCCCCTCCCCTGACTGTCAGTGCGCCAACGGAGAGGGCCTTCCCGGCACGCATGGAAAGACCCCGGGCACCCTGATCTCCATGGCGCCCACGAGACCAAGGAGCCGCCCCATGGCCAGCAAGAAAGAGATCAAGAAGAAGATCGCCGCCCGCCAGGCGAAAATCGCCAAGCACGAAGGCAAGATCAAAAAGCTGAAAAAAGCCCTGAAATAGGGGCTGACAACCATTAAAACCGCCTGATGGCGGTTTTTTCATTACTGCGTTGGCCGCAAGGCGCGTCGAGTGGCCATGACTGCCAACCTCCGGCTAGCACCAATACTTCCTGTTCCAACCACAATCCCTTTTCGATCAGATATATAAGGACCTCTTCCAGTTGCTTGCCATGCTCACTCACCACGGGTACCTCCTCCCATGGGATCTTGCCTCTGCTGATCGGTTGCCCCTCCAGACGGCGGATCAGAGTGCGGGCATAGTGATGAACATAGGCCATCAAGGTGTCGGGTAGCCAAAGAGCCAACGGACGACGAAGGGCATGGGCCAGCTCGTTAGCGATATCCAATCCGCGCTGATCCAAATCGCCAAAATGGGCCCAGGGTACGGCAGCCGGCAACAGCGGGAATACCTGACGTGCCAACTTGGTATTGCGGCCAGGCACATAGAGCAACAACTCCCCCACTTGCAGCGGGTAATCCACGAAAGCTCCCTTGTTCTCCACCGTGACCAGTTGCCGCCCCTGCCACTCAATGCCATGTAACTTGCTCAAGCAGCGCTCCGGTAAGACCAGCTCTCCCAATAGTGCCAGTTGCGCCCTCATGTCGTGGCGCAGTCCGTCCTTGCCGATGAGTGACAGCGGGCTCAGCGTGCGAAGTCGAATCACTTCATCCTGTGTCAGCGTGATGTCGATAGCATCATTATCTGGATCTATCCCGCTCTTGCTGTCCCCATGCCAGAGGGCATGAAAACTGGCCTGGTTTAGATGTGCGGGCAGGTCCACCCCGAGAGCCCGTATCGTGTCACGCCTGTCCGGCATCACTGGTGCAACCTGTGCCAGCTGTGCTGCGAGATAATTCCTTCCAGCATAGGTCAACACATGACGAGCCCCTCGTCCCACTGGCTTGACTCCACCCACAGCCTGCAGGAGATCTCTCAACTCGCGGCCATGCTTGCTATCGAGAGAATATCCCTGGTTATTAGTGTCTGCCAGCAAGCGGGCACAGAGATCCTGCACTCGACGCTCATCAAAAAGTGACATCCTCCCCCCTCATTCATTGCGGTTCCATATGGCCAAGTAGAGGGGATCTTTCTGTCCACAACCGTGACCTGTCTCGCACCAAAGGAAGATCGCTCTTTCAAACCGTCACCCGTCCACAAGCTCGTGGCAGGATGGTCAGCGGTTACGATTGGCAATCCATCGACATCGGTGAAATCAGTATGCTGCGACGCCATTAGTTGACCGGCGAGAAAAAAGACAGCTTATCTGCGATGTGAAGGCATCATCAAAAACTGCCTTCATGCGGTTTTTTTATACATATCCTTGCCTATTGCATTTCCAGCCGCAGACCATGCTGCACCGGATTGCCCTCCCCTGAATCCTCTTCGGGGCCGGGAGAGACGCCGCTGGACGACTCGTCGAAGAGGCTGGCATCATGCCTGCTTTGACGCCAAGGATGTGTTCATGAACCCCAATACCTGGATGCTGTTTGCGCTGGCCTATCTGCTGGCGACCCTGACCCCTGGCCCCAATGTGCTGCTGGTGGTCAAGAACGGTCTGCAACACGGCTGGCGCGCCGCCCTTGTCAGCATCCTCGGCAACCTGGGGTGCCAGGCCATCCTCATCGGTCTGGTCGCCATGGGGGTGGGGGCCCTGCTGCAAACCCTGCCTCCCCTCTTTGTCGCCCTCAAGCTGGCGGGGGGTGGCTACCTGGTGTATCTGGGCTACAAGGCGCTGCGCGCGGCCAATACCGGTGGCCAAGGGCTCTCTCCCTCCACCGCTCGGGGACGCACCAGAACCACCCTCTCCTTGTTGCGAGAAGCCTTTCTGGTCTCTGCCAGCAACCCCAAGACCATCGTCTTCCTCTGCGCCCTGCTGCCCCAGTTCCTCGATCACCAGAGTCCGCTGACGCTGCAGTTCATCACCATGTACCTGACCATCTGCGCCATCGTCAGCCTGGTGCATCTGTGCTATGTCGCCCTGGCCAGGCGCGCCGGTCGCTACTTCAAGCCAGGTCGCGGCGAGCGCCTCGTTGGCCGCATCACCGGCGGGCTCTTCATCACCCTGGGCGGCGCCATCCTGCTCAGTGGTCGTCCCTGATCCCCGCGCCTCACCGCGGCTGACATTATCTGCACCATCGGCGCCGCTTGGGCGCCGCGGATCCCGGCCACCGGGGCTAGAGTTGTAGGCGTGTCTGTATATGAGCCTGCGGTGGAGCGCCATATGTATTCCTACACCCTCACCTTCCGGGAGGAGGCCGACAAGCTGACGGCCCCCGAACACGAGATCCGCCTGCAAAGCCCGGCACAGGCCGGTGATTTCATCATTCTCTCCGATGGCAGTCGCCATCAGGTGATGTTCGTCACCCACCGCGCCCACTACAGCAGCCTCTACCTCGACAAGGGGGTCCGCATTCCCCAGAGCTGACGCAGGCATCGTCTTTCGCTCCCTCCTGCTATGGTGAGAGAGGGCGGCAGCTCGCCAACGCAAGCCCCTTGCCGCCCAGGGAGCGGCAAGCCCGAATGACCCATTGCCAGAGGTATTGATCATGTTCAGACAGACCGCGCTCATCCTGACCCTCACCCTGTTGGGCAGCGCCCAGGTTCACGCCATCAACCACAAATACGCCGAGCAGCTGGAACGCTCCGGCTGCACCCAGGTGACCGAAGCCCAGGGCTGCGATATTCACAAGAGCAAGGCGGAAAACGCCAAGGCAGGATTTGGCACCGCCGCCCCGGCCGCCGACGGCGGATTGAACATGAGCTATGAGCAGAAGCTGGAGCGCTCAGGCTGTACCCAGGTGAGCGAACTCAGCGGCTGTGACATCAACAAGAGCAAGGCCGAGAACGCCGCCGCCGGATTTGGCGCCGCCCCCGCAGCGGCCAGCGCCAGCCCCTACGCCGGCAACTGGGTCGCCACCTTCCCCGAGACGGGCGCCACGGTCGCGAACATCCGCATCGATGACAAGGATCAGGTGTGGGTCAACGACAAGCAGGTCAGTGCCAGGAAATCCGACGGGGCCCTGGTGTTCAAGGAGGGCATGGTCATCTACACCATCCAGGGGGATCGCCGCCTCAAGGGAGAAGATGGCTGGGTCGACAACGACGCGGGCACCAAGGGGCCCATCGCGGCCAAATGACCCCGTCACCACCACGACAAGGGGAGCCGCGGCTCCCCTTGTCGTTTCTGCCTGCAACCGACGCCCCCCTACCCCTTCTTCGGGAAGTCCAGCACGGCCATCACCGGCGAGCAGGACGGGAGCGCCGACCAGGAGGGGGCGTCGAAGATGAAGCGGGCAATGGCGCAGGTCGGCATACGAGTGATACCGGAGGAAAAGCCATGGGCCAGGTCGGTGAAGGCAGGATCATGACCCACCAGCAGCACGCAGGCGAGATCATCTGAAAGCGCCCCCACCACCCCGAGAAGGGCCCCGGCATCGCTCTCGTAGAGGTCCTCGTCGATGGCGATGCGGTTCGTGGAATAACCCAGCTCTGCGGCAAGCAGCCGGGCGGTTGTCAGGGCCCGGCAGGCGGGGCTCGAGAGGATGAGATCGGGCTTCACCCCCAGGTGTGCCAGGCGAGCCCCCATCAGGGGCGCATCGCGCAGCCCGCGCGCCGCCAGAGGACGAGCGCGGTCAGACAAAGATGCGTCCTCCCAGCTCGACTTGCCATGGCGTACCAGGATCAGGGTTCTTCTCATGACGCACTCTCTGGTTGATAAGGGCGACAGGCGGCCCCTCAGACCGCCTCACGTTTGCCAGCATGAAGGGGCAGCAGCACCATGACCACCATGGTCAGCAGCACACCCCCTACCCCCCAGCCTACCTGTTCCCAGTGTACTGTTTCACCGGTCAGCATGCCGGTGAGCAGCACCATCACCGGGATGAGGTAGGTATAGGCTGACACCTGTTCCGGTTGCAGCGCCACGCTTCCCTGCTGGAACAACAAGAAGCTCAGCGCCGTGGCAAAGAGAGCCAGATAGCCAAGTCCCAGCCCCACCGGCAGGGAGACCCGGCTCCAGTCGGTTTCAAGCAATCCGGGCAGCGCCATCGGGGTGAGCAGCACAGTGGCGCAGATGAGGGTCCAGCCGGTCAGGTGGAGGAAGGACTCCCCCGGTAGCAGCGCTTGATCAGGATGGGGTTGAGAGCCATGGCCACGCAGCCGAGCAGGTAGATGCGATTGCCGGGAGTGAGGCTGAGGTTCGCCACCAATCCCAGATCGCCGCGAAAGATGATGAGGGCCGCAGCCACCATGCCCCCCAGCAGGGCCAGCCCCATTCCCCAGCCGATGGCGCGGCGCAAGATCACCATGCCGGCCAGGGCACTGATCAGCGGCACCGTGGTATAGAGCGCGCTGGCATCGAGGGCGCTGGTCTCCTGCAATGCCACGAACATGGCGACGAAGTAGCAGAGGGCCGGCAGCGAGATAAGAGTGTAGCGCCCAAGATCCCGCAGGGAAGGCAGCACCAGCCCCCTCTGATACCCCAGCACCCCGACGAAAATGAGGGAGGCCAGCAGGTAGCGCACCCAGGTGACCACCAGCGGGTCCAGCACCGCGGTGAGGGCGCTGCCGATGGGAAACGAGAGGCTGATGAGCAGGGTGAACAGCAACACCTTGCCGTGGGCCTTTGCAACATGGGGACGTGAAGACATGGGATACACCTGTCAGCAAGGGCGCCCGCAGGCGCCGACGGAAGAGATCAATAACCGTGGTCGGTCGCAGGGCACAGCTTGCCCTCACCCAGGGTTGCCAGCAACTGGCCAAGCAGGCTGGAAGCACCGAAACGAAACCGCTCGGCCACCAGCCACTCCTCGCCAAAGAGTGCGGCCGCCATGGCGAGATACTCCGCCGCCTCCCGTGCGCTTTTCACCCCGCCCGCCGCCTTGAACCCCACCCGATCCTGCGCACCGCACTCGGCGATGGCCGCCAGCATGGTATGGCACGCCGCCGGGGTGGCATTGACCGCCACCTTGCCGGTGGAAGTCTTGATGAAGTCGGCCCCCTCCTCGATGGCAAGCAGGGAGGCCGCACGGATAAGCGCAGGCTCCTGCAGCTCGCCGGATTCGATGATCACCTTGAGCACCCGGGCGCCGCACAACGCCTTGCAGCCGCGCACCAGCGCCCGGGCGGGGGCCTCGTCCCCGGCCATCAAGGCACGCCAGGGGATCACTAGATCGATCTCGTCGGCGCCATCCGCGAGGGCGGCGCGGGTCTCGGCCAACACGGTTGCCAGATCATCGTCGCCGTGGGGGAAGTTGACCACAGTGGCAACCTTGACCTCGGGGGTGCCCTGAGCCGCCAGGGTGAGCCTGGCCAGCCCCACGAAGCGCGGGTAGATGCACACCGCAGCGGTGGTGCCGACAGGGGTCCGGGCCTGATGGCAGAGGGCGATGATGCGCGCATCGTGGTCATCGTCGTTGAGGCTGGTGAGATCCATCAAGCGGATGGCCCGGATGGCCGCCTCTGTGGTAGCGCAGGCAGGTTCAAAAGCAGTCACGTCGTTCATAAATAGCTCCTGTCGGGATAAGAGAGGGGCGCCGCAGCGCCCCGAAACAAAGGGTGAGAGACTCAGGCGAGGGAGAAGAAGACACCGGCGATGGCGGCGCTCATCAGGTTGGAGCAGGTGGCCGCCAGCACGGTACGCAGACCGTAGCGGGCGATGAAGTCGGTGCGCGACGGGCAGAGGGTGCCGAGGCCACCGATCAGGATCCCCATGGAGGCCAGGTTGGCGAAGCCGCACAGAGCGAAGCTGATGATCACCTTGGACTTCTCCTCCAGCACCTGCAGACCGGCAGCGGTGACCGTGCTGGCGTCTTTCAGGTAGGGCGCCAGATCGCTGTAGGCCACGAACTCGTTCACCACCAGCTTCTTGCCGATCATGGCGCCGGCGATGCCGATGTCCGCCAGCGGTACCCCGAGCAGGAAGGCGAGCGGCGAGAAGATCCAGCCCAGGATGAGCTCGAGGGAGAGCGGCATGCCCACCATCTCCCCCACCCCACCCAGCAGGGTGTTGACCAGGGTCACCAGACCAATCATGGCGATCAGCATGGCGCCGATGGCCGCCGCCAGCTTGAGGCCGCTGCTGGCACCCTCGCCTGCCGCTGCCAGCACGTTCTCCGGCTTCTTGCCATCAAACTGGATGCGGTTGTCAAAGACGTAATCCGGCTGGCTGGTTTCGGGGATGATCAGCTTGGCAAACAGGATCCCGCCCGGCGCCGCCATGAAGGAGGCCGCCAGCAGGTACTGCATGTCCACTCCCATCATGGCGTAGCCCGCCAGCACGGTGCCGGAGACCGAGGCCATGCCGCCGCACATGACGGCGAAGAACTCCGAATCGCTCATACTGGGCATGTAGGGTTTGACCACCAGCGGGGCCTCGCTCTGGCCGACGAAGACGTTGGCCACCGCCGACATGGATTCGGTCTGGGAGGTGCCAAGCAGCCGCGCCATGGCGCCACCGATGATGCGGATCACCACCTGCATGATGCCGAGGTAGTAGAGCACGGCGATGAGCG
The DNA here is from genome assembly GCF_027705305.1 of Aeromonas sp. QDB17. Taxonomy (NCBI): domain Bacteria; kingdom Pseudomonadati; phylum Pseudomonadota; class Gammaproteobacteria; order Aeromonadales; family Aeromonadaceae; genus Aeromonas; species Aeromonas sp. QDB17. The sequence goes on from NZ_JAPDBP010000002.1 coordinate 259,962, forward strand.
CCGAGAAGAACACCACCAGCGGCAGCACGTTGAGGGCAAACACGAAGCCGATGCCATCCACCGAGAAGTTGACCAGGTTGCCAAACAGGAAGTGGATACCCGCCTTGCCGCTTGCCAGCACGGCCTCGACCCCGTGGGCCATCCCCTCCAGCGCCCGGCGCCCCAGCGGCACATAGAGCACCAGAGCGCCGATGGCGACCTGCAAGGCCAGCGCCAGCCCCACGGTGCGCAGGCGAATCGCCCTGCGGTTGGTCGATGCGAGCACGGCGATGAGGATCAGCGCCGCCATACCGAGAAATCCTGCTGCAAACATATCTGACCTCCTGGTCGTTCCCTGCTTACTGGAAGTGGTGCTGGATGAAGGCGTTGATGAGGCGGATGAAGTCCGCTTCCGCCAGCTTGGCGCACTTGAGGGTCTGCTCGTGGGAGAGTTGCACGTCGCCAAGCCCCTCCGCCATGTTGGTGATGGCGCAGATGGCCAGCACCGGCAGCGAGCAGTGGGCGGCACTGACCACCTCGGGCACCACCGACATCCCCACCACATCGCCCCCGATGATCTGCATCATGCGGATCTCGGCGGCGGTCTCGAAACAGGGGCCGCTGTAGGAGACGAACACCCCCTGATTGACGGCGATCCCCTCCCGCTCGGCCAGCGCCAGCGCCTCGCAGCGCAACCCCTTGTCATAGGCATTGGCCAGGCTGAAGAAGCGCGGGCCGTAGGCCTCGTCATTGGCGCCCGTCATGGGGGTGCCCGGCATGGTGTTGATGTGATCGTTGAAGATGACCAGGGAGCCGACCCCGATGCGCTCCGGGCGCAGCGAGCCGGCCGCGTTGGTTACCAGCAGCAGCTCGCAGCCCAGGCGCTTGAAGGTGCGCACCGGGGTAGTCATCACCTTCATGGTCTCGTGTTCGTAGTAGTGGCCGCGCCCCTTCATGCAGACCACATCTACCCCGTGCAGCTTGCCGAGCACCAGCTCGCCGCTGTGACCGACCACCGTGCTGACCGGGAAGCCATCCAGCTCCTCGTAGGGAATGGTGACCTTCTCCTCCAGCGCATCGGCCAGCACGCCGAGGCCGGAGCCCAGGATCATGGCGGCGCGGGGGGCAAACCCCGGCTTGCGGGCAAGAATGGTGGCGACGGCGTTGAGTACCGGATCTTGTTGCATGAGTTGTACCTCTTGAGGCTGTGAATGAGACATGACGCTCACTCTAGGGGAGGTATTGGACGACAAAAATCGCTAAAATCGGCCTGATTATCCCGATATACAACACAATGACCGGCGTAGTGGGGTAATGACGCACCCGAAATGGCCCAAAAACCGCTGCTTCATGCCATTTCACCGTCAAACGGGTCGCCGGAGGGGGAAAACCGGAGTGATGCGGATCGCGGTTTAAGGCGGGACCTGCCTCCCTGCCCCGCCATTCCCGTGCCCGAACTTTGACGGCGATCTCACACCTCAAGCCTGGAGAGACCATGTTCCCGGACACCCAATGGCGCGATCGCGTCACCCTCAAGATGTTGCGTTACTTCCATGAAGTGGCCAGCCAGGGCCACTTCAGCCGGGCAGCCCTGCGGCTCAATGTCTCCAAATCGCCGCTCAGCGCCCAGATAAAGGAACTCGAATCCCTGCTGGGGGTGACCCTGTTTGAGCGCCACACCCGCCAGGTGAACCTGACCCCCACAGGGCGCCTGTTGCAGGCCGAATGCGATCGCCTGTTCGACGTGCTGGAGAGCGGCCTCAACCGGGTGGTGCAGGCGGGGCGCATGGAGCGCAACCAGATCCGCATCGGGCTGGTCAGCTCCATCTTCTGGGCCGGCTTTGGCGAGGTGATCCGCCAGTGTCACCAGCGCCACCCCGAGTGCGAGATCTCCTTCACCGAGCTCTCCCCCGAGCGCCAGAAGCAGGCGCTGGCCAGCAAGGAGATAGACATCGGCCTCGCCCGCTTCGCCGACACCCTCAACATCCACCCGCTGCAGGCCGAGACCGTCTATCGGGAGTCCATGGTGCTGGTGGTATCGGACGAGCATCCCCTGCGGGATCGCAAGCGGGTCTCCCTCCCTGAACTCGCCGCAGAGCCCTTCGTGCTGATGAGCCGCGCCAACTCCGCCTCCACGGATCTCATCATCAACGCCTGCCTGGTGGAGGGCTTTTACCCCCGCCTGCGTCAGGAGGTGGTGGAGCCCAATACCCTGATGGCCGTGGTGGCCACCAGCCAGCAGGTGGCCCTTGTGCCCGCGAGCTACGCCCGCCAGAAGTGGCCCCACGTGCGCTTCATCCGCCTCGAGCAGGGGATCCCCGCCGATCTCTGCGTGCTCCATGCTCCGCCCCTGGCCGGGCAGCCGACGACCACCGCCATCCACCACTTCATCGACACCATGAGCGAGCAGATGAACCTGCCGGAGCGAGGCTGAAGGAAAAAAGCCCGATGAGGGGATCATCGGGCTCTGCGGCAAGGATCAGGGGCTCACTTCTTCCATGAAGACAAGCCGAAGGGGTTCGGCCAGCAGTTCGTCCGCCTGGCGAGCGAAAGCCTGGAAATACGCGGTCTCACAGTGGGCATCCAGGGCGGCCTGACTCACGAAGGCTTCCCGCATGTAGAAGGTGCCGGGTTCATCCTTCAACTCGAACAGCACGTAATCGAGGTTGCCCGGCTCCTGGCGAGTGGGGTCAATCAAGGTAAGCAGGGCATCGCGAAGGCGCTCTCCCATGCCGTCACGGGCCTTGAGCACCGCGATCGATACCAGTTTGTCTGTCTCTTTTTTCATCCAGTTTTCTCCGTTGTACATCGTCAATACGCCAGAGAGTGCAACCTGGACAGCGATTTATACTGCCGGATGCGCCCCCATCAGACGTTGCCCAGTGTAGGCAGGACGGTGGGGGCCATATAGGGGGGCAGAATGAACACTGTGTTCAACGGGGTGGATAACCACGCCGTGCACGGAGGAACAAACGAGTGGGAGGGATCATGGCGCAAAGGGTGGCAACGGGACCCGCCAGGAGGCGGCACGGCTTGCTGCCCCCTGGTCCAGGCTAAGGGCCTGCAGACCAGCGCTCAACGTCAAGGCAATAGGTGGTGAAAGGGTGTTCGCCCAGGCGCGTTTTCCTCACCCAGATGGCCCGTCTGGCGAGGGATCGATAAGGCGGGCGGGTATCCAGCAAGTGAAAGAGGATCGTCCGATGGCCAAGCTCCCTCGCCCACCCCATCATCTCGTTGAAAATCGCCACGCCGCTTCCCCAGCCGCCCCTGGCGAGCACAATGGCAAGCTCCACCCCCTCGTCATCGGGCTGGATGCCGCACCACCCCGCCAGGGTGCCGTCGAGGAAGATGGCACGCACGCGGCAGCCTGGCCGGGCGTCGACTCCCAGCTTGTGCGCCATCCAGTCGCGCACCCCGGCCACATCGAAAAGCGGGTGAGGGATCAGGTGCTTTCGCAGCGTCTCGTCGTTGAGCAGCGGCAGAAAATCCTCTGCCCTGACAGCAGAAAAGGGGCTGAACACCATGGAGGTCTCTCTCATTGCGCGAAGAGGCGCCCCTAGTAGGGGCTGCCATCCTTGTGTCTGGCTGACCAGGCGCCATCGGCCCCCTGTACCAGGGCCAGATCGTCATCGGGATAGTCGACGGTGTCCCCTGGCAGCCTGTCCCCCACCTCGAGATAGACGGCGTCCACCTCACCGTGGTTGAGCAACTGGTGGGCCAGGCCGCTGCCCCCCTTGAAGCCGATGCACTCCCCCGGCGACATCCGGTACTCCTCCTCCCCGTGGCGCAGGGTGGGATTGCCCGAGAGCACATAGACGAACTCGTCCTGCAGGCCGTGATGGTGCTTGAGCGCCGAGATAGCCCCCGGTGCCAGGGTCGTCAGATTGACCCCGAAATTGGCGAGGCCGAAATGATCCCCCAGCCTGCGTCGGGTGCGGTGCTTGACCAGGGAGGCAAAGGGCTCCGGATAGAGGGACTTTGCCTTGTGCTCGGGGATGGCCGTTGCCTGAATGGCGCGTTTGTCAGTCATGTTCTGATCCTCCCTGTGAATGACGTCTCACTTTATAGCCTGCTCCTTAGCGACAAAACATGGGCAGGGGTTGAAGGGGTGTCTCGCACACCATGTCATGCCCGGTTGCCGCCAGATGGCAAAGACGCCCTGTTTTTCGTTTGGCTATCTTAATGGCACACCGGAAAATGGGAAGCCGCGTTGGCAACCTCACCAATGGAATGAAGAAGGTGGCCCGCGATCACTGGGAAGCACCCTCTTCCAGCGGCCCTGGTATGGAGGGGCTCGGGCACATGCAGAACCGGCGACTAGAGCACCTCAATCCTGACCTTGATAAGCCCGGATCGGGGATTGCCGATGGCGCTGAACGCCGCTTTGGAGAGATCGATGATGCGCCCGCGGGGGAAATTGCCCCTGTCGTTGACCCGCACCACCACGCTCTTGCCGTTGGCGAGGTTGGTGACCCTCACCAGGGCGCCGAAGGGCAGTGTCATGTGGGCGGCGGTGTTGGCGTGGCGCTGGTAAGGCTCCCCGCTGGCGGTACGCTTGTTGTGGTAGCGATCGGCGTAATAGGAGGCGAGCCCCGTCTCGCTATAGCCTCGCCAGTTGCCCGCACTGCCTGCATCAGGCTGGCTGCTGCAGGCGGCCAGCAGCAGGCACAGGGAGGCCAGCAGCCCTTTTTGTCGCGTCGTCATGCGTTGCTTCCTCGATGGGACAGAGCGACCAGCATCGCCAGTCGGGCTTCCGTTAACAGGGGCCTACTCTCTCACATTTCCCATGGAAAACGGGAGGCCCAGGCCTCCCGTTTGTGTGTTCACCCGTCAGCCCCTGTCAGGTGATAACTAGATCTGTACACCTCTCCTGAGTCCGCTAGGATCCTGATCGTGGAGCCGTGTGCAGTACGAAGGGGCTGGTAAACATGCACAATCAGCCCTTCATTTTTCGTCAACTGTTCCAGCGGTAAGGCTGGGTTAAGTGATTGAACGTATGAAAAAAGGCTCCAGAAGCCAGCCACGATGGCTACCGCCACCAGAAACTTGGTCCACCCCTTTTACATGGCACGGACACCGAACACACGCCAGAACCAGGTGGCTTGAATGCGCACCTTCGTCATGCGCCATTGTTTGCGTAATTCAAAAAATTCCATAGTCATACTGTATTTATCCCTGATCCCCCTCCTCCACCTTGTAACCAAGGCGCTCATAAAACTGCACCGCCCTCTGGTTACCCGTAAAACTGGATAAATTCACCCGGCATTGTGTGATTCATAGAGATCATTTCCCCATCACTGGCGATGAACGATTTAAAAATAACAATTACTCTGCTGTCACTCCCTTGTGGCAAGCCAAAGCCACAATAGCTAAGGAGAGGATGGTCAATATCAACAAGTGCTGGGCCAGCCATTCGTCGCTTGGCCTATAACGCAGTAGGCTTTTGTACGTATTTTCATAACTTATCAAGACCTGCTCACCTTCCTGCACCTGCCACGCCTGTTCGAAATAAAAGGGCCACCAAAATCTGTAATAAGGCTGACTCCAGACCGTGACCCGTTTTCCTTTTGCGGCAAGCAACGCTGCTTTGTTATAGATACTACCTCGATAGGCTATTTCCTCTCCCGGGTCCGTCAGGATCCTGATCGCGGAGTTATGTGCAGTACGGAGGGGCTTATAAACCTGCACAAGCACCCCCTCATTTTTCGTCAACTGTTCCAGCGGCAGGATGGGGTTAAGCAATTCAACGTAAAAAAACACGCTCCAGAAGCCGGCCATGATGGCTACCGCCACCAGAAACTTGGTCCACCCCTTTTGCATGGCACGGATGCCGAACACACGCCAGAACCAGGTGGCTTGAATGCGCGCCTTCGTCATGCGCCATTGTTTGCGAAACGCGAAAGTGTCCATAGCCATGCTTTATTCATCCCTGTGTATGTTTCCAGCTGCCATCTGCTGCAAGGACATTACGATCTGCAGAGCCCACCATATTCCACCAGACTCTGCGACATCGTAAGTGGTCACAACACCTCAACATTTACCTTGTGATAACTCCTTCGCGAATATTGCCGATGGAGCCGAAGGCGGATTTAGAGAGATCGATAATTCGCACGCTTTTAAAGGCGCCGCGATCATTGACCTTGACCACTACGCTCTTGCCGTTGGCGAGGTTGGTGACCCGTCGCACCATGGAGCCAAAGGGCAATTCCATATGGGCAGCGCTACTGAGGTTATTGAGATAGATCTCGCTGCTGGCGGTCTTTTTACCGTGATAACGGTCGGCATAATAGCTGGCGTAACCGGTCTCGCTTTAGCCGCGCCAGCTGCCGCCGTGGCTCTCGTCATAACGGCTGCTACAGGCTGCCAGCAGCAGGCAGACAAGCAACAGCCCCCCCTTTGCAGGCCGATTGCACCACTCCTTCTCTCCCGATGCCGCGCATCTACTTCTCCTCGCTCACCTTGCCGGATAGATAGCCCGGCTGATCATATCGCGTCGCAGTAACGGGTAGATTCTCCCCATACCGGCAAGCCACCGCAATGTAGGCGGCCCCTTGCCATCATGGGGCCCAGCCCAGTTGCCAACGCAGTGGTCGCCGCGATTGTTGCAATAAACACAGGCTTTAAATCACCACTGTTACAGCCAAGAGACAATCAAGGTGCCACTTCTCTGCTCGCGTTTGCCAACTCGCGCACACAAACACCCTCCGATCTGCGTCCGCAACCCAGCACAACAAGAGGGATACTTATTAACCAGAACCGGGCAAGCCCGTTCATCCGTAGCCTTATCCCATCACAGGCAGCGTCGCTACTTTGCCATATTTTCCCAATAAAAAGGGAGGCGAATGCCTCCCTTTTCTCTTGCTATTTGCCCATCAGAGTCAGGCGATGAGCTTGTCGTCGGCGAAGCCAAAGCCGCGCAGCCCCACCACATGCACATGTTCGTGCTTGCCCTGCACCTTGCGGATGAGCTTGTAGGTAGTGCCCTTCTCGGGGCTGATGTTCTCCGGCGCCGCGATAAGTAGCTGCATGTCCTGGCGCTCGCACAGCTCGAACAGGGTGGCGATGGATTTGCCATCAAGCCGCGCCGCTTCGTCCAGGAACAACAGGCGGCAGGGAGCGATGTCCTTGCCGCGCAGACGGCGGGACTCCTCCTCCCAGCTGATGAGCACCATGAGCAGGATGGCCTGACCGGTGCCGATCGCCTCGCCGGTGGAGAGGGCGCCGCTCTCGGCACGCAGCCAGCCGTCGGCCCCGCGCTGCACCTCGATCTCCAGCTCCAGGTAGTTGCGATAATCCAGCAGCACGTCCCCCATCACCTGATAGTTGCGCTCCCCCTGCTCCACCTGCGGATTGAGACGCTGGAAGAGCTTGGCCATGGCCTCGGAGAAGCTGAGCTCCTTGTCGGCGAAGAGATCGTTGTGCATGGCGCTCTGATCGGCGAGTGCGGTCAGGAGGCGAGTGTGGGCCTCGCGGATATTGACGTTGAGACGCACTCCGCGCACCAGACCGAAGGCGATGTTCTGCAGGCCCTGGTTCAATACCCGGATGCGGTTCTGCTCCCGGCGGATGATGTTGGTGATCTTGGCCGCCACCTCGTGGGAGGAGAGGGACAGATGGGTTTCCCGCTGCTTGAGCTCATCGGCGAGGCGCGCCAGCTCGATCTCCATCTCCTCGATGGCTTCAACCGGATCGTCCGAGCGGATGATGTCGTTGCGGATGCGATCTTTCAGGTAACGGTAGACCTGCACGTAGAAGGCGACCTTCTGCTCGGCGCTGCGGTTGCCTTCCGACAGACGCAGCGCATCGCGCAGGGCCTCGTCGTGGGCCACCGCCACCCGCAGGGCGCCGAGGGCCTTGTCCGACATGGAGCGCAGCTCGTCGCTGTCAAGATAAGCCAGCTCGCGCTTGTTCAGACGCTTCTCGACGTCGGTCTCCCGTGCCAGACGCACCACCCGCGACCAGCTCGCCTTGTGACCCACCAGGGATTTGCGGGCGCTGTAGTAATCCTTGCCTTCGAGCTTGAGACGACCGCCAAGGGATTCGATTTCGCGCTTGCACACCTGCAACTGGGCCTCGGCGCTGGTGCGGCGGGTCCGGGTGCGGATGAGCAGCTCTTCAACCTCTTTCTTGTGGGCACGGGCCTTCTCTTCCATGTCATCCGACAGGGTCAGCCCCATGGCCGCCAGCTCCTGCTCGAACTCCGCCAGGGTCTGCCCCTTGGCCGAGGCGCTGGAATCGAGCGCCGTGCGCAGTTGCAGCGCCTCGGTGTGGCGCTGGGTGATCTGCTTGTGCTGCTCACCGGCGGTGCGGGCGGCAAGCTCTGCCGCCTTGAGTTTCTCTTTGAGTCGCTCGCTCATCTCGGACGCCTTGCCAAGCAGGTCTTGTGCATCCTGATAGGCAAAGTGCGGCAAACGGGCCACCAGCTGATCGAGGGCGTAGCAACGGCGCTTCTGCTCGGCCAGCAGGTCGCTCACCTCGTCAAAGGCCGCCTGCAGGGCCGCCAGATCCTGGGGATCCTGGCGCAGCACCTGCACCTGGGTCTCGAGTTTTTCCAGCGCCTTGCCGTGTTTGGCGATAAAGGCTTCGGCTGTTTTAAGCGCCTCCACGTCGGCGTGAGCCGCCTCGAGGCGGGCCGCCAGGTCTGCCTCGGCAAACAGGTGGGCAAAGGGCAGCATCCCCTGCACCAGCTGGATATGGCGGGCCAGCTGGGCAGCGGCTGCTTTGGCATCACTCAGCTGCTTGTCGCACTCGGCGATGGTTTCTTGCAGCTTACGCTGCTCGGCCTTTTTGGCCTGCACCTCGGCTTCGGGGTCCGGGCGGAAGGCGATATCCAGATGCTGGCCGATAAAGTCGCGGAAGTGGCCGTAGAGACGGTGGTACTTCTGCTGCTCGAAGGCGGCCTTGGCGTAGCCCTCGATGAGGTTTTCCCGCTCAAGATCGAGCTGCTCGATCCGTTTTTCCCGGGCGGCGCGGCCAAACAGCGGCAGCTCGGGGTAGCGGGAGAAGCGCACCTGACGCTTGCTGGTGCGCACCAGCACGGCGTCCCCCAGCTCATCCGCTTCCACCAGATCCTCGTCAAAGGAGTCTGGGTTGCCCTGGATGAGGTAGATATCTTCCGGGCAATCTTCCAGCTTTTTCAGCCGCTCGATGGCGCCTTCGAGGTCGAGCACCACCAGGGCGCTGCGAGCCGGGCCGTAGAGCGCGGAGTAGTAAGGGGCATCATCGATGGAGATGTCGTCATAGACGTCCGAGAGCAGCACGCCCCCCACCTGCTCGGCGATGCGGGCAAGACGGGGATCCGCCTCGCCGGCACCCAGCTGCAGGTTGCGAATTTGCATCTCCAGCGCCTGTTTCTGGCCCTGAATGCGGTTGCTCTCCTGCTCGAACTCCCGCTCCTTGTCGAGCACGCTCTGCATGCCGGAAGAGAGTTCTTCGGCGGTGGCCAAGGCCAAGCCACTCTGCTCGCGCAGTTGCTCGAGTTTTTCAAAGGATTTGAGCCAGCGCGGGGCCAGCTTGGTCAGTTCCGCGATATCGCGACCCAGCTGAGTGCCCTGATGCTCGAGGCTGGCGCGGCGCTGATTGGCCTCTGCCTGCTGCTCGGAGAGCTCCTCCTGGCGGGTGCGCTGGGCTTCGAGGAAGATCTCCAGCTCGTCCTGGCTAGCAATGTGCTGACCAGACGCCTGGGCCAGCTCGTCTCGCAGCCGCAAGAGCGTCTTCTGGCTTTCGCTCTCTTTCTCGAGGCGAGCCAGCGCGGCGCGCAGACCCTGCCCCTGGGCAATGCGGGCCTTGTCTTCGATGTGGCGCTTGAGCAGCCCCTGCGCGGTGGGCCAGGCAGCCTCGCGCACTGTCTCGGGTGCGATGCTGAGCAGCAGCGCCAGCGCCGCTTCGTGTTCGGCCACCGCCGCCTTGGCCAGCGCCAGCTGCTGCTCGGCCCCCAGCACCCGGCTGGTGAGGCTCTGCTCGGCTGCGCGGAACTGATGCAGGGTGTCGCTCGCCTTCGCAGGCTCGAGCCCCGGCAGTTCGCACTGCTCGCGGGCGTTTTCCAGGGCCTGCACCGCCTGACGGTACTGGATGGCGCGGGTCTGCTGGATATCGAGCGCCTGCTGGTAGTCGGCCAGCTGGGTCTTGAGGCTGTCCACCTCTGCCTGGGCCAGCTCCTTGCGCTCCTCCACTTCCAGCAACTGGCCGTGGATCTCTTCCACCACCGCCTGCTGCTGCTCGAGCTTGTCGTTGAGCTCCGCCAGATCGGCGCGATAGAGGGCAATCTTCTTTTGCAGGGCCACGGCCGCCATCACCTTGGCCAGGTGCTCGGCGGCGGACTCCAGCTCGTCGGTCAGGAGCTTCTCGCGGTTGGTGAGCTGATCCACCTCGTCCGCCAGATAGATGGCGCGCTGTTTCTCCTCGGCCAGCAGACGGCGTTTGCCGGCGAGCTCAGAGCGTGCCTTGAGGGCCAGCTCGGAGAGACGGCTCTTCTCCGCAGCGCCCCGCACATACTCCGCGGCCACATAGTGGGTGGTCTCGGTGATGAGATTCTTAAAGAGATCCCGCTGACCCTGGGTCTCTTTGATGGCTTCCAGGGTGCGGCGGTTCTCGTAGATGGCCGCCTCCATGTCCTGGAACGCCTTGCGTACCCCGGAGTTCTCCGGCAGCAGGTATTCACGCAAGGAGCGGCTGATGGAAGACGAAATACCGCCGTAAAGGGAGGCTTCGATCAGGCGGTAGAACTTGCCGCGATCCTTTTGATCTCGCAGTTTCTTCGGGGTGATGCCGAACTCGAACATGAAGTTGTGATAATCGGTCACCGTATTGAACTTGGCGACCTTGATGGCGCCAAGCTCCGCTGCCGCCCCTTTCAGATCGGCGAAGGCACGTACCCGGCCCTTGCCGTCATCGAGCTTCTCCAGCAGCAGATCCGTGGGCGCCAGGTGCTCGGGCACATCCACCAGGGCGAACGGGGTGATGTTGACCTTGTTGTCACGGTTGGCCACCTGTTCGAGGTGCACACCGACCCAGATCCGCTGCTCGCGGCTGTTCATCACTTCCAGCAGCGAATAGCAGTGGCCGCGCTGCAGCTTGCCGTAGAGCCCCTTGTCGCGGGACGCGCTGGAGGAGCCCGCCTCCGTGGTGTTTCGGAAATGGAGCAGTGACTGGTCGGGAATGAGGGCCGCGATAAAGGCCGCCATGGTAGTGGACTTGCCCGCGCCGTTGCCGCCGGACAGGGTCGTGACCAGCTGGTCGAGATCGAAGGTGCGGGCGAAGAAGCCGTTCCAGTTGACCATGGTCAGGGATTTGAATTTGCCTCTCACGCCACACTCTCCATCAAACCGGCCGACACCATCAGTGCCGGCACATTAACGTTGCAGATCATCTTCCACCTCCAGCTCCAGCTGCTCTTCGTCCAGATCCTCTTCGATATCCTCGAACAGGGAATCGCTGCTCGGCATCTCGTCGTCGTGGAAGATGGCCTCCCCTTCCTGGATCATCCGCAGTTGCACCGCGCGAGGATCCTCGTCGGAGCGCACATCGGCGGCGAAGCGGAACACGGATTCGTTGACCCGGAATTTGTCGCTGTTGCCAAGGGGGGTGATCATCCCGAGGCGCTTGAGGCGACGCATGGAGGTGCGGATCTTCTCGAGGAGCTTCTTCTTGTCCAGATCCGTGCCGCCGGAGCGGCTGTTGACCATGCGCAGCAGTTGCTTCTCGTCCGCCAGACTCAGCACCTCTTCTTGCAGCTCGCCCATGGCGAACACCCCTTCAGAGGCGAGCCTGTCCGGGCTCAGGAACAGGTAGCAGAGCACCTTGCCCACCAGCATATCGAGCTCAGATAACACTGTTGTTCCGATGTCGGCGCTCGGGCGCGGACGCAGGTAGAAGAAGCCTTCCGGCGCCTTGATGAGTTCCACCTGATAGCGGCCGTAGAAGATCTCCAGCTCCTGGTGGTACTCCACCAGGGCAGAGTGCTGCTCGAATTCGTCGGCACTGATGTGGCGACCGGAGCGCAGGGCGGTGTCGATGCGCGGAAACAAGGGGTTGGCGATGGCCTCTGCGAGACGCAGGGGCAAGGGGAATTCAGTATTGATCGATGACATAGGCCTGAACCTTGGATCCAGCTTGGTTGATGGGTTTCCATGCGGGTTGGCGGTGGTGTTCGCGCTCACCGCTGGCATGGCCGAGACGCACGGCCTGATCGATCAGGAGGCGCGCCACGTCGAAGTGGGCATGAGCCGGGTAGTCCAGCAGGTATTCCCGCAGCACGTCGGCAAGATCCAGCCGATCTCCCTGCTCCGGGTAGCGGGCCAGGTAGCGCTCGATGCGCTCCGCCAGCTCCTGGTTGATGTCCACCATCTCCACGTACTCCATCTCGAGGGGCACCTCGCCGGTCACCTCCTCGTCGTGGATGGCGATGGTTTCATCCCGCAGCTCCAGCAAACGGGGCTCTTCGGCCACCCGCAACAACCAGCTGTGCTGCTCGAAGTTGCGGATGGATTCCCGCAGCCGCTGGCTGAAGGCGCGGTTCTTGTCCATGTCGATGGCGTTGCGGATGAACTTGTGAACGTGCCTGTCATAACGGGACCAGAGCTCGATGCACTGCTGGCCCCAGGCGGTGATGACGTCCAGACGCCCCTGCAGGGCGTGGGTCAGCTCCTCGACGTGGAACAGATCATCACGCCCCTGGGCCGCTTCCTGAATGTTGAGCAGCCCCGCCTGCAGGCGGTGGCCGGCGGCGTCTAGGGTGTCCTGCAACTCGCGCAGGGTCTGGCCGGTCTCGTGCAGGAGCTTCTCGCAGCTGTGGATGGCATCGACCCAGTTCTGGGTCAGCAGGGCCGCGATCTCGCTCTTGACCTGGTTTTGCTGCTCGTCCATGGCGCGCTGGGTGAGATCGATGCGCCCGAGCGTCTCTTCCAGGGAGAAGGAGAGACGCGGCAGCACCTCGGCGTCCCACTGCTCCCGGGTGTTGGTCTCGAGCGCCGCCTTGCGGGCGGTGTCGAGCTCGGCCGCCAGGTGCTCGAGCAGGATGGAGAGCTTGATGGAGTCCACCTGGCGCTGATCCATGAAGAAATCGACGATGCTCATGCCAAGGCGCGACAGGCGGTAGAGGCTCTCCCCCGCCACCATGTCGGTGGTGAAACGCGACAGCAGTTGCTGGCGAATGAGATCGTTGATGGCGTTGTTGGCGCGACCGGTGAGGGTCTCGTCCATCTGGCCGAAGGCACTGCTGACATAGCCAAAGGCGTCGTGCAGCGCGGCCTCCGAGAGATCAGACTCGTCCTCGGAGAGCGTCTTGATCGCTATCAGAAAGGCCAGCCTGTCGGTGGGGAGGTTCAGCGCCAACCCCTCCTGTCTGACCCATCCCACCGTCTCTGGCAGGGTACGGGATGTACTCATCATGACGTTATCATCTCGTTGTTATAGTCGGCAGGTCTTCGCCCGCCGTGGTGATATAGGTCGGGGTCGGTGGCGCCCCGGCGGCTGGATCCCGCATCGTATTCACGCCGGTGGGGCTCAACCGGCCGGTTTCTGGGCCATCACATGGATGTAGCGCCCCAGGGAAACAAAGGGCTCCTGGCGGCAATATTGCTGCTCCATGGCCAGCAGGTCCTCGAACTTTTCGACCTGATCCTGCTTGTGGCGCATGTAGTCGTGGATGACGCGCACCCCGGTCTTGCCGATGATCCGCAATCCCCCCCGGCCTATCCAGTCATAGACCTGCTCCGGCAACTGGGGATTGGTGGGAGTCAGGGCTGTCTGGCGTTTCTTGCGAAGGCCCAGGCGCACATAGTCAAAATTGCCCACCACCAGGCTCTGGAACAGGAGGCCGTGACGATTGTAAAAAAGCAGCGACAGTATGCCCCCTGCCTTGACGAAAGGGAACAGACCCAGCAAGGTCTGGCGCGGCTCGGCGAGCCACTCCAGTACCGCGTGACAGAGCACCAGATCGAAGGTGCCGGTCACCTGGTGCTTGAGATCCTGAATGGGGCAATGGATGAGACGAATTCTGTCTTCCAACCCCTTCTGGGCGATCTGCTCCCGGGCCAGATCCAGCATTTCTGCCGACAAATCGCACAGCTCCACCTGATGGCCCATGGCCGCCAGTTTCTGGGCGAAGTAGCCAAAGCCGCCGCCGGCATCCAGGATGCGCAGCGGCCGGTTGCCCAGGCGCGCCAGGCAGGCTTCGATGTCACTCCAGACAATGGTGGTGCGAATGCGCCCCTTGGTGGAGTCGTAAATGTTGCGAGCGAACTTGTCCGCGCGCCCGTCAAAACTCTGATCTTGCTTCAAGACACACTCATCTTCGACCGCCCCGCCATGAGGGCCGCAGGAGGAACCACACAGGATTGGGCCACAGGAAAAAAGAGGGGTATTCTGTCACATCCCGAATTTGCTGAAAACTCAAGGACGTGTCTGTCGTGTTCGAGCTCAACTTCTTTGTCATCAAGAAATGGCTGGGCCATCTGCTGATGCCGCTCCCCTTCTCTCTCTCCTTGTTGGTGCTGGCGCTCGTGCTGCTCTGGTTCACCCGCTTTCAAAAAAGCGGCAGGCTGCTGGCGACCCTCTCCTTGGTGATCATCGCCCTGATGGGGACGCGGCCGGTGAGCTACGAGCTGGCCCGCAGCCTGGAGCAGACCTATCCCCCCTTCGAGGTGAGCCAGCATCCTGACATCCAGGCCATCGTCGTGCTGGGCAACGGTCATGTGAGCGATCCGGCCATCCCAGAGCGCGCCTGGCAAAACAACATCTCCCTGGCGCGCACCCTGGAAGGGGTTCGCCTGGCCCTGGCCTATCCAGAGGCCGAGCTGGTCTTCTCCGGCGCCGTGGCCGGGGATTCCCTGTCGAACGCCGAGGTCAACGCCCGCATGGCGGCAAGCCTTGGCATCCCGCGTGCGCGCATGACGTTGTTTGAAAACAACAAAGACACCCATGACGAGGCGGTCAGCATCGCCGCCCACCTCAACGGCAAGCGGGTGGCGCTGGTGAGTTCGGCCACCCACCTGCCCCGGGCCATGGCCCTCTATCGCAGTCAGGGACTCGATGCAGTGCCTGCTCCCACCGATTACACCGCCAAGCAGAGTCAGGAGCCGCAACCCCTCTACAGCTACCTGCCCAAGGGGCGTTATCTGATGTATTCCGAGGCTGCCATTCACGAGTGGATTGGGGTATGGTGGGCCCGTTTGCGTGGGCAGGTCACCGAGTGAGCAATCGCGCCTTGCATTCCTGATTTGGATCAGGAAAGCGAAAAAAAATTACGTCATTTGCCGCCGGGTCAGCTATCTTGGGCTCGGTTCAATTCATATAATGTTGCGCAATCAAATGCCTAGGAGATATAGAAGATGAGACAGCACCTGGTAATGGGTAACTGGAAACTGAACGGCACCAAGGCTTCTGTAGAAGCCCTGATCAAAGGACTGACCCCGGCCGCTGCCGCTCATCCTTCCGTGCAAGTGGCCGTCTGCCCGCCGGTTATCTTTTTGGGTCTGGTTGAACAGCTGACCGCCGGCAGCAAGATCGCCTACGGTGCCCAGAACGCCGACGTTCACGAGTCCGGCGCCTTCACCGGCGAAAACGCCCCCTCCATGCTCAAAGCCTTCGGCTGCACCTACTCCCTGGTCGGTCACAGCGAGCGTCGTACCCTGCACGCAGAGACCGACGACGTGGTGGCTGCCAAGTACGAAGCCATCCAGAAGGGCGGCCTGATCCCCGTGCTGTGCATCGGTGAAACCCTGGCCCAGTTCGAAGCCGGTACCACCAACCAGGTGGTCGAGACCCAGCTCAAGGCCGTGATCGATCGCTGCGGCATCGCCTCCTTCGAGAACGCCGTCATCGCTTACGAGCCGGTATGGGCCATCGGCACCGGCAAGACCGCCACCCCGGAGATCGCACAATCCGTGCATGCTCACATCCGTCAATACCTGGCCGGTTTTGATGCAGCCGTGGCTGCCAAGGTACAGATCCTGTACGGCGGCTCCGTGACTGGCGCCACCGCTGCCGACCTGTTCGGCCAGCCGGACATCGACGGTGGCCTGGTGGGTGGCGCGTCCCTGAAAGTGGACGACTTCTCCCAGATCATCGCTGGCGCCGCCAAGTAAGCGCCAAGCAAAGAGGGGCCCCGCCCCTCTTTGCATATCGCTTTCCTATGGACCCTCTCGCCATAGGAAAGCCGATATAGTAAAAGCGGCCAGCCGTATTTTTCAGAATCTTGATTTTCGACAACTCAGATCCAGAGGCACTCATGACCAAACAAATCAAACGTATTGGTGTTTTGACCAGTGGTGGTGACGCACCGGGTATGAACGCAGCCATCCGCGCCGTGGTGCGCGCCGGTCTGCATCATGGCCTGGAAGTTTACGGCATCTATGATGGCTACCTCGGTCTGCACCAGGACCGTATCGTCAAGCTCGAGCGTCACAGCGTCTCCGACGTCGTGAACCGTGGCGGTACATTCCTCGGCTCCGCCCGTTTCCCCGCCTTCAAGGATCCGAAAGTCCGTGCCGAAGCGGTCGAAAACCTGAAGAAACACGGCATCGACGCCCTGGTGGTCATCGGCGGTGACGGCTCCTACATGGGTGCCAAGAAGCTGACCGAAGAGGGCTTCCCCTGCATCGGCCTGCCGGGCACCATCGACAACGACATCGCCGGTACCGACTTCACCATCGGCTTTGACACCGCTCTGAACGTGGTGGTTGACGCCATCGACCGCCTGCGCGACACCTGCAGCTCCCACCACCGCATCTCCGTGGTCGAGATCATGGGCCGCCACTGCGGCGATCTGGCCATGTCTGCCGCCGTTGCCGGTGGTGCCGAATACGTGATCGTGCCGGAAGTGGCCTTCGACAAGGAGAAGCTGCTGCAACAGATCAAGGAAGGGGAAGCCAAGGGCAAGAAGCACGCCATCATCACCATCTGCGAGCACGTCACCGACGTCAACGCCCTGGCGAAAGACATCGAGGCCATGACCGGCCGCGAAACCCGCGCCACCATCCTGGGTCACATCCAGCGTGGCGGTTCTCCCACTGCCCGTGACCGTATCATGTCCAGCCGCATGGGTGCCTTCGCCGTCGAGCAACTGCTGGCGGGCCAGGGTGGCCGCTGCGTCGGCATTCAGGGCAACGAGATGGTACACCACGACATCATCGACTGCATCGAGAACCTGAAGCGCCCGTTCAACCAGGAGCTGTACGATCTCTCCACCACCCTGTTCTAAAGGCTGTGGTCTGACAAAAAACCCTCCTCTGGAGGGTTTTTTTATGCGGGCTCCTCACCCCCTACTCCCTCTGCGGGGGCCCGACTTTCCACTGGCCACTGTCGCCATCTCTTACCCCTTGCCCGGCGGCCCTGAGCCTCTGATCCCATGACCTTCTCCTTTACTTCTTTCCCCCGCGTTTCTGCTTGCTCACCTTGTTCGCGACGGGTCTGGATAAAGGCCTTGGTGCCGCCGTGCCACGGCCCTGCGCCAGGCCTCCCCCACCCTTCACCCCATCACACTGGCGCCATATAGCAACCCGGGTGGGCCGACGATATCGCCCGCTTCCCCTGCGCGCGGCCCCAGTGGCTCGCCCCCCCAAGAAAACAGCGAAAAACGGGGCTTCCGGCCACCCAAGGCCCCATGAAGATCGAACCCCCATTTTCCCGCCTTCCCCCTTCCCTTCCATGCTCCTTTGGCGGCCCTTTTGTCGTTTTTCCGTACTCTTTTTGCTCCCAGCCTGTTTGGGATGAGCAGAAAATTGAGCCTTCATTGGATAACCCTGGCTGGCAACAGCCTTGCAGACTGGGGTTAGGACACAAGTCGTGAGAAAACATGACATGGAATGACAAAACCTGGCTGACAGCCACCAACCTCCCTATGGCGACACCAATCGGCGCATCCCGCAGGCCATTTTTCTGCCGAAAAATGGAGATCACCAAAAAGACCCCAATCGAAACCACCAAGAAGAGAGTCATGAAAACAACATAACTCAATGTATTTAAAGACTTTATATGTCTCGTTTTTCACTGAAATCACCATGAAACCCTTCCCTGGGCAAAAAACGCCCTTAAACTTGGAAAAATGCAACCATAACTCACCACCAAACCATTTTTGCCTCATAATTACATTTTTCGTTGTTTTATCGTTCTGTTGTGGTATCTTGGTTCCATCATGAGCCAACCAAGGGAGATAAAATCATGAAAGAATTCGTAGTTACCGCCGTTTTCACCGTGTTTTTCACTCTGGTTGCCGTCTCCATACCGTCGCTGGCACAGCTCTAAGTCGGTCAATCAGCCATCTGCCACCTCTGCACCAGAGGTTGGTTCAAAAAACAGACTGCAACATGGGTTTTTGACGCGCTCTGGCAAAGGATGATGCCAAGCCATCATTGAGTGCGATCTGCGCACACAAAACGACCTCGTCGACATCCATACCATCTTTCAAGGGGAGCCCGGGCTCCCCTTGTCGCATCTCCCCCTGCGGGATTTACTCTTGCCCCCCTGCCCGTCACAATGGCCGCTGGATTTGCCACGCAGGAACCACCATGACTCAGGATGCCTTGCGCCACTGGCGCCGCGACCTTCATCGTCACCCCGAAGCCGCCTGGTGTGAATTTCGCACCACCACCCTCATCGCCCAACACCTCAGTGAACTCGGTTTCTCCATCATGCTGGGGGATCAACTGCTCGCCAGCACCCTCATCATGGGACGGGAAATAGACGTCCAGGCCCAGAAGGCCCGTGCCCTGTACCAGGGGGCGCATCCGGAGTGGCTGACGCGGATCGACGCACTCACCGGCGTGATGGGACTCTGGGAGAGCGGGCGCCCCGGCCCCACCCTGGCGTTTCGCTTCGATATCGATGCGGTGGAGGTCGAAGAGAGCCAGGAGGCGTCACACCTGCCCGGCCAGGGAGGCTGGCACTCCGCCAACCCGGGCTGGATGCACGCCTGTGCCCACGACGGTCACACCGCCATCGGGCTGGTGCTGGCCGAGCGGATCGCGGCCCTCGCTGATCGCCTCACTGGCCGCATCAAGCTCTTCTTCCAGCCGGCTGAAGAGGGCTGCCGAGGCGGCAAGGCGCTCGCGGCAGGGGGGCAGCTCGACGACGTGGACGCCCTGCTGGCACTACACATCGGCATTCACGCGAGCAGCGGTGAGCTGGTGGTCAACCCCACCGAGTTTCTCTGTTCAACCAAATTCGACGTGGAGTTCATGGGGCAAGCCGCCCATGCGGGGCTCGAGCCCAACGTGGGCCACAATGCCCTGGCGGCGGCCTGCATGGCCACCACCGCCATGCTCGGCATTCCCCGCCATCGGGACGGCATGACCCGCATCAACGTGGGGCAGCTCAACGGCGGCAGTGGACGCAACGTCATCCCGGGCCATGCCCGCCTGATGGGGGAGACCCGTGGCGCGACGCCCGCCCTCAACGACTACATGTTCAATCAGGTGCAGCAGATTGTGGAGGGAGCGGCCCTGATGCAGGGCGCGACCTACCACATCCGCAAACAGGGGGAAGCGATCGGCATCGAGAACAGCCCAGCCCTCATCGAGGAAATCGTGCCTCTCGCACAGGGGATCTCCCTTGATACCATCCACACCCGCCGCTTCGGGGCCAGCGAGGATGCAGGTTTCCTCATCGAGCGGGTACAGCAGCACGGCGGCGAAGCCGCCTATCTCATCCTGGGAGCCAACCTCGCGGCCCCCCACCATCATCCGGAGTTCGACTTCGACGAAACCGTGCTGGCCCCCGGAGTGGCCTTGCTGGAGGCCTGGCTGCTCGCCCGCCTCGGCCGCTAGCAGACGCCGAATGCAAACAAGGCAGCCCATGGGCTGCCTTGTTTTTTTACACCCTTGCGGGCATAGGGGACCTACTCTCCCAGCACGATCGCACAGAGATGGGCGAAGTGGTGGATCTCGTGGGTCGCCTCGCACGGACCTGTCTCCCGCCCCGGGTTGTACCAGCAGGTGGCAAGACCCTGGGCGGCGGCACCGGCGATGTCGGTCTTGGGATTGTCCCCCACCATCAACACCCGCGCCGGGCTCGGCTGACCCATCTGCGCCAGGGCATGCTGGAAGATGGCCGCCGCCGGCTTGGTCACCTGCACCTCGTCAGAGATAACGAGAGGCTCAAACCAGCTGTTCCAGCCCAGTTTGTCGAGGCGCCCGCGCTGGGGCAGGCTGAAGCCGTTGGTGATGATCCCCATTCTGACCTTGCTCTTCAGGGCCTGCAGGGTCTCCTCCACCCCCTCCAGCGGCACGCTCAGGGCGATGATCTGCTGCAGGAAGGTCTCGTTCATCGCCATGGGTGCCACGTTGACCTGCTCGGCAAAGAGCGAAAAACGGGTCTGCTGCAGATGGGTGGCGTCAATCTCCCCTGAGTTGTACTGCTGCCAGAGCCGCTGGTTGAGGGCATGGTACTCCGCCATCTTGGGGGGAGTCGGCGCCACGCCGTAGATCTGCAGGGTCCGCTCCAGCGCCCTGGCGACCGGAAAATCGAGCAGGGTTTCGTCCAGATCGAACAGCACCCAGTCATAGCTTGTTTGTTTCACGCTTGTCCTTATTGATTGTGCTTGGCCACGTTGTCATGCGTCGGGCGCACCCATCCCCAGAGGGCTGTCGAGCAGGGTCAGGGTCAGCCTGACACCAAAGCCGGTTACCTCGCTGCCCACCACGCCATTGCCCCCCTTGTTGCGAAAACCACTCAGGTCGAGGTGCAACCAGGGAAGCTCGGCGGGCACGAAGCGCGTGAGAAAACGGGCGGCATCGATGTGATCCGGGGAGGCGCCCGGCGCGCACTGTAACAGATCGGCCCACTCGCTATCGAGGTTGTCATCGTAATCCTCGTCCAGGGGGAAGGGCCAGACTCGCTCCCCGCTCTGCTGGCCCAGCGCTATCAGCGTGGTGAGCCACTCGGGGCGGTTGGTGAAGGCGCCGCTGTAACGGCTGCCGAGCGCCCGTTTGCAGGCGCCGGTCAGGGTGGCGTAGTCGATCAGCAAGTCGGGCTTGTCCCCGGCCGCCAGGGTCAGGGCATCCGCCAGCACCATGCGCCCCTCGGCGTCGGTGTCCACCACTTCGATGGTGGTGCCGTTCAGCGCGGTCACCACCTCACCGGGCCGGAAGGCCTGCGGGCCGATGTGGTTCTCGGCGATGGCGAGCCAGCAGTGCACCTCAACGGGGAGTTTCGCCCGGCTGATGGCCAGCAGCGTGCCAAGGGCCACCGCGCTGCCCCCCATGTCTAGGTGCATGCCATACATGCTGCCACCGACTTTCAGGTTGTAGCCACCGGAGTCGTGGCAGATCCCCTTGCCCACCAGCGCGACGCGGCGCAGCGGGTTGGCCGGACAGTAACTGAGCCTGACGATGGCGGCCTGACCGTCCGCCGAACCACGGGCCACCGCCAGGAAGGCGCCAGCCCCCATCCGTGCCAGGGTCGTCTTATCAAACTCCTGCCACTGCCACCCCTCCTGCTGCGCCAGCTCCCGGGCATAGGCCCGGTAATGACGGGCATTGAGCTCGGACGCTGGCAGCACTGCCAGGTGGCGAGCCAGACCGTTGCCTTCGGTTTCTGCGCTCAGGCGGGCCATGTCCAGTTCGCAAGGGGGGGAAAGTTGCAACTGCTGATAACCCGGTCTTGTCGCCTCACTCCGTTTCTGGGTCGGCAGGGTCACATCCGCGGCGAGCAGGCAGGCGAGCACCACCCTTGCCAGTTGCGCGCGATGCTCATCGTCAAAGCCCTCCAGATGGAGCGCCAGGTGCGTCGCCTTGAGGCCCGCCAGCGAGCCCACCCAGCTGCGCACCTGCTTGTAGAGCCGATGATCCAGGGCCGGGCGGGCATCCATGAAGATCACCCGTTGCAGCCCCTGACTGTCGTCAAGGGAATAGGGGGCCTTCTGACCCAGGGCTATCTGGGTTGCCACGGCGGCAAAGGGAGGCGTCGCCAGCAGGGTATCGCGCGCTGAGTCGGCAATGAGCAGGAGTTTGACGGCAGCCGGCCCTGCCATTACTTCGGCGAGGGAGGTGCTCTGCATCGTGATTTGGGGAGAAGAATAGCTAAAAGGGGTCATCACAGGGTGCGGCCTCATCCATGAACAGAAAGCAGGATGATACCGAACAAATGGCGAGAGGGATCGGAAAAACACACATTATTGTGTGTAAGCAACAAATGCTGGAGGGAATCAGAGAGGTAATGCAGAAGAAAAGCAGTCAGAAGTTGGTTGCGGGGGCCGGATTTGAACCGACGACCTTCGGGTTATGAGCCCGACGAGCTACCGAGCTGCTCCACCCCGCGTCCGAATTGTAGCGAGCGGGGGCCGGATTTGAACCGACGACCTTCGGGTTATGAGCCCGACGAGCTACCGAGCTGCTCCACCCCGCGTCCGAGGTCGCCCATAATAGGCGCCAACGCTGAGATTGCAAGTAAATATCCTAAAAAAAGTTTATTCGGGGATTAAACCATCACATACTGCGCTCTTTTGCAACAAATCGCAGTTTTTTCAGGCAGCTAGCGATCTCTCGCCCCTCAGGCCCCTCCCCGCGCTCCCCCCGACTTGCCCCTCTTTGCCATAAAAAAAGCCCGCACAACAGGGTGCGGGCGGGAGGATGCGCCGGGATCAGGCGAGCTGGTGCAACACGCTGGTCGCCGCAATCTGGGCGATGATGAGGCCGCACAGGGTCACGGAGACCACCACGGGGGCCGTCTCCTGCTGACGGTAGATGGGGCTGAACCAGAGCAGCAGGGCTGCGACCAGCAGGCCAGCCTGGGTCACTACCCCGGGGATCAGCGGGTCGAGCCCTGCGCTGCTCCCCTGCCAACCCACCAGCACCGCCAGCCAGATAAGACTCAGGATGGCGGAGACGAGCCCCGCCAGGGGCAGCAGCAGATTGAAGGCTTGCAGGCGGTGGCGGGCACGCAGCAGCATCAGGTGGGCAAAGGCCGACCCCAGCAGCACCATCTGCAGCAGGCCGCCGAGCCAGCCCTGGATCTGCATCAGACCCAGCCCGTAGAGGGCGAGCGGCATGGTGGGCAACCACAGCAGGGTGGCGGGGATGGCGCGCTTGCCCTCCAGGCGAGACTGAAGCAGGGAGAGCACGATACCGAGCACCAGGGCGGCCCCCCCGCTCCAGATGAGCCAGCCCGCAACCTTGGCCTCCACCGCCAGCATCAGAGAGAGCCCGGTGATCACCCAGACCGAGAAGAGCTGGGTAGTGATCCGCGAGCGCTGGCCCGGGCAGAGATCCCCGCGCCACAGGACGAGCCCCACGGCGATCAGGGCCCCCAGGGCCATCAGACCGGTCAGGGGAAAGAGCCAAAAAGGAAGTTGGACGAACATAGGGTCTCCGGCAGCAGTCCGGGTGCGGGTGCACCCGTCACAGGGTAAGGAAGGACAAGAGGCAGGGAGTATATCCAAACTCCCCCCGTCTTCCCAACGTCGCCGGTCAGCTTTGTCCCCGGGCAAGGGCGACCACCCGGGCAAACATCTGCTTGAGCACAGGGGGAATGTGCTCGCTGCCGAGGCGCTCCGCCTCCTCCACCACCGCCAGGGCCATGCCTGGCTTGCTGCGATGGTGGATCGCCTTGGCGATGATGCGCCCGGCGTTGAGGGTGGAGCGCCCCCCGACCCCCGCCTCGCGCCGGAACACCCCCTCGAACCCGTTCTGGTAGAGGTAGTGCTCTATGTCTGCCGCCGGCAACTGGGTCAGCCGATCCCGCTCGCGCTCCCCCTTGAGCAGGGAGCGGGCGGAGCTCGCATACTTGGCACCCGCCTCGTCACCGTCGGTGAGCAGGTGCCACTCTATGCCAAAGTCCCGGGCCACCTTGATGAGGGGGGCCTGGCCGCACTGGGCGAACTCGATGATGCGCACCCCTTCCGCCCGCAGGCTGTAGCCGCAGATCTGGGCCAGCTCCGAGAGCAGCCAGATCTCGGTCTCCCCTTCCACCAGCAACCAGCAGCGGGCAAACATCGACATGGGCCTGTTGATGCGCACATGGAAGGCAATCTTGCGCAGATCGTCGCTGCTGTAGCGCTCCCCTCCCAACTGATGGCAGAGGATGTCCTGCTGGCGGCGCACCAGACGGCGCACCTGATTGAGAGGCAAGGAGGAGAGCAGGTCCCCCGAGTTGGTGGTGAGCAGCTTCTGGCCGGGCAACTGCTCCAGCAGACCCCAGGCCAGGGCCAGCATGGTGGGATGCAGGCGGCTCTCTGGGTCTTCCAGCATCAATATGGGTCTGGCCCCCTCCTCCAGCTCCCGGTTGCCCCGGGCGTGGAGCAGCATGGCCGCCATACCCGCCATGGCCAGTTGCAGCGCCCGGTTATCCGCATTGCGCAGCAGCACCTGCAGGTTGCCGGGATTGCGCAGGGTCATGGGGCGATTGACGATATCCCGCTGGCTGCGAGGCTTGTGCTTGATGGGCGCCAGGGCGCTGAAGTAGTGCTCCATCAACTGCTGCACCGCCTGCAGCGCCTCCTTGAGTTCTGGCTCGCCGATGCGCTGGGGCTCGTCGGTGAGCTTGCCGGCCAGCTCGTCCAGCCGCTGCTCGCACAGATCCCCCCAGGGCAGCCGCTCGATGCCCTCCCGGGCGGTACGGGCATCCCGCAGCCTGAACACCGGGTTCATGGTGATGAGCAGACGCACCAGCGCCTCGTTGTTGTCGATGGCCAGGCTCTTGCCGATGCCGTCGAGAAAGTCGTGGGTGGTGAGCACGCTGCCATCGTCCTGCAACTCGGCACTGGCACGATAATGCACCCGGTGGAACTTGTCCTTGTGGGGGATCCAGGCCGCACCGAGGCGGGCCAGACGGCGGGAGTGCTGGCACATCTGGGGACGATACTCGCTGAAGGTGAGCACCAGTTGCAGCGTGCGCGAGGGTTCGAGCTCGGGATCTTCGGGCCGGTGAAAATCATCCTGACCAAATTGATAGGGCTCGGCATCCCCCAGCAGGCACCAGAGGGCCCGCAGCAGGCTGGATTTGCCCCAGGCGTTTTCGCCGATGAGCACAGTGGTGTTGTCCAGCCCGAGGGAGAGGCGATTTATTCCGCGAAAACCTTTGACTTCAATGCGTTCCAGAAACATGCGGCCATATCCAGTCCATCCTGATGGCGCAATAGTGGCAAAGTTGCCGGAAAAATCCTATCGGGTTACGGCGTTTTCAGCGGGAACTGTGAGGAACGAGCGGTTCGGGCGGCGTCGGCTGGGTGGCGCGATAGAGGGGGGCATTCCAGTGGTTGAACCAGAGATGGCGAGTACGGGTCTGACGTTTGCGATGATTCAATGGGCATTCCTTTCAATGGACAAGGGACAGAGGGTACACCTCTTTTGCCCAGAGTCTCAGGGTTATCTGTGACAGGAGAATGACAACTGGGCTCGCCACTGGCCCGGGCTCAGGCCGAACGCCTCCCGAAAGCGGTTGCCAAAATGGGCCTGGGAGGAGAAGCCGCACTGGGCGGCGATGCTGGCCAGAGGCTCGCTTCCCGCCAGCAACTGCTTGGCCCGCTTGAGCCGCAGCCCGAGCAGGTAGCGGTGAGGCGGACAGCCCAGGCTCTGCCCGAACATCCGGGCGAAGTGGTATTCGCTCAGACCCGCCTCCCGGGCCAGCTCTCCCAGAGTGACCGACTCGGCCAGGTGAGCCTGCAGATACTCCTGTACCCGGCGCACCACGGCGGGTGCCAGGCCGCCGCGCACCTCCGGCAGCGCCGGGGCCTCGCGGGTGTGATGGCGATAGGCGTGCAGCATCAGCATCCAGGCACCGTGGGAGAGCGCCATGCGATCGATGCCGTGCTGCCAGTCCAGCTTCATCAATTGCCCCTGCACCAGGGCCGCCGCCTGGGGATCGTCGATGAAGGTCTTGTCTTCCAGTTGCAGATGACGCCCCTCCTTGTCACACGCCTGCTCGGCGATACGGGTGAAGTGGGCGGGGGTGAAGTAGAGGTGGAAGAAGCGAAACTCCTCGCGCACCAGCCACTCGGATCTGTGGTGATCCGGCATGATGCACACCTTGCCCGCACCGCCATGGCCACCGGGGCCGTCCAGCCGCTCGGTCTGCTCGCCCCCCTGCAGGTAGACGCTGATGGTGTGGTTGCCCGGCTTGTGGTAGCGGGTCTGATCGTAGCGGTTGCACCAGCTCGCCACCCCGAGCCCGGGCTCCAGCCAGCAGGAGTCCTCCAGCCTGGCACCTGTGCTCACCAGGGCATCAAAGACCCCTGCCTGTCTTGTCTGCTGCATGGCATGCTGCACGCTTGCGTCCCTCTCTGGCACTTGCCGCCCCTTTCCTGTCGCCATCTTATCGCGCCTCATGGTCAAAGGCTGCGCCTCCGTTGAAAAAACCGCAAGATGGTGCAAGCCGGCCCCCCGCCTCACGGTTCATGCTGATCACATCATCTTCTCTTGATGGGATCACACCATGAATCTGATGCTCTATGTTTCCACCGTCCTCATCTGGGGCAGCACCTGGATTGCCATCGCCTGGCAGCTCGGCCCCATCCCCATCGAGGTCTCGGTGCTCTATCGTTTCGCCCTGGCGGCCCTGGCCCTGTTCGCCCTGCTCACGGTGAGCGGCAAGTTTCCGCGCCTGCCCTGGGCGGGCCAGCGTTATGCAGCCCTGCTCGGCGCGTTGCTATTTTCCACCAACTTCCTCTGTTTCTACCACGCCACCCTCTATATCCCGAGCGGCCTGTCGGCGGTGATTTTCGCCAGCGCCAGCATCTTCAACGGCCTCAATCTCTGGCTGTTCGAGGGTAAACGACCGGGCCTGCGCTGGCTGCAAGGATCGTTGCTGGGGCTGCTTGGCACCCTGCTGCTCTTCTGGCCGGTGCTGGCGGATGCGCAACTGGGTGCAAACGGCTGGAAGGGCTTGCTCTTTGCATGCGCCGGCACTCTCTGCTTCTCCCTGGGCAACCTGGTCTCCGCCCGGGGACAGCGCCAGGGCTATCACGTATTGCAGATGGTACCCTGGGGTATGGTCTACGGCGTGGCGCTGCTGCTGGGCTGGGTCACGGTACTCGGTCAGTCACTCACCCTGCCCACCGACCCGCGCTACCTCGCCGCCATGGTCTATCTGGCCATCTTCGGCTCCGTCATCGCCTTCACCGCCTACCTCACCCTGGTGGGGCGCATCGGTGCCAGCAAGGCGGCCTACGCCACCGTGCTCTTCCCCCTGGTGGCCCTCACCCTTTCCACCTTCTATGAAGGCTTTGTCTGGCAGACGGTCTCCATCGTCGGCGTGGTGGTGAGCCTCATCGGCAACCTGGTGATCTTCGCGCCCCCCGTCAAGGCATGGCGCTGGCCGCTATCAAGGGCCGCAAACGGTACTTGCCCCTGATGCCACCAGCCCCTAAGGTAACCGCGTCCAACACACGAGGAGGGAGGACGCATGTTACTGGAAGGGCTGGAGACACTCTGCCTGCTGGCAAGCGAGGGCACCATGGCCAAGGTTGCAAGCCGCCTCTATATCAGTCAGTCGGCGGTCAGCAAGCGCATCGCCCAGCTGGAGCAGCGCCTTGGCAAGAAGCTCATCGAGCCGGATGGCCGTCATATCCGCCTCACTCCCCAGGCCCGTGAGCTGCTCGCCCGGGTAGCCCCGAGCCTCGCCGAAATGAAGGGGGTGCTGGCGGACAGCCAGATCCTCACGGATCAGACCCCTCTGTCCATCGCCTGCTCCGAAACCCTGCTGGCGGGCTACCTCGCCCGCTTCATGCACGCCTACCTTGAACGGGATCCCCACATTGCCCTCTCTACCCACCACACCCCGGTCATTCTGGCCCGGGTGCGCGGCGGGGATGCCCTGCTCGGGATCTGCGCCGGTCGCCTGCCGCCGGGCCATGGGCTGTGTGCCGAACGGCTGCTGGAGGAGCCCTTCTATCTGGTGGGGGACACTCTGGATGAGGCGGCGCAGCCGGATCACCAGAGCGCCTTGCAAGAAACTGTGACCAGCAAGCAACTGGCTGAAGGCGACGTGAGTAAGGGGGTGCAGGGCAAGGTGCGCAAGATCCTGACCATGGATCTGGAGAACCCCTCCAACCGCTATCTGCGCGAGCCCCTGGCCGCCCTCGGGCTTATCCCCGCCATGGAGCTCGATTCCTACCTGGCGCTGATCGAGCTGGCCAAGGCAGGCATTGGCCCCGTGCTCCTGCCCGCCGGCCTGCTGGCGCTGGTGGGTGAGCAGGGGACACAGGCACGCCCCCTGCCGGGACTGGGCCGCCCGCTCCACCTGGTCTATCGGCCAAACAGCCTCAAGCGCGATCGCATTGCCCGCCTGGTGCAGGCGCTGCAAGCCCATTTCCGGCAACTATCGGCACAGGGCTGAAACGCAAGAGGGCCCGATCTGCGATCGGGCCCTCGTCATGGCGGGTACCGGCTCAGCCCAGCCAGGCAAAAAGCTCGGGGTACTGGCTCCACACCAGCTTGGCGGACATCACCAGGGAGACGGTCACCAGCAGCGGCTTGATGAGCTTCACCCCTTTCTTGAGCACCAGCTTGGAGCCCATGCGCGCCCCGATGAACTGCCCCAGCGCCATGCACAGCCCCACGCTCCACACCACCTTGCCCCCCAGGGTGAAGAAGAGCAGGGAAGCGATGTTGGAGGTGAAGTTGAGCAGCTTGGTGTGGGCAGTGGCCCGCGCCATGCCAAAGCCCGCCAGGGCCACGAAACCGATGGCAAAAAACGACCCCGTGCCCGGCCCGAAGAAGCCGTCATAAAAGCCCACGCCCCCGCCCACCAGCAAGGCGAACGCCATGGGGGTGAGGCGGCGCTGGCTCTCCGCATCGCTCACCCTGGGGGAGAAGTAGAAATAGCAGGCAAACGCCATCAGCAGGAAGGGGAGCAGCCGCTCCAGGATGGCGGCATCGATGGTCTGCACCGCCAGGGTGCCGATGGCCGCCCCGATGAAGGTGCAGATGACAGCCGGCCAGATGATGGCCCACTCAAGGAGCCCCTTGCGAGCATAGAACCAGGTGGCGGAGAAGGAACCGAAACTGCTCTGCAACTTGTTGGTGCCAAGCACCAGGGCCGGCGGCATGCCGGTGGCCAGCAGGGCCGGCACCGTCAAGAGTCCCCCGCCCCCGGCGATGGCATCGATAAAGCCGGCGATGAGGGCCACCCCGAACAGGGCGACCAGGGTGAGCAGTTCCAGTTCCATCCATAGACCTCGTGTGATTGGCGGCGCCCGGCATGGCCTGGAGCCTGAAGGAGTCAACAGGTCGCTATCCTAGCGAGGGCGGGCTCATGAAGCCAACGAAACAATGGCAGCCAACTAATTCCTTATTTTCATTAATCAGCGTGCGAGAGGGCCTGTGCTTTGATAGCCGCCACCCACTGCAACAGGGGCGCTTCATCCTCACCGGGCGCACGGCTTACCCGGCCAGCCATGTAGCGGCTGCTGATGAGGATTAATCCAGAGCGCGGCTCTGGGCTTTGATGGCCTCCAGCCCCTCCAGCAGGGGCGCTTCATCCGCACCGGGCGCACGGCTTACCCGGCCAGCCATGTAGCGGCTGCTGATGAGGATTAATCCAGAGCGCGGCTCTGGCCCTTGATGGCCTCCAGCCCCTGTAGCAGGGGCGCTTCATCCTCGCCGGGCGCACGGCTCACCCGGCCAGCCATGTAGCGGCTGCTGATGAGGATTAATCCAGAGAGCGGTTCTGGCCCTTGATGGCCTCCAGCCCCTCCAGCAGGGGCGCTTCATCCTCGCCGGGCGCACGGCTCACTCGACCAGCCATGTAGCGGCTGCTGAAGAGATTGAACCAGAGCTGCAGCGCCTGTCCCGCCCGCAGCTCCCCGGCCACTTCCAGCACGCAGGCGGCCACCTCGGCAGTGCACAGGTGCTCGTCGCTGTGGGCGACGCGCATGCCGTAGGTAGAGAGCGCATCCGGCTTGATGGCGAGCACCGGGAAGCCGTCCAGATAGGGACTCTTGTTGAACATCTTGCGCGCCTCGGGCCAGGTGCCGTCCAGCAGGATGAACAGCGGCTTCTTGCCGGGGGCCAGTACCACCTCGCCGGTCAGACGGTCGGGCACTTTCTCGCAGGCGGGAAAGACCACGTAGGGCTGCCAGGCGGGATCTGCCAGCAGGGCCAGCAGCTCGGGATGGGGTTCGGTACGCGACCAGAGAAAGGCCCAGGTGGAGTCCGGCAGCACGTCGGCGATGAGCCGCCCGGTGTTGGAGGGCTTCATGGGCTCGCTGTCATACATCATGAGGCAGAAACCGGCCTCGGCCTTGAGCGCCGGGCGCCAGTCGCAGGCACACCAGTCGTGGCGCAGCTGGCAGGCATCGCAGCGTGGCACGCTGCCGCCACGGGCAAGAAAGGGTCGGGTCGAGACGCTCTTGCGCCAGATGCGCAGGCGGTTGACGGCGTGATCGGGGATGGGCTTCATGGAACGCGGCTCTGACGGTGCCTGTGGCGGGACAAAAGGGGGCTGATTGTAACGGTGCGCCCTCCTGGCGGCAAGGCTTGCCGGGCGGCGCCCAGCCCCCTTCCCTCCAGCGTTCTGCCCGCCTCTCCCCCATGAAAAAAGGGGCCCTGAGGCCCCTACTCACCATCCGTTGCAACCGGGTCTGGCGATGTCAGACCGCCTTTCGCAGAATCTGCTCCAGATAGTGCGCGAAGCTGTGGCCGTGGTGCTCCAGCAGTTTCGGGAACATGGAGATGGAGGTCATGCCTGGGAAGGTGTTGATCTCGTTGAGCAAAATCTCCCCCTCTTCGGTCAGGAAGAAGTCGATGCGCGACAGATGGGTCAGCTTGAGCTGACGGAACGCCTTGAGCGCGTACTCGTGGATGGCATCGGCCTGGGCCTGTGTCAGCCCCTCGGCCTTGAGCGCGGTCTCGGTGTGACTGGCGCTGCTGTACTTCTCTTCATAGGTGTAGAACTTGTCCTGGGGTACGCAGATCTCCCCCGGATAGGTGGCCACCAGCTCGTCACCATACTGGTAGACCGCCACTTCCAGCTCGCGGGGCTTGACCGCTTTTTCGATCAATACCTGCTCGGAGTAACCGAAGGCATCGGCAATGCCCTTCACTAGGTCTGCCTCGTTGCTGGCGGAGTAGCAACCCACGGAAGAGCCCTGGGAGGCCGCCTTGATGAAGACCTTGCCCCACTTGGCCAGCGCCGCTTTCGCCTCGGTCAGGCTCGCCTCGCCTTGCTCGGTCAGGAACAGGTAGGGGGTATTGGGGATGCCGATGGCGGTGAGCCACAGCTTGGTGGTGATCTTGTTGAAGCACACCTTGCTCGCCTCGGCGTCACAACCCAGATAAGGCAGGCCGGCCAGCTCGAGGAAGGATTGCAGATCGCCGGTCTCACCGGGATAACCGTGGATGCAGGGCACCACGTAGTCCACCGGACGGGCCACGCTGTCGAACGAGAGCAGCTTGTCCAGCCCCAGCTTGCACTCGCGACCGTCGGCGGAGAGCCAGCGGTCGGCAAACATCTCGACCCGGGTCACTTCGATACCGGGCAGGAGCCCGAGCTGTTTTTCGAGGAAATTGGCGCTGCGCAGCGAGACTTCGTGCTCGGAGCCGCCACCGCCGCACAGCAGCAAGACATGCATGTTCTTCATTAGATGTGATCCCTTGGGAGAAGCGGCTTCGTCATCACCATGTCAAACCCAACCGCATGAAAACCGGACGAAGCCAGAAACGAACATAAGTGCGGGCAGTGTAGCAAGGGAGGGGAAGCCTTGTCAGCCGATGGGGCGCACCTCCCCCTGCCCGGGCAGATAAAAGTCTCTTCCTGTGTCAGAAACAGGATGAAATGCGCTCAGCGGGGGGGATCGACCCGCCCGGCGCCATTGCCGTTGACCCGAAACCAGCCGGCAATGCTGTAGCGCTCCCGACTTGCGGGCAGCACCTCGTGGGGAAACTCTTCAGACAGGAAGAGCACCAGCCGCCCGCCCCGGGGGGAGACATCCATCAGAAACTGCTCGCTGTCGTCATAGACCCGCAATATTCCCCCCGCCTCTGGCTGCCAGTCGTTGTTCAGGTAGAACACCGAGGTGAGCCGGCGGTTGGATCGCCCGGCGAAGGCGTCGCGATGGGTGGCGTAGAAGTCTCCCTGACGGTAGCGGGCAAAGTGGGCCTCGTAGTCGAACAGCCCCAACATCAGGCTGCGATTGGCGGCCAGACGCAGGGACTCCATCCGGGCCAGATAGTCGGCCACCGGCGCGCCGAGGGAGGCGTCGAGCCAGTGGATCTGATCCCGACGGATATCGCGGTTGTCCTGATGCAGGGTCTCACGCCCGATCCCCGCCGGTCGCCACTCGTCCGGCAGGCAGGCCTTGAGGGCATCCACCTCGGCGGCGGTTAAAAAATCATCCACTATCACCCAACCCCGGGTGTAGATGGCATCCATGACGGCTTGATAGTCCAAGATAGGCTCGCAGCGAGGGGAGAGAGTGCGCTTTGTAGCGACTTCGGACCATCGGCACAAACCGGATTGCTTCTCTTGAGAAGTCCCGCCATCAATAGGAGTCTGGGGGGCACAGACGCCCTCCCCCTTGCTCCCCGGCCCTCGGCCCGTTAACGTGCAAGGATTGTCCCCCGGGCGCCTTGTCGCCCCTCTTGCATCAGGAGAAACCATGCCCCTGCCCCTCATCCCCCTGCAACGACTCGATGGCACGGCCTGGTCCACCGCCGATCTGCAGGGCCGTGTCGTGCTGGTGGTCAACGTGGCAAGCCGCTGCGGTTTTACCCCCCAATACACCGGGCTTGAGGCCCTCTATCGCCAGTTCGGCCCCCAAGGCTTCGAGATCCTGGGCTTCCCCTGCGATCAATTCGGCCATCAGGAGCCGGGCGATGCCGAGGAGATCGCCCGCTTCTGCTCTCTCGACTACCCGGTCAGCTTCCCCCTGATGGCCAAGTGCGAGGTCAACGGCGCCGGTACCCACCCCCTCTATCGCTGGCTCAAGGAGCAAAAGCCCGGACTCCTTGGCAGCGAGGCCATCAAGTGGAACTTCACCAAGTTCCTGATTGACCGTGAAGGCCGGGTGGTGGACCGCTTCGCCCCCCAGACCAGGCCGGAGGATCTGGTGCAGGCCATCGAGGGACTGCTCTGACGGGCGTGCGCCGCTCGCGACACGGCTGCTGCGCGTACGCCTCGCATCTGCTATATTACGCGCCCACTGTCTCTTGTGCGGTCGCTTTGCCGGGCTCAGGCCCAGCCTCGATGGCGACCCACCCTATTTTCCATGTCGTGACGGACCAAGGCTGCCGTCACCCGTTGAGCCCAAGGCTCGGAGTGTCCCTCGAACATGTCATTCAATGAACTGGGTCTGTCACCGCACATCCTGCGGGCCGTCAAGGAGCTGGGTTACGAACAACCCACCCCCATCCAGCAGCAAGCCATTCCCGCCATCCTGGCCGGGCAGGACGTGCTGGGCGGCGCCCAGACAGGCACGGGCAAGACGGCCGGTTTCACCCTGCCCATGCTTCATCGACTGCTGGCCAACCACGGCCGTGGCGGTCGTCGCCAGGTGCGAGCCCTGGTGCTGACCCCGACCCGGGAGCTGGCCGCCCAGGTGGGTGAGAGCATCATCAAATATGCCCACCACCTGCCGTTTCGTACCCTGATCGCCTATGGCGGCGTCAGCATCAAGCCAAACCTGGACGCCATCAAGCTCGGGGTCGACATTCTGGTCGCCACCCCGGGCCGCCTGCTGGATCTGCTGACCCAGGGTGCCCTGACCCTGAGCGCCCTCGAGGTACTGGTGCTGGATGAAGCGGACAGAATGCTCGACATGGGGTTCATCACCGACATTCGCCGCATCATGAAGGCCCTGCCGGAGGAGCGTCAGACCCTGCTCTTCTCCGCCACCTTCTCCAATGACATCAAGGCGCTGGCGGACGATCTGCTCAAGGATCCCACCCTCATCGAGGTGGATCCCAGCAACACCGCCGCAGAGCAGGTAAGCCAGCGCATCATCCAGGTCGATCGGGAACGCCGCCGGGAGATGCTCTCCCACATGATTGGCCGTGGCAACTGGCAGCGGGTGCTGGTGTTCGTGCGCACCAAACAGATTGCCGACAGGCTCGCCCAGCAAATGCAGAAAGATGGCCTGGATACGGTCGCCATCCACGGTGACAAGAGCCAGGGGGCCCGCAACCGGGCGCTGGCGGATTTCCGTGAAGGCAAGGTGCGGGTGCTGGTTGCCACCGATATCGCCGCACGGGGTCTGGACATCGATCAGCTGCCCCACGTGATCAACTTCGAGCTGCCCCAGATGGCGGAGGATTACATCCACCGCATCGGCCGCACCGGCCGTGCCGGGCGCGGCGGCGAGGCCATCTCCCTGGTGAGCCAGGACGAGCTGGGTCAGCTCAAGGAGATCGAGGCGCTGATCGGCCAATCCCTGACCGTGGAGATCCTGGAAGGGTACGAGCCGAGCGGCAAGCCGAGCCGTCAAACCCTGCCGGGCAGCAAGCCGGTGCAAAACCCGCCCCGCGCCCGTGGCGCCGCCAATACCAAGGGTGGCAACGGCAAAACAACCGCAGGAAAGAGCAAGGCGAAGAGCGATGGCGGCAAGAAGCCAGCCCCAGCCCGCAAGCGGGAAGTGGTGGGCGAGGACATCGGTTTCGCCCCCATGCGCCGTCTGCCCAAGGCCCAGCGGGGCGACTATCAGGACAACTCCAACGAGGAGTGAGACGGTGCGAGCCCTGCGTCCTGAACAACAAAAAACCGCCCGAGGGCGGTTTTTTCATGCGCCAGCCCCGGCAGACAGGGACAGATGCAGCAGGGGATAAGGTTTGCCCTGCCCGTCCAGTGCCGAGCGGCCCACCACCTCGAAACCCAGGTGGCGATAAAAACCGAGGGCCGGTTCATTTTGCTCGTTGACGTCCACCCGGGTCGCCCCCAGGCGGTGGATGGCATCGGCGACCAGCAGGCGGCCCACTCCGCCCCCCTGCCTGCCGGGGTCGACGAAGAGCATCTCGATATTGCCCTCGTGTACCCCGCAAAAGCCGGCGATCTCCTGCCCGTCACGGGCGCAGGTGAGGGTCACCGCCTCGAAGTAGTGAGCCAGGATGAGCTCGCGCAGGATCGCTATCTCCTCCTTTGGCAAAAAATGGTGGGTGGCGCGCACCGACGCCTCCCAGAGGACGATCAGGGCCTGATAATCCCCGCCCACAGCCTGTTCCAGTCTCATATTCCGTTCACTCGATGGTGGGAAACCTACCCGGCCGCCATGGCCTGCTTGATGACAAACCCCTTCTCGATGCCCGCCTTGAAGCCCAGCTTCTCATAGAGGCGGTGGGCTTCATCGCGCCCCTCCCCCGAGAGCAGCATTACCTTGTAGCAACCCAGCCCCCAGGCCAGGGAGAGCGCCTCTTCAAGCACCTTCTGGCTCAGCCCCTGGCGCCGGAACGCTGCGGCCGTTACCACGTGCTCTATGATGCCAAAGGGCCTGCCACCGTTGGTCAGAGTCGGGATCACCCCGAGCTGGCAGGTGGCGGCGAGCTCGCCACCCACCTCTGCCACGATGATCCGCACCTCGGGCCTGGCCAGCAGGCTCGCGAGCGTCTCCCTCGCCATGGCGGGCGTCATCACGGGATCCCGGGGTCTGAGCTCGGCGTAAAGGCTGAGCAAGCCCGCCAGATCCTGCTCCCTGCACTCTCTGATCACCACCATGACACACCTCCTGATCTGCCACTCTCCTCCGGCTGGTCATGTCATGACGCCAGCATGGGGTGTGCGCAGGCATAAAGAAAATGAGGATGCCTCCCCTGGTTGGGAAGGCATCGGGTTCAGCGGGTCTTGACCGCCTGGAGCAGGACAGAGACGTCGGCGCCAACGCGGCGGGTCGCGATCGCTTCGCGAATATCGCGCTCGCTGTAGCGACTGGCGGGGTAGACCACCACGCAGGCGGTGTCACCGGGAGCGAGGAAGTGGGTCTCGCCAAAGGGGGTGTAGCGGGTGGCGCCAATGCTGATGAGTGCATGGGCCGGGCATCCCGCCTGGGCCAGCAGCCCCTGGATATGCTCGGCCGGGCCTTCGTCCTGCTGATGGTTGAACTTGTCGATGGCCCACGCCAGCAACTGACCGTGGAAATAACTGTAATCCACCGCCGCGCTGTCGATCCCGTAGGGATGCAGCTCACCGTCCCGCTCCAGGTAGCAGGCGATGCGGTAGTCATCGAGCTCGCATCCTGCGGCAAAGTGGGTCAGGGGCAGCAGGTTCGCGGCCAGCCCCTTGCTCTCTTCACCCCAGTTCTTCTTCTCGCTGATCTTGTTGGCGTTGGGACGACGGATGGAGCAGTCGTTGTAGGCGCCAAACGCCTTGGGATGGATGGCCACCACCTGCTCCCCCGTGTACTCCAGCTCGCACCACAGTGCCACCTCGGGTTCAATCTGCACCTTTTCGTCCCCGCTCACCGCCGCCTCCGGCAGGAAGATGGCCTCGCCGCTCAGGGGAAAGACCCCGAGCTGGCCGGGATGGTTCGGCACATAGAAGGGGAACAGCGCCTTGGGGGCGACCTTGTCGTCAACCTTGACGGCGACGAAATCCGCCGCCTCCCCTGCCTGCTCCAGGTGACCGGCGAAGTTGCCCGCCACGCCCAGTCCGATAAAGGGGGTCTGTGAGGTGATCTGCATCTGTGGCTCCACTGGCGCGGCCGGGGCCGCCGCCTCGTTGTCGTTGTTCAGGGCGGCAATACCGCCAAAGAGGGAGCTTATTAGAGCACAGCCCCCGTACGGCGCCCAGCCACCGGGCCACAAGCTGTGCACCAGGGCGGATTTTCCCTCACCATCTGGTCATAAAGTCGGCAGTCGATGCGAAGCTGTGATCCCGATGCTTGGGAGAGCCCGGCACTTTTGCTAGGCTGCCCTATTCATTTGCCGTTCGGGAGCCGTCGCAAGGCCATGACCACCCACTTTCAGGGGCGCTTCGAGGTGGAGTTCAAATACCGCCTGACGGACAGCGCCGCCTTTGTGCATACCCTCACGGCCCTCGGCCCCGAGGTGATGGTGGCGGACAATCATGAGCAGGACTGCTACTTCGACACGGCAGACGGCGCCCTGGCTCGGGCAGAGAAGAGCCTGATCATCCGCACCATGGCCCCCAGCGGCATCCGGCTCTGGATAGTCAAAGGGCCCGGACCCGATCGCTGCGAGGCGGTCAACATCACCGACGCCGACAAGGCCGCCAGCATGGTGCGCACCCTGGGCTACCAGCCGGTGCTGACCATCGACAAGCGGCGCAGCATCTATTTTCTGGGGGCCTTCCACGTCACGGTGGATCACCTGGCAGGTGTCGGTGATTTTGCCGAACTCGCCATCATGACTGACGACGAGGCCGCCCTGCCCGCCTACCGCGCGCAGTTGCTGGCACTGGCTAGCCAGCTGGGACTGGCGCCCGAAATGCGGGAAACCCGCTCCTATCGCACCCTGTGCGAGCAGCGAGCCCCCCTTTGACAAGCGGCAACAAGAGGAATCTGCCCATGATCGACAAACTCGCCTGGTTGACCTTCAAGGAGGGACAACTGCTGTGCGCCCGCTCCCACGGCAAGGACATCTACTACATTCCGGGGGGCAAGCGCGAGCCGGGCGAGAGCGACGAGGCGGCCCTCGTTCGTGAAATTGAGGAAGAGCTCGCGGTCACCCTGAAACCCGACACCCTGGCGTTCGCCTGCGAGTTCAGCGCCCAGGCGGACGGCAAGCCGCAAGGGGTGAATGTCAATCTGCGTTGCTACACGGGGGACGCCGACGGCACGCCCGTCGCCTCGGCGGAGATCGCCGAGCTGCGCTGGCTGGACAGCCGCCACCTGGCCGAAGTCTCCCCCGTCTCCCGCCTGCTGTTCCAGTGGCTGGCAGCGCAGGGACTGATCCATTAAGAGACGGCGCACCTGACCGGATGATAATGGCACCGGCAGGAGAGTCCGCGCCCGAGACGTTAATCCCCCACGTGGGCCAAGAGAGAAGATGAGGACATTCAATGGAGATCCTTGAGGTCGAGAGCACCAGAGGCATCAAACCGGCGCTGATCGCCCTGCTGCAAGATTGCGTGGCCAGCGGTGCCTCGGTGGGCTTTCTGCCTCCCCTGCAGGAAGAGCAGGGGCTGGCGTACTGGCAAGGCATCGAGGGGGAGCTGGCGGATGGAGTGCGCAAGCTCTGGGTGGCGTTCGATCAGCACCATCTGGTGGGCGCCCTGCAGCTCTCCCTGTGCACAAAGGCCAACGGGGGCCACAGGGCCGAAGTGGAAAAGCTGATGGTCCACAGCCAGGCCCGTGGCAAGGGGGTGGGCCGCGCCCTGATGAACGCCATGGAGCAAGGGGCCCGGGACGCCAGGCGTACCTTGCTGGTGCTGGATACCCGGGTCGGCGACGTGGCCTCCAGCCTCTATCGCCAGCTCGGCTATCAGGAGGCCGGCCAGATCCCGGACTTCGCCCGCAATGGGGACGGCACCCTCGCCGCCACCCAGTTCTTCTACAAGCAGCTCTGAGGCAGACGGCCTGGCAAGATCGGACAGCGTGCCGGTCTTGCCCCCTCCAAGGCTCGGCGCACATAGGTTTTTGGTTCAATCAGACTCATCGGCAAGGAGCCATCATGATATTGGAAGTCGCCCATCTGCAGATCTTTCCCGGCAAGGCCACTGACTTCGAGCAGGCCTTCGCCCGGGCCCAGCACATCATCAGCGCCATGCCCGGCTATCTGGGCCACCAGTTGCAGCGTGCCCTGGACGATCCCCATCACTACCTGCTGCTGGTGCAGTGGGCGCGGCTGGAAGATCACACCCGGGGGTTCAGGGGCTCCCCTCAGTACCAGGAGTGGAAGGCCCTGCTGCACCACTTCTACGACCCCTTCCCCAGGGTCGAACATTTTCAGGATGCAACACCGATCAGTGCCGCAAGCTGAGCCTTGATCAGCTCGTCCCGTCACGGGCTGATCAATGGCGTCAGGCCAGGCGCTCGGCCCTGTGGGCAATCTGCGGCTCGGCAAAGGCGCTCTGGGCCGCGATGAGCTGCAGCTCGTAGGCATTCGCCTCCCAGGTCTGTCGCAGCACCGCATCCACCGCGGCGTTGGTGCGCTCGAAGGCGCTAACCCCCTCATACCCCGCCTGCAGGTTGGCCAGCATCAGGGCGCTGATGAGATCCCCCACGCCCACCGGTTGGCGCGCGAAATCGTAAAGGGGACGGGCGATCAGATAGTCTCCCTCGGGGGTGGCAAGCAGCATCTCGAAGCGGCCGGGGACGCTGGCGGCGCGACCCAGGTGCTTGACCAGCACCATCTTCACCCCCTTCTCCAGCAACTGGTGTGCGGCGACCCGGGTCTGGGCCAGGGTTGTCAGATGGACATCGCACAGGGTCTCCAGCTCCAGCAGATTGGGGGCCATGATGTCCGCCACCGGCAGGGCCTGTTCGGTGAGAAAGCGGGTGACGCCAGGGGCGACGATGCACCCCTTCTCCGGATGCCCCATCACGGGATCGCAGAAATAGAGGGCCGCCGGATTGGCTCGCTTCACCGCCGCCACCACCGCCAGGATCTCGTCCCCCTGCTCCGCCGAGCCCAGATAGCCGCTCAGCACCGCATCGCAGCGCGCCAGCACCTCGATATTGCAAAGCCCCTGGCACAGGGCGGCAATGTGGCCCGCCGGCATCGCCATTCCCTGCCAACCCGCCTCGTACTGGGTGTGGTTGGAGAACTGCACCGTATTGATGGGCCACACCTCCATGCCGAGACGGCGCATGGGGAACACGGCGGCGCTGTTGCCGGCACAGCCAAACACCACGTGGGACTGGATAGAGAGAATGCGTTTCATCGACACCACCGCACAAGAAACCTGAGGAAAAGAGGCAATATATCGGATGAAGAGACGGCTCTTCCAGCAATTAACGCCCTGACTCCCTATTTATGCTTCTGCAGGCCTAACCTGCCGCATATTTGACCGCCGCTACCCTGTTTCTGCACAACCCTGGAGCCATCTGCCCGCGGCTGCGGGGTGATAAATGTACTTGTACGCCTCTTGTCTGATGGCATACAAGGTGATTTTTCAACCAACCATGAACAGTCGGGATCAAGGATGAGGTCCGATGACAAGGCGCCAGTCGGCAGTCGGCAGTCGGCAGTCGGCAGTCGGCAGTCGGCAGTCGGCAGTCGGCAGTCGGCAGTCGGCAGTCGGCAGTCGGCAGTCGGCAGTCGGCAGTCGGCAGTCGGCAGTCGGCAGTCGGCAGTCGGCAGTCGGCAGTCGGCAGTCGGCAGTCGGCAGTCGCAAAATAAGGCAACAACGGCAAGGGTCAAGGAGACGTCGGAAGATCACAGGACAAAGGCGCCCTACCCTTGCCTGACACCGTGGCAACGGCAAGCCATACGAAGTGGCGACAGCAAGTCGCCAGCAGTCATCAGAGGGAGCGCGGTGCCCTTGGGCGTCTCAATCCCGGGCGAAGTGGTAGACCCAGCCTTCGTCCGGTGCCATCTCCTCCGGCAGGTCCACCAGAGCAGGCAGCGAGGTGACGGCCCCTTCGGCCGCAAATTGCAGGGCCATCAGAGCGCAGAGCGCGGCATCATAGGGATCCGTTCCAGGGATGAGGATTGCTGGCAGGTGGGGTTGCAGCTCGGGCCGCACCGCAGAGGCTTTGCCCCCCATTTTGGCCAGGGCGGGATAGACCTCCAGCACCGCGCGCCCGGCAGCCCTCGCCTGTTTTGGCACCAGTTGCAGATCCCCGAGGCGCGGCAGCATGGAGAGGGCCAGGGTGGCGTTGTTGCCGAGTCTGTCGAAGGTGGCGGAGAGGGGCTTCTTGCCATAATGCTGATGGAGCCAGCGCTCGCAATCCCGGTAGGCGTAAAGGTTGTCAATCTCCCGCTGGGGCACGGGAAAGCCGCTCCCCCGCCCCGCCAGCAGATCGGCGAGGGCGCGGGGAAAGGCCAGGGGCGCATCGATGCCGAGAGCAAGGCGCGGGCAGGCCAGCACCTGCATCAGCGCCACCTCGTCTTGCAGGGCCGGGCGCAGCAGGGCATCCAGATCCGGCGCGACCCGGGAGCTCAGGCGAAACAGGGGGGAGATCCCGAGCCAGTGCAGACGCGACTCCCGGGCCTGCCAACCCACCACCGCCACCGCCTGGGCATTGCCCTGCCAGCCCCTCACGTCCCAGCCGATGCCGATGGCGTCCATGTGTTCCGTTGTCATGCCCCTGTTACCTCTGTGCAGCCTTGATGGAGCACAGGGTAATAGCTGCCCCTCCTAAAGCAAGGGCAAGTTGGTCCCTAGAAGGATTTCTTGAAGTTGATCAGGGGCAGAATGGGGAAGATGCCGTTCTCGGCGTAGTTGGCCAGGCCAATCTGCAAGCCGTCCAGGTGCTTGGTGGCATTGACGAATCCCAGCTGGAACGTGGTGCGTTCGGCATAGTTGACGAAGCCGACGTTGGCCAGGGCATTGCCCTGGGCGATGTTGACCGCCCCCCAGTTGAGCCCCTTCACATTGTTGGTCAGGTTGACGAAGCCCAGATTGAGGCCGGTATCCTGCCCTTCGTGCCAGTTAACGGCGTTGATGGCGACCCCGCCAAACTGGTGGCGCACCCGGCTCGCGCCAAAGAACACACCAAGC
This sequence comes from Aeromonas sp. QDB17, assembly GCF_027705305.1. Taxonomy (NCBI): domain Bacteria; kingdom Pseudomonadati; phylum Pseudomonadota; class Gammaproteobacteria; order Aeromonadales; family Aeromonadaceae; genus Aeromonas; species Aeromonas sp. QDB17. Next base: position 301,419 of record NZ_JAPDBP010000002.1, read on the forward strand.
TGCAGACCGGTGAACTGATCCACATCGGAGAGGGCGAACACCGGCAGATCGATCCCCTTCACCTGGCCGGTGCGGCCGTAGAGGAAGGAAGCCCGTGCCCCTTCCACCTGATTGGACGAGGGCAGGTTGACACCGGGCAGGGAGATCTGGACCGGCGTGCTGGCCTGGGCGACACCGGCGAGGGTCAGGGCACCACAGCCGAGCAGCAGGGCGAACGGTTTCATCGGGGATTCCTTGTGAAGAGGGTGTGGCTCAAGGGTACCAGCGCAGGCCCCGAGGGACGAGACCCCGACCCCTGCCCTGCGTCACCTCTCGTCTGAATCCGGGGATGGCTCTCTCGGCGGATTGGAAAATTCAAACAGAAACTAACATTTATGTCATTTACACCAAAGGTGGATTGGTTGCAGAATGCTCAAACGTGTGTTTGAACAGAGCAAACAACACGTAACACAGGGATGACGTGCTGTACCCGCAAGAAGGGTCGATTGACCCGCAAAAACAGTGTTCTGCCGAACCGGAGACCCATGATGAATATGGACGTGATCAAGAGCTTTACCGAGCAGATGCAAGGCTTTGCCGCCCCCCTCACCCGTTACAACCAGCTGCTGGCCAGCAACATCGAACAGCTGACCCGGTTGCAACTGGCGTCCGCCAATGCCTACGCCGAACTGGGGCTCAACCAGTTGCAGGCCGTCGGCAAGGTGCAGGATGCCCAGAGCCTGGCGGCCCTCGGCACCGTGCAGCTGGAGAGCACCAGCCAGCTCTCCCGCCAGATGCTGGATGACATCCAGAAGCTCAACGCCCTCGGCCAGCAGTTCAAGGAAGAGCTGGATGCCCTGACCGCGGACGGCATCAAGAAGAGCACGGGCAAGGCCTGATAACCCCTGGCTGCCCGTCTTGCGGGCAGCCACATCTCCCCACGACTCGACAGAACGGGCAAGTGCCCGCCCCGGGCGTGGGTGAAGGAGAACACATGAGCCAATCATCTTACGGCCCGCTGTTCGAGGCCCTGGCCCACTACAACGACAAGCTGCTGACCATGGCCAGAGCCCAGACCGAGCGCACGGCCCAGGCCCTGCTGCAGACCAGTCTGGACGATCTGGGCAAGGTGCTGGAGCAGGGCAGCCAGCAGCCCTGGCAGCTGATCCAGTCCCAGATGAACTGGTGGCAGGATCAGCTCAAGCTGATGCAGCACACCCTGCTCAAGAGTGCAGGCCAGCCGAGCGAACCGGTGATCACCCCGGATCGCAGCGATCGCCGCTTCAAGGCCGACGCCTGGAGCGAGCAACCCCTCTATGACTACCTCAAGCAATCCTATCTGCTGACCGCAAGACACCTGCTGGCGGCGGTGGATGCCCTGGATGGCGTGCCCGAGAAGAGCCGGGAGCGACTGCGCTTTTTCACCCGCCAGTACGTCAACGCCATGGCTCCCAGCAACTTCCTGGCCACCAACCCGGAGCTGCTCAAGCTCACCCTGGAGTCCGACGGCCAGAATCTGGTGCGCGGCCTTGCGCTCCTGGCCGAAGATCTGGAGCGCAGCGCCGATCACCTCAACATCCGCCTGACCGACGAGTCCGCCTTCGAGCTCGGCCGGGATCTGGCGACCACCCCGGGCCGGGTAGTGCTGCGCACCGAGCTCTTTGAGCTCATCCAGTACAGCCCGACCACGGCGACGGTGGGCAAGACCCCGGTGCTGGTCGTGCCCCCCTTCATCAACAAGTACTACATCATGGACATGCGCCCCCAGAACTCCCTGGTGGCCTGGCTGGTCGCCCAGGGGCAGACAGTCTTCATGATCTCCTGGCGCAACCCGGGGGTGGCACAGGGGCAGGTCGATCTCGACGACTACGTGGTGGACGGTGTCATCGCCGCCCTGGACGCCGTAGAGGCGGCCACCGGCGAGCGGGAGGTGCACGGCATCGGCTACTGCATCGGTGGCACTGCGTTGTCACTCGCCATGGGCTGGCTGGCGGCGCGGCGCCAGAAGCAGCGGGTACGCAGCGCCACCCTGTTCACCACCCTGCTGGACTTCTCCCAGCCCGGGGAGCTTGGCATCTTCATCCACGAGCCCATCATCGCGGCGCTGGAAGCCCAGAACGAGGCCAGGGGCATCATGGACGGGCGCCAGCTGGCGGTCTCCTTCAGTCTGCTGCGAGAGAACAGCCTCTACTGGAACTACTACATCGACAGCTACCTCAAGGGCCAGAGCCCGGTGGCGTTCGATCTTCTGCACTGGAACAGCGACAGCACCAACGTGGCGGGCAAGAGCCACAACAGCCTGCTGCGCCGACTCTACCTGGAAAACCAGCTGGTGAAGGGGGAGCTCAAGATCCGCAACACCCGCATCGATCTCGCCAAGGTGAAGACCCCGGTGCTGCTGGTGTCCGCCGTGGACGATCATATCGCCCTCTGGCAGGGAACTTGGCAGGGCATGGCGCTGTTCGGGGGCGAACGGCGCTTCATTCTGGCCGAATCCGGGCACATCGCCGGCATCATCAATCCGCCGGATGCCAATAAATACGGCTTCTGGCAGAGCGAGGCCGAGGCGGACAGCCCGGCGCAGTGGCTGGCGGGGGCGACCCACCAGAGCGGCTCCTGGTGGCCCGAGATGATGCGCTTTATCAAAGACCGTGACGAGGCAGAGCCCGTCCCCGCCCGGCAGCCTGTCGAGGGGCTGGAGGCGGCCCCCGGCAGCTACGTCAAGGTACGGCTCAATCCGGTGTTTGCTGGCGTCAGGAAGCAAGAAGAGGAACCCGCATGAGCGCACAACCCCTCGATGTGGGCCAGAAGGCTCGCCTGACCAAGCGGTTCGGGGCGGCGGAGGTGGCCGCCTTCGCCGCGCTGTCGGAGGACTTCAACCCCCTGCACCTGGACCCGGCCTTTGCCGCCAGCACCGTGTTTGAGCGCCCCATCGTCCACGGCATGTTGCTGGCGAGCCTCTTCTCCGGGCTGCTCGGTCAGCAGTTGCCGGGCAAGGGGAGCATCTACCTGGGCCAGAGCCTCGGCTTCAAGCTGCCGGTGTTCGTGGGGGACGAGGTGACGGCGGAGGTGGAGGTGATTGCCCTTCGAAGCGACAAGCCCATCGCCACCCTGGCCACCCGCATCTTCACCCAGGGCGGCGCCCTCGCCGTGACGGGGGAAGCGGTGGTGAAACTCCCTTGAGCGCCAGTGGCCCCCAGAGACACAACCAGCCCGGTCGGGCTGGTTTTTTTGCCTGTGCTCGCCCCTTTTTCGGGGCAATTCGACCCGGGCCCTTTCCCTGCCCCGCCTAACTGCCTAGAATGAGCCCCCGCTGTTTCAGCCATTCATCCAGCTAGAGGATTTCCCATGGAGACGTTTCTGCTCGAAGGTCACCCCTTCGTTGCCTTGTGTGACCTGATCAAGCATCAGGGTTGGGCCGATTGTGGCGGTGCCGCCAAGGCGCTGGTCGCCGAGGGCCTGGTGGAAGTGGACGGTCAGGTCGAGACCCGCAAACGCTGCAAGATAGTCGCCGAGCAGGTGGTCAACTTCAACGGCATGAAGGTGGTGGTGAAAGAAGGCGTCAGCCCCGAGATCCTCTGATCCTGACGCCCTGCCACGCAAGCGCTTCCCAGCACAGTGGCCGAGCAGGTGGTCAACTTCAACGGCATGAAGGTGGTCGTGAAAGAAGGCGTCAGCCCCGAGATCCCCTGCTCCTGACGCCCTGCCACGCAAGCGCTACCCAGCACAGTGGCCGCGCAGGTGGTCAACTTCAATGGCATGAAGGTGGTCGTGAAAGAAGGCGTCAGCCCCGAGATCCTCTGATCCTGACGCCCTGCCACGCAAGCGCTTCCCAGCACAGTGGCCGAGCGGATGGTCAACTTCAACGGCATGAAGCATGAAGGCCGTGGTGAAGGAAGGGATCAGTCCCGAGATCCTCTGATCCCGGCTTGAACAAGGGCGCCAAGCGCCCTCGGACCTTCAGCTTGCCTTGATGGAGAGGGTCAGCACGAAGCGGGCCATGGCCTCGTCGCCGTTGCGCGACGGGCAGGTGGCCACCACCTGGATGGGGCGGTTGATGCGCTGCCCGCTCGCCAAGGACTCGTCGATCATGGCGTCGATAAGCTCCCCCGCCGCGCAATCAAACTGCACGTCCCCCTCCGGGCGCTTCAAAAACTCCCCCTGCACATCCTTGAAGGCGAAATGCACCTTCTTGCGCCGCGCCCGCCCCTTCTCCATGACCAGGAGCCCTCCCACCAGGTCGGCACCGGTGGCGAGCGCCCCGAAATACATGCTGCCCAGGTGGTTGCGGGTGCGCCAGCCCAGCGGAATGCGGATGCGCAGCGCCCTGGCGTCCATCTGCTCGATGACGGGGGCACAGAAACCAATGACGGGAATGTAGCGCCAGGCGAACAGACGCAGGGCGAGGTTGGCTTTGAGGCGTTGCAGGTCCATTGCAAACTGATCCGATGAGTGAATGTGAAGCAAATGTTGCCAGCCTGCTTCCCGATAGACAAGCCTCCCGTGCCATCCCTGTGAGCGGCCCCCCAAAGGGTATTTGCAAAATTCATGCAATGGCTGGGTTCTATTTACCTGGCAAATGATAAAACCGGCCTTTCCTGATCCCGGGTCGCCTCTCTTTTCCCCTTTTTCCGATTTTTATCAAGGTCCCGCCCCGGATGACGGGACCATGACAGCCATATCCGAATGAAACACAACGAGAAATACTCCCCGTCAGGGGGCTAGCCCAGGATCCCGCCCCCGCCACTGGGATTATTCGCAGTAACCAAACCCCCTCTCCCTCGCTAGGCTGTTGCTGGCCCGGAAGTAGCCACTCGGCACCGGGTCAACCCGTCTACCAATCTCACCATAAGGATAGAGAGATGAGTCACGTGCAACAGTTGTTCAACGGGGGCGAGAGCGCCGGTACTTTCCAGCTCAACTTCAACAACAACCGTGCCTACGAGCTGTTTGGCCGGGAGTACCTCAAGTGCTATGCCAACCTCAGCGCCAAGGGGAAGATGAGCAAGCCCCTGCCCACCGGGCCGCTGAGCTACACCGTCGACTTCGCCATGGATTGCGGCTGCAGTTCGGTGCTGTTTGACTTCAACCTCGCCTACAAGAAGACCTTCGGCAACCAGTTGCAGGCCCCCCTGTGGCGCGAGTCGGACTACGAGGCCGAGCTGGTGCTCTGCCAGCTGGTGCGCGAGGCACCGGCCAACCGCCTGAGCAACCATGATCAGTTCGCCGAGGCCGAGGCCTTCTTCAACGACGTCAATCTGCCCGACACCGTCCGGGCGGTGGGCACTGATCCCTATGCCGACAAGGACGGCCTGGTGGAGTTCATCGTGGCCAACGAGCTGCTGGACGATCCCGCCGTCATGGCCAAGCTGGCGGAGCAGAAGGCCTACCTCATCGCCATCACCTCCGTGGTCACCGCCTACATCAACCGTTACGCCGAAGCCTATGGCGAGCAGTACAAGACGGACGCGGATCTCTGGGCCAGGGCCCTCTCCAAGATCCCCCTGATGGGGCCGAGCAAGATCGATCAGCAGAGCTACAGCCGCCACATCAAGGGGCTCAGCATCGCCACCGACTTCATCAACTTCATCATGGACGTGGTGGTGAGCCAGGGCACCACGGCGCTGGCCAGCTTCAACAAGTTCCTGCAAAAGCAGGGGGATGCCATCCGCTTCGGGGTGGAGAACAACAAGGACTTCTACAAGACCATCACGGTGGGGGTCACGGTGGAAGTGTTCAAGGTGGGCAACGAACTGGTCTATGTGCCGAAGATCAAGCAGTACCGCGTCAACTTCGACCGCCAGAACAGCAAGTTCACCTCCGCCTGTGCCAGCGCCGAGTTCGTCGACATCTACTTCAACTACCTCTATGCCGCCAACGTGTTCGACTACGAGGCCCTCAAGGACCCCGAGATCAAGCGTGACTTCGACAATTTCATCCAGAAGCAGCGCAAGGCACAAATTGAAGAAGCGGATACCTTCTTCAACGATGACTTCCCGCCCCTGGAGCCCAAGCTGGTCAGCCGCAGCAAGGCCACGGTGTAACCCCGCCAGTCAAAAAAACAGCCGGCAGATGCCGGCTGTTTTTTTAGGTGGGCCTCAGGCCCGTTTCTCTTCAAGCCAGGCCCCCTGGCTCTGCATCTCGAACAGTTGGGCATAATGCCCCCCCAGCGCCATCAGCTCGCCGTGGGTGCCGCGCTCGCTCACCCACCCGCGGGAGAGCAGCAGGATTTCATCGGCATCCACAATGGTGGAGAGACGGTGGGCGATGGCGATGGTGGTGCGGCCACGGCGCGCCGCCGAGAGCGCCTGGGAGAGGGCGAGCTCGGTCTGGGAGTCCACGCTCGCGGTCGCCTCGTCCAGGATGAGGATGCGCGGATCCCCCACCAGGGCGCGGGCAAAGGAGAGCAGCTGGCGCTGGCCGGCGGAGAGGTTCTTGCCCCCCTCCTCCATCAGGGTGGCCAGGCCATCGGGCAGGCGGCGCACGAAATCGGCCAGCTGCACCTCCTCCAGGGCCTGCCAGAGCCGCCCATCCTCGATGCCGTCACGCCCAAGGCGCAGGTTCTCGGCCAGGGTGCCGACGAAGATGAAAGGATCCTGCTGCACCAGGCCGATGCTGCGGCGCACCGCCGAGAGGGCCAGGCCGTTCATGGGGTGATCATCGAAGTGGATGCTCCCCCGATCCAGGGGGTAGAAGCCCATCAGCAGGCTGATGATGGTGGACTTGCCGCTGCCGGTGTGGCCCACCAGCGCCAGCATCTGGCCCGGCCGGGTGGCAAAGCTCACATCTTGCAGCACCTGCTGCTCCCCGTCGTAGGAGAAGCCCACCCCGTCGAAGCGTACCCGTCCCTCCAGGGGGCGCACCTCCCCGACGGTGCTCTCGCGGGTTTCATCGAGCAGGGCGAATACCCGCTCCCCCGCCACCATGGCCTGCTGCAACTGGTTGAGCTGGTTGGTCATCTCGATGAGGGGCTCGATCATCCGCCCCAGATAGCTGATGAAGGCGTAAAGCACCCCCACCTGAATGGCCCCCGCCGTGCTCAGCCCCTCGTGGGCAAACAGGGCCAGCAGACCGATGAGCACCATCATGTAGAAGAGATCGATGAGGGGGCGCAGCAGGATGCCGTTGATCTTGAGGCTCTTGATCCGCGCCTGCCAGTGCTGCTGGTTCACCCCCGCAAAGGCGTTGGCGAAGTGGCGCTCCTGCACCATGGCCTGGATCACCGGCATCCCCTGCAACGACTCGTTGAGACGGCTGTTGATGTCGGAGAGCAAGGATCGGGTCGCCCGCACCACGGGCACGCTCAGTTTCTGGTAGAGCCACATCACGGCCCCCACCGCCGGCAGCAGGGTGGCGCACACCAGCATCAGGCGCAAGTCCAGCAGCGCCATGGAGAGCAGGATGCCGCACAGGAGCACCACTTTTTGCACCAGGAGCCCTATCACCTGGACATAGAGGTTCATGATCGCCTCGGTGTCGTTGGTGATGCGGGAGATGAGGGAGCCCGAGCGGTGCTTGTCGAAATAGCGGGCAGGCAGGCGGATGGCGGTGGCGAACACCTGCTCGCGCAGACGCTGCACCACCGCCTGGGCGATGCGGTTGAAGCGCAGGGATTGCAGGTAGAAGCCGGCCGCCGACAACACCTGCAACCCCAGATAACCGGCGGCAAGGGCGGCGATGATGCCCCACTCCAGCCGGCGCGGCGCCAGGTAGTCATCGATGAAGAGCTTGATGAGCAAGGGGCCCGCCACCTCGGCGCCGGTGGCGAGCAGCAGGCAGATGCCCGCCTGCACCAGCCAGCGGGGGTAGCTGGCGCAGTAGGCGAGCAGCCGTTTGATGGTTGGATTCACAGACTTGCCTCCAGCGCAAGGTTCCACGGGAATTGACTCTTTTTGCTCCCCTCTCCGCTCACGGGAGCCGGGCGGGGGGTGAAGGAAACCAGGGGTCTTGTCATCCTGTTCACAGGCTCTCCTCCACGTCCTGCTCCAGGCGCTGGTAGCGGACCATGTCCGCGTACCAGCCGTTCCTGGCCATCAGGGCCTCGTGACGGCCCCGCTCGCTGATCGCTCCCTGCTCCAGCACCAGGATCTCGTCCGCCTGCTCCACCGCCGTCATGCGGTGGCTCACCAGCACCAGGGTGCGCTTGTGAGCCTTGAGGGCCAGCAGGATCTGCTGCTCGGTGTGGGCATCCACCGCCGAGAGGGCGTCATCCAGCACCAGGATAGGGGCATCCAGCAGCAGGGCGCGGGCGATGGCCAGACGCTGCTTCTGACCGCCGGAGAGGGTCACCCCCTTCTCCCCCACCTCGGTTTCATACCCTTTGGGGAAGCGACTGATGTCGTCGTGCACGCAGGCGATGCGCGCCACCCGCTCAATCTCCTCCCGGCTCGCCTCGGGGCGGCCCAGGGCGATGTTGGCCGCGATGGTGGTGGAGAACAGAAACGGCTCCTGGGGCACATAGGCAAACTGGCTGCGCAGCTCACCCAGCGACAGTTGCGAGATGGGCACCTCCCCCATGCGGATCTCCCCGGCCGTGGGGTTGGCCAGGCGCATCAGCAGCTTGAGCAGGGAGCTCTTGCCTGCCCCGGTGCGTCCCACTATCCCCAGCATGGCGCCAGCCTGCAGGGTGACATCCACCCCCTGCAACAGGGTGCGCTGCTCCAGCCGGTAGCCCAGCCCCTGCACCCGCAGGGGAAACGCCGAGGCCAGCGCCACGGGATGGGCCGGCTCCTCGATGTCGCTGCGCTCCCCCAGCAGGCTTTCGATGCGCGAGTAGGCGGCGCTGCCCCGCTCGATGATGTTGAACAGCCAGGCGATGGCGAACATGGGCCAGATGAGCTGGCCGAGGTACATGGTGAAGCTGGTGAGCTCCCCCAGAGTCAGCTGGTCTTGCAGCACCAGGGCGCTGCCCCCTGCGACCGCCAGAAAATAGGAGCAGCCGATGCACAGGTAAATCACGGGGTCGAACTTGGCGTCGATGCGGGCCACCGCCATGTTGCGCTCCCCCGCCTGACGGGTCAGCTCGGCAAAACCCTCGTCCTCCAGGGATTCGACCGCGTAGGATTTGAGCACCCGCACCCCGGAGAGGGCCTCCTGGGTCTTGTTGTTGAGGCGGGAGAAGGCCCCCTGAGCCGCCTTGAACTCCTTGTAGATCTGGGTCCCGAAGCGGTTCATGAAGAAGGCCATCACCGGCAGGGGCAGCAGGGAGAGCAGGGTCAGCTGCCATGAGTACTGGCTGCACATGATGGAGAGCACCAGGATGCCGACGATGAAGGAGTCCACCAGGGTCAGCACCCCTTCCCCTGCGGTCATCTCCACCGCCTGGATGTCGTTGGTGGCGTGGGCCATCAGATCCCCGGTGCGGTGGCGCTGGTAGAAGTCCGGGCTCATGCGGGTGAAGTGGGTGAAGAGCCGGTTGCGCAGCACATAGGCGAGCCGGTAGGAGGCACCGAACAGCATCACCCGCCACACATAGCGCAGCAGGTAGATGAGCAGGCCAAGGCCCAGCAGCCCTGCCAGATAGCCGGTCAGGGTGCCGCTGTCCAGGTCACCCTTGGCGATGCCATCCACCACCCAACCCACCACCTTGGGGGGGATCACGGTCAACAGGGCCACCATCATCAGAAGGGAGATGGCCGTCAGATAACGCCGCCACTGATCCTTGAAAAACCAGCCAAGCCGCAAAAATACGCTCACAGAGAAGTCCTTGGTCGCAGCGCGCTGCCGCGTGATCGTGAAGAGAAGCTCAATACAATCGCCCCCTGGCGGGGGCGAACGAGTGGGTCATCATAGCCTGAAGCGGGTGACTTGAGAACGATTGCTATCTTGCCCTCCCTCAGAGCCGCTTGTCGGGGGGCGAAAACGGGAAGGCGACCGACTCCTGCTGCTCCCCGGTGAGCAGGAAGTGGGAGACCTCCTCCCGGGTCTGGGTAAAGACCTGCTGCAACTGGTTGAGCTCCCCCTCGCTCAGCTCCTCCTGCAGCCGCAGCCGCCACTCCAGTTCCCCGGCCAGCAGTTGCAGGCGGGAAGCGGAGATGTTGGCCGAGACCCCCTTCAGGGTATGCAGCAAGCGGCACGCCACTTCGGGCTGCTGGCGACGCAGGGCGGTGCGGATGTCCCACAGATCGTCCTTGTGCTCGGAGAGGAACAGCTTGAAGAGGATCTGCAGCGCCTCCCTGTCATGCTCCAGCCGGCGCAGGGCATCCTCCAGATCCAGCACGCCCATGAGGGCCGGCGGCTTGACCTCGATGGGCACCTTGGGCTCCCCGCCGCTGCTCTTCACCCATTGCAGCAGGTTGTTGTAGAGATCGAGCTTGCTCACCGGCTTGGTGACATAGCCGTTCATGCCGACGCCAAGGCAGCGCTCCCTGTCCCCCGGCATGGCGCTGGCGGTGAGGGCGATGATGGGCACATCGTGCTTGTCCACCATCTTGCGGATCTGGTGGGTGGCATCCAGCCCGTCCAGCACCGGCATCTGCAGATCCATCAGGATGACGTCGAACGGCTGCTCCGCCACCTGCTCCACCGCCTCGCGGCCGTTGTCCACCACGGTGACCTTGGCCTCCACCCGGCGCAGGTACTCCAGAATAAGCTGCTGGTTGACCCGGTTGTCCTCGGCCAGCAGCACCCGGGTGCCGCGCAGCAGCTCCCGGAACTGCTGCTGATCCCCCTGGGCCTCCGCCTGGCGGACCTTGCTGTCATGGGAGCTGCCGTTGAGCAGTTCGTCCACCTTGGCCAGCAAGGCGTTTTCGGTCATGGGCTTGGCCAGGAAATGGGTCAGTCCCATGCTCTCCATCCGCCCGTGCAGCCCCTCCCTGGACCAGGCGCTGGTCATCAGGACAGGCAGGCGCCGCCACTGGCTGTGCTGGTACATCTCGAGGGCCAAGTCCAGGCCATCCTCCTGACCCATGCGCCAGTCGAGGATGGCGAGGCGGATGTGATGCCCCTCTTCCCGCAGCACCTGACGGGCGCGGGAGAGGCTGTTGACCGTGATGACGGACGCCCCCGCCCGCCCCAGGATGTCCTTGGCCAGTTCCAGCACCAGCTCGTTGTCATCCATCATCAGGATCAGGGGCTGGTGATCGAAGAAGACCCTGCGCCCCGAGACCCCGTACACCGCTTGGGAGATGGGGATCTCGAACAGGAAGGTGGAGCCCACCCCGGGCTTGCTCTGCACGGTGATCTCCCCGCCCATCAGCCCCACCAGGCGCTGGGAGATGTTGAGGCCAAGCCCGGAGCCGCCATATTTGCGGGTATTGCCCGCCTCCAGCTGGGTAAAGGGCTGGAACAGCTGGGCCTGCTTCTCCGGGGCGATGCCGATGCCGGTATCCCGCACGCTGAAACAGACCCGCATGGGATGCTGGCTGGTGAGCGTAATGGCCACCTCCACCTCGCCCCGCTCGGTGAACTTGATGGCATTGTTCACCAGGTTGACCAGCACCTGACCGAGGCGCAGCGGATCCCCGCGCAGAAAGTCGGGCACGGCGGGAGACTTGTTGATGATGACCTCGATGTGCTTGCGCTCCGCCAGATCCGCGAACATGGCGGCGAGGGAGTCGAGCTGCTCGCTGAGATCGAAGTCGATCTCCTCCAGGGTCAGCTTGCCGGACTCCACCTTGGTGAGATCCAGGATGTCGTTGATGAGCAGCAGCAAGGTGTCCGACGAGGATTTGATCTTGTTGAGATAGTCCCGCTGCTGGGGATCCAGGCTGGTTTGCAGTGCCAGGGCGCTGAAGCCGATGATGGCATTCATGGGGGTGCGGATCTCGTGGCTCATGTTGGCCAGGAAGTCGCTCTTGGCCTGGGCCAGCAGCGCGGCATGGCGTGAGAGCTCGCTCAGCTTCTGGTTGCGGCGCCACAGGGTCGCGGCCACCAGCGAGAAGCAGAGCAGCGCCCCCCCCAGCACCATCAGGTAGAAGCGGCTCTTGAGGGAGGAGGCCCGCTCCAGCTTGCTCTGCTTCCAGGCGGGCAGCGAGCTTAGCCCCTTCATCTCCACCACCTGATTGCGCAGGCGATGGTACTCCATCACCTGCTGATTGAACTCCTGGCCCAGCCGAACGAGGGCCGCGACCCTCGGCTGCTCGCCATAGCGGTCGAGCAGGTGCTGCTGGAGTTGCAGCAGTTGCCGCTGCTCGTTCTGATCCCAGCTGCGTCTGAGGTAGTGGTGCAGGCGCATGAGTTCGGTCAGGTCGCGGTACTGCGCCTCACCGACCGGCAGGGTGCCTTGCAACGCCTTGAGCTGGCCCTGGAAGCGGGGAGCCAGATACTCGATGGTCATCTCCATGGTGTAGAGCCTGGCGAGATCCAGCAGATAACCGTCGATGTCCCGCTGCAACGCCTGGGAGCCGGGGTCGTCCACCGACTCCGGATCCTCGTGCACCAGCCTGACGAACCTGTCCAGGTGACTGGAAAGCAGGCTCAGGCGCTGCTGTACGCTGCCATCGCTGGCCTTCTCGCGCCCCAGCAGATAGACGGTATCGGTATTGACCCGATTGAGCACCATCTCAGCCGCCACGCTCAAATCGAAGGCACGCTGCTGCTGGCTGAGCAACTGCCAGCAATAGGCAGAAAAGCCCACCAGCGATACGATGATAAGGCCAAAGACAACACGATTGGCCCGTGCAACACTCTTCATCCCGTCTCGATTCTCATGTCATGGTCGGCCATCCGGTGACATCAGGTCACGGCCGGAGGCCAACTGTGAAAAACCACTGAGTGCTATGTTACCGTTAGTCAGCGCTTTGATTGCAATAAAGATGTTGCCGGGCCATGAAATAAGGAAGCAATTATGTCACTTGTCACCACCTATTGTAGCCAATGCTTTACCCGCAACCGCCTGCCTGTCGAAAAAGCAGACTCAAACGCGAAATGCGGCCGCTGCCGTCACCCCCTCTTCGAACAAACCCCGGTGGCGGGGCGTCAGGCCAGCTTCGATGCCCTGATCCAGTCCGACATCCCGGTGGTGGTGGACTTTTGGGCAAGCTGGTGTGGCCCCTGCCTGCAGTTTGCCCCCGTCTTTCAGGAGGTCGCCCGGGAGCTTGAGCCCCGCCTTCGCTTCGTGAAACTCGATACCGAGCAGGAGGCCGCCATCGCAGGTCGCTATGGCATCCGCAGCATTCCTACCCTGATGGTCTTCCAGCGGGGGGAGATCCTGGCACAGCGCAGCGGCTCCCTGCCCAAGAGCCTGTTCAAGGAGTGGCTGCTCTCCTTCACCTCCCCCGTCAAATGAAAACAAAATGTTTCATTTCTGTTTGATTGAAGATCCATTTTCACTTGACTCTGTGAGTCGCCACATGATTTGACCATATCCCCCTGTTTCAAACAGGGGGATAAATGTAACCTCGGCATCACAACAACAACCATAAATTAACCGAGAAAACGTTATGCACACATCGGCTGTACCTACGACTCCCCCCTCACGCTGGCTGGACATCAAGTCCGGGATCGTCATCCTGGATCTGCTCCTGCTCTGCGCCATGCTGGCATGGCTCCCGTTTGACCCCATGGTCAACAAGGGGCTGGCCATCCTGATCTTCATCGCCATCCTCTGGCTGACCGAGGCGGTGAACATCACCATCACCGCCATCTCCATCCCGGTGCTCGCCACCCTGCTCGGGGTGTTCGACATGAGCAAGTCGCTGACCGACTTTGCCAACCCCGTCCTGTTCCTCTTTTTTGGCGGCTTTGCCCTCGCGGCAGCCCTCTCCAAGCAGGGACTCGACACCCAGATCGCCGGCAAGGTGATGCAGCTCGCCAAGGGACACCTGGGCTGGGCTTCCATCGTGCTCTTCACCATCACGGCCGCCCTCTCCATGTGGATCAGCAACACCGCCACCGCGGCCATGATGATGCCGCTGGCCCTCGGCATGCTCAAGGGGCTGGACGTTCACAAGGAGCGCCGCACCCTGGTCTTCGTGCTGCTTGGCGTCGCCTATAGCGCCAGCATCGGTGGCATCGGCACCCTGGTGGGCAGCCCCCCCAATGCCATCGCCGCCGCCCAGATGGGCTTGGGCTTCACCGACTGGCTGGAGTTCGGCATCCCCGTGGTGATCATCTTCATGCCGGTGGGCATCGGCCTGCTCTACTGGGTGACCCGTCCCAATCTCTCCCACCAGGTGAGCACCGAGCAGGTCACCATCGAATGGACAGGTCAGCGCAAAGTGACCCTGGCCATCTTCCTGACCACGGTGCTGCTGTGGATTGGATCCCAGCCTCTTGCCAAGGCGCTGGGCGGCATTCCCCAGTTCGATACCCTGATCGCCATGGGCGCCATCCTGGCCATCGCCGTCAGCCGGGTCGCCAGCTGGGATGACATCAACCAGAACACCGACTGGGGCGTGCTGCTGCTGTTCGGGGGTGGTCTCACCTTGAGCGCCATCCTCAAGCAGACCGGGGCCAACGCCTTCCTGGCGGAGCACCTCTCCAGCGGCCTCTCCTCCATGCCCATCTTCGTGATCCTGCTCTGCCTGGCCGCCTTCGTGGTGTTCCTGACCGAGCTGGTCTCCAACACCGCCACCGCCGCGCTGCTGGTGCCGCTGTTCGCCGGGGTGGCCGAGGCTCTGGGGGTCTCCCCCATCGTGGTCTCCGTGCTGATCGCCGTCGGCGCCTCCTGTGCCTTCATGCTGCCGGTGGCCACGCCCCCCAACGCCATCGTCTTCGCCAGCGGCCATATCCAGCAGCGGGAGATGATGCGGGCCGGCCTGGTACTGAACCTGGTGTTCACCGTCATCCTGACCATGCTGGCCTATTTCATGGGGGATATCCTCCACTGAGGTTCGCCCCCTAATGCCCCTCCAAGCCCCGCATCGCCGGGGCTTTTTCTCGCCCCGAAACCACCGCACTCCCTACCCGTGACATCACGGCGACATTAACTCGCACTTAAGAAATCACCTCCATGATGCTGACAACGGCCATCACGCAGCCATGGCTGACGATGGCGATGATCATGGACATCACGACAAGGGGATCACCTCATGGGAAAGACGATGCAGAACAACCGTGAAATCAAGGTATGGGATCCGGTGGTCAGGGGATTTCACTGGGCCACTGTGCTGTTGTGCGTGCTGAATCTCTTCATCCTTGAAGAGGGAGCGCGCAACCACCGCTATGCGGGATATGCGCTGGCAGGACTGCTGGTACTGCGCATCGTATGGGGTTTCATCGGCTCCTATCATGCCCGCTTCGCCCAGTGGCTGCCGACACCGGCCGGCGTCATCACCTATCTCAAGGAGACGATCAAGGGGCGCCACCCCTACTACGCCGGTCACAATCCTTTGGGGTCCTTGATGATATTGCTGCTGTTGACCTGCCTTGTCGGTACCGCCGCCAGCGGGATCATGACCGAATACGGGCCGCTCTCCGGCACCCATCGCATGGAAGAGATCCACGAGTTCTTTGCCAAGGGGTTGCAGGTGGCCATCTTCGTCCATGTACTGGCCGTCATCGCCCTGGATCGCCTGGTACGGGGCGATCTCGTCAGGGCGATGATCACCGGCAAGAAACGGGTGCCGGCGGACACCCGGGTGGTCGACAGGCCTTGAGCCTCCCTCAGCCCGACAGATGAAAAAAAACCCCGCATCGCGGGGTTTTTCACAGGAGCAGACATCAGCCGACGCTGCAGCTCGTCAGTTTCCAGATCCGGTCTACGTAATCCTGGATGGAGCGGTCGGAGTTGAACTTGCCCATGGTGGCCGAGTTGATGATGGCTTTCTTCGCCCACAGGGCCGGATCCCGGTACCAGGCGTCGATCAGCTTGTGCGCCTCGGAGTAGGACTCGAAATCGGCCAGAGTCAGGTAAGGGTCTCCCCCTTCCAGCAGGGAACGCTTGATGGAGGAGAGCTCCCCAGGGCGACCCGGCGTGAAGTAGTCGGTATCAAACCAGTCCAGCACGGCTTTCAGTTCGGAGTTGGCGTAGTAGAAGTCATACGGGTTGTAGCCGCGCGACTTCAGGGACTTCACCTCGTCCACGTTCAGACCGAAGATGGCGCAGTTCTCGGCACCCGCCTCTTCGGCGATCTCGATGTTGGCTCCATCCAGCGTCCCGATGGTGATGGCACCGTTCAGCGCCATCTTCATGTTGCCGGTACCGGATGCTTCGTAACCTGCGGTGGAGATCTGCTCGGAGACATCCGCCGCCGGGATCAGCTTCTCGGCAAGGCTCACGCGGTAGTTCGGCATGAACACCACTTTCAGCTTGCCCTGGATACGGGCGTCGTTGTTGACCCGCTCCGCCAGCTTGTTGATGGCGTAGATGATGTCCTTGGCCAGCTTGTAACCGGGCGCCGCCTTGGAGCCGAAGATGAACACCCGCGGATGCATGTCATAGTCCGGGTTCGCCAGCAGGCGACGGTAGAGCGCCATGATGTGGATGAGGTTCAGCTGCTGGCGCTTGTACTCATGCAGACGCTTGATCTGGACGTCGAAGATCGCCTCCGCGCTCACGTCGATGCCGGTTTCCGCCTTGATGACCTTGACCAGCTTCTCTTTGTTGTGGCGCTTGATGGTCATGAACTGCTGCTGGAACGCCTTGTCGTCGGCAAACTTCACCACGCTGCGCAGCTTGTCCAGTTGCAGCGGCCACTCCTTGCCCACCACCTCGTTGTAGAGTTCGGCAAGTTCCGGGTTGCAGGCCAGCAGCCAGCGACGGGGAGTCACGCCGTTGGTGACGTTGCACATCTTCTCGGGCCACAGCTCGGCATACTCGGGGAAGAGATCTTCCTTTACCAGCTTGGAGTGGATCTCGGCCACGCCGTTCACCTTGGAGGAGCCGATGACGCACAGGTTGCCCATGCGCACCTTGCGCACGTCACCCTCTTCGATGATGGAGAGCTTGGCCTTGATGGCATCGTTGCCCGGCCACTTGGGCTCCACCAGCTCGTTCAGGAAACGGGCGTTGATTTCGTAAATGATCTCGAGATGGCGCGGCAGTACCTTCTCGAACAGGCTGACGGACCACTTCTCCAGCGCTTCCGGCAGCAGGGTGTGGTTGGTGTAGGAGAAGACCTGATAGCAGATGCCCCAGGCGGTATCCCAGTTCAGCCCCTCTTCGTCCACCAGCACGCGCATCAGCTCGGGGATGGCCACGGTGGGGTGGGTATCGTTGAGCTGGATGGCGATTTGCGCGGCAAAGTTGCTGAAGTCACTGCCATGCACCCGCTTGTAGCGACGCATGATGTCCTTGATGGAGCAGGCGCAGAAGAAGTACTGCTGGATCAGGCGCAGCTCCTTGCCGGCGTCGGTCTCATCGTTCGGGTAGAGCACCTTGGAGATGGTCTCGGCCTGGGCCTTCTCGGCCTGGGAGTCGATATAACCACCGGCGTTGAACACGTCCCAGTCGAAGAACTCGGAGGCGCGGGATTCCCACAGACGCAGGATGTTGACGGTGTGACCACCGAAGCCGACCACCGGAATGTCCCAGGGCACCCCTTTGATCTTGCGACCGGCGTGCCACACCTTCTTCAGGCCACCCTTGTCACCAAACACGGTCTCCACGTAGCCGTAGAGCGGGATCTCCTGCACCGATTCCGGGCGGCAGATCTCCCAGGGGTTGCCATATTCGCGCCAGGAGTCCGGACGCTCGATCTGACGGCCATCCTGAATTTCCTGACGGAACAGGCCGTGCTCGTAGTGGATGCCATAGCCCACCGCCGGGTAGTTCAGAGTGGCCAGGGAATCGATGAAGCAGGCAGCCAGACGACCCAGGCCGCCGTTGCCAAGGGCCATGTCAGGCTCTTGTTCACACAGATCGGTCAGTTCCAGACCAAGTTCACCCAGCGCCTCTTCACAGACTTTGTAGAGGGAGAGGTTGTGCAGGTTGTTGGAGGTCAAACGCCCCATCAAAAATTCAGCAGAGAGATAGTGAATCGCACGAGTATCTTTCTTGAAGTGAGTCTGCTGAGTACGGGTCAGGCGCTCGTACACCTGTTCATTGACGGCGGCAGCGGTCGCTTTCCACCAGGCATCCGGAGAGGCTTTCTGTTCGCTTGTACCCAAGGTAGAACGCAGGTGACGCACGATACTCGCCTTGAGCTGATCTTTATCCAGTTGGAGATCCTGGTCTGTCTTCTTCTTGGTAGCCATAAACCATTTTCCTTCGTTACAAATAAAAAATGTCATCCCATCGGGGGGACCGGCGCTGTTGTTATCTCAGAATATGCTCCGGCGGGGGCATACTAGCTAAAGCCAAGGGTTTAAAAGTTAACGTGAGTCACACTTTAACGCATAAAAATGACAGTTTCACCATGAAAACCCTTTCCTTGAGCCAGCCTGAATGAAATATAAATTTCGTTTTAAATCATAGTGATATAAGAAAACAAAAAAGATAGTTTCATGAATAGGTTTTCAATGATTGCCTGTGACTGAAAATACGTGAAAATAACCGCCGACTAGGGAGAAATTGAAAGCGTTTTCAATTCACACCTCCTCGTCAGGTAATAAAAAGGATGCCCCAATCGGAGCACCCTTTGATTTCAATTAACCATGTGCCTTGAACTGATTGCTCATAGGGTCGTAGTGATACCCGATCTGTTGCAGACGGGTAGCCAGCTGATCTTCTGTCATGTCGTAGTAAGCCAGCAGCTCTTCCAGACCATCACACTCCAGCCGCAGCTTCTCGTTGATGATCCCGAGCAGAATGTTCGCATCCAGTCGTTGCAAGGTACTAACGTCCATCTCGCTCCCTCCTCTCCCCATACAGGACTGTATAACCATGAGCGCCGACCCGAAGTTTGTCTACTGGTTAAAAAACATCCTGCATAAGGAAGATATAAATATCCTTTTTAATCATGTAGTTAAAATCATCTCCTGTTAATCGGCTCACACTTTTAGCCACAAATGACTTGTCACTCCTTGCGAACAGAACTACTGTATGTGCATACAGCATGGTTATTCATACAGGAACGACATATGAGCCAGCCCCTGAATCTTTGCCCCCCCTCCTCCTCTGCCGGTCTGATCACCACCTGGCCCACTCGCCATCAGAGCAAGATGGGACAAGAGCAGCGGCGCGGCCCTCTCCATCAGGAAGCGCCGCTGCTCGATGCCCTGGGGCAACTGAGTCAGTCCGACAGTGGCTGGATCCTGCTCGTCGCCCCGCCAGGTCTGCCCGCCGCCGCGCAATTGCAGGCCAGAGGGATCAATCCTGCCAGGGTGCTTGTCGTACACGCCCCCAAGATCAAGAATTGGCAGCGCCTGCTGGAGCAGAGCCTGATCAATGGTCACTGTGCCGCCGTGCTGACCTGGCTGCCCGAACAGGTCGCCCTGGACCGGAGCACATTGAGCTCCCTGGGCCAGCGAGCCGGTGTCCTGACCCGCTTCTTCGAGCCCTCAACCCCTCTGGGTGGGGCACTGAGTTACGGCGGCCAGGATGTCTACCTGAACCACTGATCGCCCTTCGGCGTAACAGCCAATGCGCCGGCATTGCCCACCGGGTTATCCAGGCTTCCGACCCGGGATGCCATGACGACAAAGACAAAGCAGCACAGCAGCACAGCAGCACAGCAGCACAGCAGCACAGCAGCACAGCAGCACAGCAGCACAGCAGCACAGCAGCACAGCAGCACAGCAGCACAGCAGCACAGCAGCACAGCAGCACAGCAGCACAGCAGCACAGCAGCACAGCAGCACAGCAGCACAGCAGCAGTAAATTTGCTCAGGTCCAGACCGTCAAATGAGGCCCGCAAAAAAGGCGACCCGAGGGTCGCCTTTCAACATGCTGCTGTACGGGGCTAATCGCTCTGCGTTTGCACCGAAGCCCGATTGATCAAGCCAGCTTGGTCTCCAGCTCGGCAATCTTGGCGGACCAGTAGGCCGGGCCGGTCTCGTGGATGTTGTTGCCCTGGGAGTCGACCGCCACGGTGACCGGCATGTCTTCCACCTCGAACTCGTAGATGGCCTCCATCCCCAAATCGGCAAAGGCCACCACGCGCGCCTTCTTGATGGCTTTCGCCACCAGATAGGCGGCGCCGCCCACCGCCATCAGGTAGACAGCCTGGTGCTGCTTGATGCTCTCGACCGTCTTGGGGCCGCGCTCGGACTTGCCGATCATGCCGATGAGGCCGGTTTCTCCCAGCATCATGTCGGTGAATTTGTCCATCCGGGTGGACGTGGTGGGGCCAGCCGGGCCGACCACCTCGTCACGCACCGCATCGACCGGGCCCACGTAATAGATGAAGCGGTTGGTGAAATCGACCCCTTCGGGCAGTCCTTCACCCTTTTTCAGCATGTCGGCGATGCGCTTGTGGGCGGCGTCGCGGCCGGTCAGGATCTTGCCGGAGAGCAGCACGGTATCGCCGCTCTTCCAGCTGGCAAGCTCTGCCTTGGTGATACCATCCACGTTGACCCGGCGCACATTGCCACCGGACTCACGGGTGATCTCCGGCCAGTCTTCCAGCCTGGGGGGTGTCAGCTCCGCCGGGCCGGAGCCATCGAGTTCGAAATGCACGTGACGGGTGGCGGCGCAGTTGGGGATCATCACCACGGGCTTGGAGGCGGCGTGGGTCGGTGCGGATTTCACCTTCACATCCAGCACCGTGGTCAGGCCGCCCAGCCCCTGGGCACCGATCCCGAGCTTGTTGACCTTGTCATAGAGCTCGACCCTCAGCTTCTCTTCGGTGGTCTCGGGACCACGGGCAATCAGCTCCTGGATGTCGATGTGCTCCATCAGGGCTTCCTTGGCGAGCACCGCCGCCTTCTCGGCGGTGCCGCCGATGCCGATGCCGAGCATGCCAGGCGGGCACCAGCCAGCCCCCATGGTCGGTACCGTCTTGAGTACCCACTCCACGATATCGTCGGAGGGGTTGAGCATCACCATCTTCGATTTGTTTTCGGAGCCGCCGCCCTTGGCCGCGATACTCACTTCCACCTTGTCGCCGGGGATCATGTCGATGTGCACGACAGCGGGGGCATTGTCTTTGGTGTTCTTGCGGCTGCCGGCCGGATCCGCCAGCACGGAGGCGCGCAACGGGTTGTCCGGATTGGTGTAGGCGCGGCGGGTGCCCTCATCCACCATCTCCTGGACCGTCATGTCGCTGTCCCACTGCACCTGCATGCCAATCTTGACGAAGCAGGTGACGATACCGGTGTCCTGACAGAGCGGGCGATGGCCTTCGGCAGACATGCGGGAGTTGATCAGGATCTGGGCCAGGGCATCCTTGGCGGCCGGGTTGATCTCGCGGTCATAGGCGGCCTTGGCGGCCTGCACGAAATCGAGGGGGTGGTAGAAGGAGATGTACTGCAGGGCGTCAGCAATGGAATCGATAAAGTCCTGTTTTCTAATGATGCTCATATCATCCTCACTGGTCCTTGTTATCGCTTGCGCGAGCAAGGGCTTCCATATGAGCCGGGCCTTCGGCAGGTGGCAAATGCACTTGGAGCCGGCAGACTGCGGCGTGTTTTTATAACGGTGTTTTTCTTAAAAATGCCGGCGGCCATGATACGCTTGACCACCCGAACCGGCTAGGGAGCCGGGCGCAAACTGTTGCCTATGTAACAAAAAATGAAACCAAGACTGCATATCCACCATTTCGACCCGCAGGCCTCGCTCCACACCTGGTTCGCCTGCCTGCAACACCAACCCTGGGCCATCCTGCTGGAATCCGCCGGCCCCCTGGGGGCTGACAACGGTTTTGACATCATCAGCGCCGATCCGCTTGCCACCCTGGAAACCCGGGGTACCAGCACCTGCCTCACCCAGGATAACCACCAGCACCATCATGACGGCGATCCCCTCGCCCTGCTCGCCAAGACCCAGCGAGCCCTGCTCGGGGAGCGTGTTGAGGATGACTCGGGATTGCCGTTTATCGGGGGGGCCCTGGGACTCTTTGGCTACGATCTGGGTCGGCGATTCGAGCGTCTGCCCGCAGTGGCACAACAGGACATTCAGGTGCCCGACATGGCGGTCGGGATCTACGACTGGGCGCTGCTGCGAAATGTCGCGACGGGACACTGGCAACTGGCCCACTGGGGTGATGAAGCCGGCCTCGCCCGCAGGCTCGACTGGCTGATGGCGCAACGCGAACGAACCACCCTCCCCCTTCGCCTGACCGGCCCCTGGCAGAGCAACATGACGCGGGCCGAATACGGCGACAAGTTTGCCCGTATCCAGGCCTATCTGGCGGCGGGGGATTGTTACCAGATCAACCTGACCCAGCGCTTCAGCGCCCCTTATCAGGGGGATGAATGGTCCGCCTATCTCGCCCTGAGCGCCGCCAACAAGGCGCCGTTCTCCGCCTTTGTCCGCCTGCCGCAAAGCGCCATTCTGAGCCTCTCCCCGGAGCGTTTCCTGCTGCTCGACAAGCGCCATATCGAGACCAAGCCCATCAAGGGCACCCGGCCTCGCCACCCGGATCCCGCCCAGGATGCCAGGGTGGCCGAGTCGCTCGCCAGCGCCGACAAGGACAGATCGGAGAACCTGATGATCGTCGATCTGCTGCGCAACGACATCGGCCGGGTGAGCCGGCCGGGGTCGGTCACTGTGCCGCATCTCTTTGCCGTGGAATCCTTCCCGGCGGTGCATCATCTGGTTTCCACCATTCACGGAGAACTGGATGCGCGCTGGCAAGAAGTGGATCTGCTGCGGGCCTGCTTCCCCGGCGGCTCCATCA
The DNA here is from genome assembly GCF_027705305.1 of Aeromonas sp. QDB17. Classification (NCBI taxonomy): domain Bacteria; kingdom Pseudomonadati; phylum Pseudomonadota; class Gammaproteobacteria; order Aeromonadales; family Aeromonadaceae; genus Aeromonas; species Aeromonas sp. QDB17. Next base: position 323,999 of record NZ_JAPDBP010000002.1, read on the forward strand.
CAGGGGCTCCCAAGATCCGGGCGATGGAGATCATCGAGGAGCTGGAGCCGGTGCGGCGCAATGCCTACTGCGGCAGCATCGGTTATCTGAGTCAGCACGGAAGGATGGATACCAGCATCTGCATCCGTACCCTGATCGCCGAAGCCGGTCAGCTGCACTGCTGGGCGGGAGGCGGCATCATCGCCGACTCCGATCCCGACGCCGAATATCAGGAAACCTACGACAAGGTGGCCCGCATCCTGCCACTGCTCGATGCCCTTTGATCCCATCCGGCCCTGCGGGGCCGACACAAGGAGACCCATGGAGATGACGAGTGCCGAGCTGCTGACCCGCTTTTTGCTGCAGCGCCCCGCCCCCGCCCATCGCCTGGCACTGGCCGGGCTCAAACCTGCCGCCGTGTTGATCCCCCTGGTGGAGCGCCCCGAGGGCCTGCACCTGCTGCTGACGCGCCGCAGCGCCGCCCTGCGCCACCACCCGGGGCAGATCAGCTTTCCCGGCGGGCGTCAGGACCCGGAAGACCGGGACCTCATTCACACCGCGCTCAGGGAAACCGAGGAGGAGCTTGGCATTCCCCCCTCCCAGATCCGGATCATCGGCAGCCTCACCCCTCTCAATACCGTCTCGCGCTACGATGTGCTGCCGGTCCTCGCCATGCTCGACCCAGGCTACGGGCTGACCCTGAGCCAGGACGAGGTGGCCCAGGCCTTCGAAGTCCCCCTCGCTCACGTGCTGGATCCGGGGCAGCACATAGCCCTGAGCCTGCCAAGGGCAGACGGTCGTCACACCATCTATTGGATCCCTTGGGAGCAATCTTTCATCTGGGGAGCCACTGCCAGCATGATCCGCCAGCTTGCCCAGCACATCTCGAAATAACATTTCGACAACATCATGAGGTGGAAAATTATCCAATTAACATTCAAATAACACTGTATTTGATAAATAAATTTTGATTTTTTATTCTTTTGATCACATTTCTACAAGAAAGTACGGGTTTCTGCCGCACAAAGGTGAATTTGATCAACATTTTTGATTAAAAAGAAAGTATTCTTGCGCCGACTAATTAAAACCACACATTCGGGGTGAGACACATGTCCAATACTGTCACTGGCGCACAGGATGTTGCAGCCGCACAGGAGCAAGGAATCAGCTCGGTCCAATCTCGCGGTTGGAGTAAACAAGACACCACCTGGGTGATCAGCCTGTTCGGTACCGCCGTCGGTGCAGGCATCCTGTTCCTGCCCATCAACGCCGGCATGGGTGGCTTCTGGCCGCTGGTGGTGATGGCGCTGCTGGTCGGCCCCATGACTTACCTGGCCCACCGTGGTCTGGCGCGCTTCGTGCTTTCCTCCAAGCAACCCAATGCCGACATCACCCAGGTGGTGGAAGAGCACTTCGGCGTGGGTGCCGGTAAATTGATCACCCTGCTCTACTTCTTTGCCATCTACCCCATCGTGCTGATCTACGGCGTGGGCATCACCAACACGGTGGAAAGCTTCCTGGTCAACCAGTTGCAGATGACGCCGCCCCCGCGCTGGATCCTCTCCATCGTGCTCATCATGGCCATGATGTCCGTGATGCTGGCTGGCGAGAAGCTGATGCTGAAAGTGACCGAGTTCCTGGTCTATCCGCTCATCGCCATTCTGGCGGGCATCTCCCTGTACCTGATCCCGGACTGGACCGGTGCGGCCCTGAATGAAATGCCGAGCACCAAGGACTTCGCCACCACACTGTGGCTGACCATCCCGGTGCTGGTCTTCTCCTTCAACCACAGCCCGGCCATCTCCAGCTTCGCCCTGGCTCAGCGCCGTGATCACGGTGAGCATGCCGTCGCCAAGTCCGACGCCATCCTCAAGCGCACCGCCATCATTCTGCTGGGCTTCGTGATGTTCTTCGTCTTCTCCTGCGTGATGAGCCTGACGCCGGCCCAGCTGGCAGAAGCCAAGTCCCAGAACATCGCCGTGCTCTCCTACCTGGCCAACCAGCATGCGAGCCCCATCATCTCCTACTTCGGTCCGCTGGTTGCCTTCGTGGCCATCGTCTCCTCCTTCTTCGGCCACTATCTGGGTGCCCGTGAAGGTCTGAAAGGGATGATCGTCCAGAACATGCGCAGCTCCGGCAAGGCACCGAACCACAAGAAGGTGGAGCTGTTCATCATCGCCTTCTTTATCCTGACCCTGTGGGGCGTTGCCGTGATCAACCCCTCCATCCTCGGGATGATCGAATCCCTGGGTGGCCCCATCATCGCCACCATCCTGTTCCTCATGCCCATGTACGCCATCAAGCGCGTTCCGGCCATGGCGAAATACCAGGGCCAGATCAGCAACGTCTTCGTGGCGACCATGGGCCTTATCGCCATCTCCGCCATCCTTTATCAACTGGTCGGCTAAGCCTTCCTGCGATACCGTCGGGCCAGCATCTGGCCCGGCGCCTCCCACAGCCCGGCAGATCTCCTCTGCCGGGCTGTGTTCGTTATGATCATCAGGTACTGGGCTCAGATGATCAGAGCCCCCTGCCCTCAAATCAGAGACAGCCCTTTCACCCACTCTCTTTCCCCTTGGTGACAGCTTGCCGCTCATATTCCTTTCCCCATGACACACGACCAAGGCGTGCTGCGTTATCCCGTCATCTACCGCACGCCATCGGCCTTGCCAGGCAGAACACCAGAGCCCTTGTCCTTACCAGGACGCCCGCTCTTCGAGGTTTCGCCCAGAGAGTCCAGGTCCCCACTCAATAGGGCCTTCCTTCAAGGCAATCAAGGAAAGTACCGACCACAGGGCGCAGGCAAACCGCCGAGAGGGCCTTGACCGGGATTCTCGTGCAGCGACCGAAGAACAGATGACCCCTTTGGTCGCCAGAGGGGATGCCACAAGCCGCCACGCTGACAGCACAAACAGCCCGATATGCCCGGCCGAATGCAGGGCCAGGCACGTTGGTACAGGGAATGGCGTGTTGGCGGTGGCGAGAACACGAAGGCGGCCAACGGGCCCCTCCCGGGAAATCACACAGGGGGATCCGAGCACTGTCAATGCCATGACGCGGCGAGAAGGTGCAGGGCGCCTGACGCCCGCGCAAATAAAAAGCGCCCTCCGAAGAGGGCGCCTGTGCAGAGCGGAACGTCTTAGGGGATCAGGCTTCGCGGCTGGGCACCGGGGCGGCATCCAGCAGGCTCTCATCCTCGGCCATGCAGGCGGCCGCAGTGAACAGCACGTCGGTGGAGCTGTTGAGGGCCGTCTCGGCGGAATCCTGCAACACCCCGATGATGAAGCCAACGGCCACCACCTGCATGGCGATGTCGTTGCTGATACCGAACAGGCTGCACGCCAGCGGGATCAGCAGCAGGGAGCCGCCCGCCACACCGGAAGCGCCACAGGCACTGATGGTGGCGACGACGGAGAGCAGAATGGCGGTCGCCATGTCCACTTCCATCCCCAGGGTATGCACCGCCGCCATGGTGAGCACGGTAATGGTGATGGCGGCGCCGGCCATGTTGATGGTGGCCCCCAGCGGGATGGAGACCGCATAGGTGTCTTCCGGCAGGCGCAGCCTCTCGGCCAGAGCCATGTTGACCGGAATGTTGGCGGCGGAACTGCGGGTGAAGAAGGCGGTCACACCGCTCTCTTTCAGGCAGGTCAGCACCAGGGGATAGGGGTTGCGCTTGATCTTCCAGAAGACGATGAGCGGATTGACCACGAAGGCGATGAACAGCATGCAACCGATCAGTACCGCCAGCAGCTGGGCATAGCCAAACAGCGCATCGAAGCCGGTTTCAGCCAGGGTGGAGGCAACCAGACCCAGGATGCCGAGCGGAGCGCAACGGATCACGGCCTTGACGATGGCGGAAACCCCGTGAGACACATCGGAAATCAGTGATTTGGTGCTCTCATTGGCGTGACGCATGGCGATACCAAGGCCGATGGCCCAGGCCAGGATGCCGATATAGTTGGCTTCCAGCAGTGCTTTCACCGGGTTGGTCACCACGTTGAACAGCAGGGTCTGCAGCACTTCCGTGATGCCCCCCGGCGGCGTGATCTCGGTAGCGCCTGCCACCAGATGCAGGTTGGAGGGGAAGAGGAAGCTCGCCACCACTGCCACGGCAGCCGCCAGGAAGGTACCCAGCACATAGAGCAGCAGGATCGGTTTCATGTTGGTCTTCTGGCCGTGCTTGTGGCCGATGATCGCCGACATCACCAGCACGAAGACCAGCAGCGGCGCCACGGCCTTCAGGGCGCCGACGAACAGACTGCCGAGCAGACCCGCCGCCTTGGCCCACTCGGGCATGAACATCGCAAGAAGGATACCGAATACCAGACCGACCAGGATCTGGCTAACCAGACTGGTGCTGTTGACCAGTCGAATGAGGGGGTGTTGTTGTGTCATCAAGTAGTCCCTGTGCACTCATGGTGCGTGAATCATTAGTCCTGTTGGCAACCAGCCCCGCGCATTGGCACCGGTCCGTTGACGGTGACGCCGTGGGCAGCTCTTCTGGTGGATCTGTCCCGTTCGCGTGGGGTTGCGGACAGGAATATCCCATCTGCCATGGTTTTTTTCCACATAATCACTGAAAAATATCAGGGTTACCTCACAAAAAATCTACAACAATGTGATAACACAATATCAACCACGGTCAAAATGTCACCAAACCAGTCCGATCATCGGCCACCACTGGGCCAGAAGTGATATGATGACGCCCTTTTTCTGGGAGCCTTGCCATGATCACCTCTTTATTGACCCGACACTTCGGCTTTGATCGCTTGCGGCCCGGGCAGGAAGCGGTGATCAGTCGTCTGCTGGCCGGCAAGAGCGCCGCAGCCATCTTCCCGACTGGCGCGGGGAAATCCCTCTGTTATCAATTGCCCGCCCTCGCACTGCCCCACCTGACCCTGGTCATCTCTCCCCTGCTGGCCCTGATGCACGATCAGCTCGCCTTTTTGCGCAGCAAGGGGATCGCCGCCGCCACTCTGGACTCCAGCCAGACAGCGGAAGAGAGCCGGCGCGTGATGCAGCAGGCCAGCGATGGCCAGCTCAAGATCCTGATGATCTCGGTGGAGCGCCTCAAAAATGAGCGCTTTCGCCGCTTCATCGCCCACATCCCCCTGTCACTGCTGGTAGTAGACGAGGCACACTGCATCTCGGAGTGGGGCCACAACTTTCGCCCCGACTACCTCAAGCTGCCGGATCATCGCCGTGAACTGGCCATTCCCCAGGTGCTGTTGCTGACCGCCACCGCCACCCCGGCCGTCATGGCGGACATGCAGGCAAAATTTGCCATCGACCGGGACGATCTGGTGGTCACCGGTTTCTACAGACCCAATCTGGATCTGGCCGTCCTCCCGCTGGCAGGCACTGCCCGCGATACCTGGCTGCGCGAGGAGCTGCACCGGGATCCGGCCGCCCCCACCATCGTCTACGTGACTCTGCAACACAGCGCAGAGCAGTGCGCCGCGCAGTTACAGGCCAGCGGCATCCGGGCATGCGCCTACCATGCGGGGCTCGATCCCGCTCTGCGCAGCCAGATCCAGCGCGACTTCATGGCTGGCAGACTCGACTGCATCGTGGCCACCATCGCCTTTGGCATGGGCATCGACAAGGCCGACATTCGCCGGGTCATTCACTACGACCTGCCCAAGTCCATCGAGAACTACAGCCAGGAGATAGGCCGCGCCGGACGTGACGGGCTTCCCTCCCGCTGCACCGTGCTGGCGAGCCGCGCCCAGTTGCCGGTACTGGAAAACTTCGTCTATGGGGATACGCCGGACAGGGACGCCATCGCGTACTTGCTCGATATCGTGCGCCAGAGCGGCGCCGAGTGGGAATTCAGCCTGCTGCGCCTCTCCAACGAGACCAACATTCGCCAACTGCCCCTCAAGACCCTGCTGGTCTATCTGGAGATGGCAGGGGTCATTGCACCGGCCTACAGCTACTTTGCCGAGTACCGTTTCAGGTTCGTACTGGAAAAACAGGCGATCCTCGCTCGTTTCAATTCCGAACGCCGCCAGTTCCTGGAGCAGGTCTTTGCCTGCGCCCCCCAGGCGCGCACCTGGTGCACCATGGACTTCGAAGCGCTGTGGCAGGGATACCAGGGGGAACGCCAGCGCGCCGCGACGGCGCTGGACTACCTGCAGCAGCAGGGTTGGATCGAGCTTGAAAGCAAGCAGATGACCGAGGTCTATCGGGTGCTGAGCCAGCAGATCGATACCGCGACCCTGGCCGAAGAACTGCATGGATTGTTTGAAAAGAAAGAGCAGAGCGAGCTGGCCCGCCTTCAGGCGCTGCTGGCCTTTTTCACCTCGACCACCTGCCTCAGCCATGAGCTTGCCCGCTATTTTGCCGACGACGCGGCCCCCGAGCGGTGCGGGCACTGTTCCGTCTGCCGGGGAGAGATCGCCGTGTTGCCGCCGCTTGCATCACCGGGCTTGCCCAACGAGCACGGTTTGCGCGCCTGGTGCGATCCGCTGATCGCCCTGTGCCATCAGCGCCATCCCAGGATCCTGACCCGTTTCCTGTGTGGCATCGCCACCCCGCTGACCACCCGTCTCAAAGCCAGGGATCTGGCCGGTTTTGGCCAGTTGGCGAACCATCCCTTCGCCGAGGTGCTGGCGGCGGTGTCAGCCCTCTATCCCGCCGAATCCTGAACTTGCAGGTTTGGCGCCGGTCAGACGCTGAAAAAATAAGACCCTCGCGGATGCGAGGGTCAAGCCAACGGAAACGTGCTTAAACAGAGCTTAGTATCTGCACAATCACCCACTCTCTTGCTAAAGCGATGACTGCTCGACACAGGGCCAATCTAGAGCAGCCAGAATGTAGCGTCAATGTAAAAATTAGAGCAAAAGCACCAAACAAATGACATTACGTTGACGTAAGCGACACGTCTTTTCACCCTCTATTCCCTGCTGCCCTTGCCCTTGCTGGCACCGCCCCCTGACAAAACAGAGCGTCACCATTTTCTCCCTCTGGCACACAAAGATTTATTTTTTATGTCTTTGACATTTGCATCACTGTCGTGGCAAAAATAATTTAACAGTCAGTAACATAGGTATGTCACTTACTGCTTCTTCCCGTACGAGGATCGGGAAGCTCCCGCACAAACTTAAACCAATGATGGCGATGGATTACTGGGGGCTGTTGACTAGGCTTAAGAGGTAAACAGAACAAAAGTAGTGATCCACTCTTTTTCAGGGCAAGCGACTATAACGAGGGCTAAGTTATGGGCATCTTCGAGCACTATCAACAGCGGTATGAGAAGGCCAGAGAGGAGGAGTACAGCATCCAGGAGTTTCTGGATATGTGCAAACAGGACAAATCCTGCTACGCCTCTGCCGCCGAACGTCTGCTGACCGCCATCGGCGAGCCGGAAATGATCGACACCTCGACCAATCCACGTCTCAGCCGTCTCTTTTCCAACCGCGTCGTCGCGCGTTATCCCGCTTTCAAAGACTTCTATGGCATGGAAGAGGCCATCGAACAGATTGTCTCCTACCTCAAACATTCCGCTCAGGGCCTGGAAGAGAAGAAACAGATCCTCTATCTGCTCGGACCGGTTGGCGGCGGTAAATCCTCGCTGGCAGAGAAACTCAAATCCCTGATGCAAAAAGTGCCCATCTATCGCATCAAGGGCTCACCGGTGAACGATCACCCCTTCTGCCTGTTTGACATCGACGAAGATGGCGAAATCCTCGAGAAGGAGTACGGCATCCCTCGCCGTTATCTGCGCCCCATCATGTCTCCCTGGGTCGCCAAGCGCCTTCACGAGTTTGGCGGCGACATCACCAAGTTCAAGGTGGAGAAGGTAAACCCCTCCATCCTCGATCAGATCGCCATCGCCAAGACCGAACCGGGGGACGACAACAACCAGGACATCTCCTCCCTGGTCGGCAAGGTCGATATCCGCATGCTGGAACACTTCGCCCAGGATGATGCCGATGCTTACTCCTACTCCGGTGCGCTGTGCAAGGCAAACCAGGGGATGATGGAGTTCGTCGAGATGTTCAAGGCGCCCATCAAGGTGCTGCACCCGCTGCTGACGGCGACGCAAGAGGGGAACTACAACGGTACCGAGGGGCTCTCCGCCCTCCCCTTCGACGGCATCCTGCTGGCCCACTCCAACGAATCCGAGTGGCAGCAGTTCCGCAACAACAAGAACAACGAAGCCTTCCTCGACCGTGTTTACATCGTCAAGGTGCCCTACTGCCTGCGCGTCTCGGAAGAGGTGAAGATCTATGAAAAGCTGCTGTTCAACAGCGAGCTGACCGAGGCCAAATGCGCACCGGGTACTCTGGAGTTGCTGGGCCAGTTCTCTGTGCTGTCGCGGCTCAAGGAGCCGGAAAACTCCAGCCTCTACTCCAAGATGCGGGTCTATGACGGCGAGAGCCTCAAGGACACCGATCCCAAGGCGAAAAGCTACCAGGAGTATCGCGACTATGCCGGTGTCGACGAGGGCATGAACGGCCTCTCCACCCGCTTCGCGTTCAAGATCCTCTCCCGCGTCTTCAACTTCGACCACGCGGAAGTGGCAGCCAACCCGGTGCACCTCTTCTATGTGCTGGAGCAGCAGATAGAGCGCGAGCAGTTCCCGCAAGAGCTGCACGATCGCTATCTGGAGTTCATCAAGGGTTACCTGACTCCGCGCTACGTCGAGTTCATCGGCAAGGAGATCCAGACCGCCTACCTCGAGTCGTATTCAGAGTACGGTCAGAACATCTTCGATCGCTACGTCACCTACGCCGACTTCTGGATCCAGGATCAGGAGTATCGTGACCCCGAAACCGGCCAGCTGTTTGACAGAGCGTCTCTCAACAGCGAGCTGGAGAAAATTGAAAAACCTGCCGGGATCAGCAACCCGAAAGATTTCCGTAACGAAATCGTCAACTTCGTGCTGCGTGCCCGGGCCAACAATGCAGGCCGTAACCCCAACTGGACCAGTTACGAGAAGCTGCGCACCGTGATCGAGAAGAAGATGTTCTCCAACACGGAAGAGCTGCTGCCGGTTATCTCCTTCAACAGCAAAACCTCGGCCGAGGAGCAGAAGAAGCACGATAACTTTGTCGAACGGATGATGGAGAAAGGCTACACCCGCAAACAGGTGCGACTGCTCTCCGAATGGTATCTCAGGGTACGCAAGTCATCCTGACCCTGCCGTGTTCAAGGGGGAGTTATGGCGCATTTTATCGACCGCAGGCTCAACGGCAAAAACAAAAGCGCTGTCAATCGGCAGCGCTTCATCCGCCGCTACAAGAAGCAGATAAAACAAGCGGTCTCGGATGCTGTCTCCAAGCGCAGCATTCAGGACGTGGACAAGGGCGAGAGCATCAGCATCCCGACCAAGGACATCGGGGAACCCCATTTTCATCAGGGTCATGGCGGCAAACGGGAGATGGTGCATCCGGGCAACGACCAGTTCGTATCTGGTGACAAGATTGACCGGCCCAAAGGGGGTGGCGGCGGCCAGGGGAGTGGCGAGGGCCAGGCTTCGGATCAAGGAGAGGGCGTCGATGATTTCGTCTTCCAGATCTCCAAGGACGAGTACCTGGACTTGCTGTTCGAGGATCTGGAACTGCCGCGGCTGCAAAAGACCCAGCTCAACCAGCTGATGGAGATGAAGACCTACCGGGCCGGCTACACCTCCAACGGGGTGCCTGCCAACATCAACGTGGTGCGCTCCCTGCAAAATTCGCTGGCGCGGCGCATGGCGCTGCAGGCAGGCAAGAAACGTCAGTTGCGTGAACTGGAGGAGCGCCTGGCCCAGCTGGCTTGCGAGCCCAACGACCATTTCGCCGAAATGGCGCAACTTGAAAAAGAGATCAGGGAGCTGAAGCGGCGGATCGATGCAGTCCCCTTTATCGACACCTTCGACCTCAAGTTCAACAACTTCGTCAAACGGCCCGTCCCCTCGAGCCAGGCGGTGATGTTCTGCCTGATGGACGTTTCCGGCTCCATGGATCAGGCCACCAAAGAGATGGCCAAGCGTTTCTATATCCTGCTTTATCTATTCCTGAGCCGGACTTACAAGAATGTCGAGGTGGTCTACATTCGCCACCACACCCAGGCCAAGGAGGTGGACGAGCACGAGTTCTTCTACTCCCAGGAGACCGGCGGCACCATCGTCTCCAGTGCGCTCAAGATGATGAACGACATCATCAACGAACGTTATCCCACCAACCAGTGGAACATCTATGCGGCGCAGGCATCGGACGGTGACAACTGGGCCGATGACTCACCGCAGTGCAGGGAGATCCTAGCGCGGGACATCATGCCGCGGGTGCGCTACTACTCCTACATCGAGATCACCACCCGTGCCCACCAGACTCTGTGGCACGAATATGAGTCAGTAGCCAGCCAGTTCCCCCACTTTGCGATGGAACACATTCGCAAGGTCGAGGATATCTATCCGGTGTTCCGCGAGCTGTTCAAGAAACAAGCGGCGTGAGGAGGTCACATGATCGAAACTGAAAAACGCGTAGCGCCACTGGATGACGGACCAGACTGGAACTTCGATCTTCTGGAGACCTATCATCAGGAGATCGCCCGGGTCGCCCGTTTTTACAAGCTCGACACCTATCCCAACCAGATCGAGGTGATCACTGCAGAGCAGATGATGGATGCCTACTCCAGCGTGGGCATGCCCATCGGTTATCAACACTGGTCATTCGGCAAGCGCTTTATCCACACCGAACGCAACTACAAGCGCGGCCAGATGGGACTGGCCTACGAGATCGTCATCAACTCGGACCCCTGCATCGCCTATCTGATGGAAGAGAACACCATGCCGATGCAGGCGCTGGTCATGGCCCACGCCTGCTATGGTCACAACTCCTTCTTCAAGAACAACTATCTGTTCAAGGCCTGGACCGATGCCTCCTCCATCATCGACTACCTGTTGTTTGCCAAGAACTACATCACCGAGTGCGAGGAAAAACACGGCATCGATGCGGTGGAGAAACTGCTCGACTCCTGCCATGCCCTGATGAACTTCGGGGTGGATCGTTACAAGCGGCCCCAGAAGATCTCTCTGGCCGAGGAGAAGCGACGCCAGAAGGCGCGGGAAGATTATCTGCAAACCCAGGTCAATGAGCTGTGGCGTACCCTGCCCAAGCAGCACAAGATTGCCGGGGTGGAAGACAGGCGCTATCCTGCCGAGCCTCAGGAGAACATCCTCTATTTCATCGAAAAGAATGCCCCCCTGCTCGAGCCCTGGCAGCGCGAGGTGGTACGTATCGTGCGCAAGATCAGTCAGTACTTCTACCCGCAGAAGCAGACGCAGGTGATGAACGAGGGCTGGGCCACCTTCTGGCACTACACCATTCTCAACCACCTCTATGACGAGGGAAAAATCAGCGATCGCTTCATGCTGGAGGTGCTGCACAGCCACACCAACGTCGTCTATCAGCCCCCCTACAACAGCCGGTATTACTCGGGGATCAACCCCTACGCCCTTGGCTTTGCTATGTTCACCGACCTGCGTCGCATCTGCGAGCACCCGACCGAGGAGGACAGATACTGGTTCCCCGATTACGCTGGCACCAACTGGGTCGAGACATTGCATTTCGCCATGCAGAACTTCAAGGACGAAAGCTTCATCAGCCAGTTCCTCAGTCCCAAGGTGATGCGCGACATGAAGCTCTTTGCCATCGATGACGACGATTTGAAGAACTACCTCAAAGTGTCCGCCATTCACAATGAAGAGGGCTACCGGCTGGTGCGTAGCACCCTGTCCGCTCAATACAACCTGAGCAACCTGGAGCCCAACATTCAGGTCTACAACGTGGCAGTGAAAGGCGATCGCTCCCTGACCCTGCGCTATGTTCCCCACAACCGCATCCCCCTTGGCGAGTCACGTCACGAGGTGCTCAAGCATCTGCATCAACTGTGGGGCTTCGATGTGGTGCTGGAGCAGGACAATGGCGAGCTATCCGCAGATATCATCGGCCGTTGTCCGGACCGCAAGAGCATGACCTGACGTCAGTGCCGGGCATAAAAAAACGCGCCATCAGGCGCGTTTTTCTTGGGTCAGAGCAATCAGTTGTCACACAGGTTGCTTGGCATGTCCTGACGCAGACGGGTCCAAAGCTTGCCAGACTCGATGCCGTACTGGCGTACCGTCATGAACACGGCTTCGTGATCCTTGGTTTCGGCCAGCTTGCGCAGCGTCTTGTAGTAGGCATCTGCGGTTTCGCGCGCCTGCTTGTCCGAGAAGTAGTAGCGGCCAACCCGGCTGTACAAGCCCTTGAAACCGTTGAGGATCAAGGCATAGATGGGGTTGCCCGAGGCAAATGAAAGCTGGTGATGCAAACGGTAGTCGAAGTCCGCATAGGCCTCGGCCGTGTTCTCTACATCATCGGCACCCCGCAAGATCTCGGCGGCCTGTTCCGGGTTGTTGCGAATGGCGCCACGGATGAAGATGGTGCAGATGTTGGTCCGGGCGGAGAGCAGCTGTGCCACCAGATCAGGCACCTTGTCCTGATCGAGACGCGCCAGGGTCTCCAGGATGTTGAGACCGGAGGTTTCCCAGAAATTGTTGACCTTGGTCGGTTTGCCATGCTGGATGGTGAGCCAGCCATCACGGGCAAGGCGCTGCAACACTTCACGCAAGGTAGTGCGAGTCACGCCGATCAATTCGGACAGCTCGCGCTCCGCCGGCAGAATGGATCCAGGAGGAAAGCGATTGTTCCAGATGGACTCGATGATGTATTCCTCGGCAAACCCGGCAGGGCTTTGCGCTTTAATGACCATGTAATGACTCTGTTGTAGTGCGTAAAAAGGCCCCCGAATAATAGCAAAGCCGGTCATGCTGGCAAGCAGAAGGTCGGTCCTCTGCTCACATTACCCCGATCTTTTTGTTAAGAATATGTATACAACAGCAGATGGGGAGTCAACCAACACCAAATGATGGGGATATAAGCGTTTGCTCGCTGGGCAAGTTCAGCGAGCTTATTTATAGTTATCGCTCCCTTGATTAAAATCATGTGCAATCAATCTGATACAGGTGAATATCCGGATGTTCGGCTCGGGTCGGGCTCGACTGCATAGACGCAGATATCAACAACAGAACAGAGAACCATCATTATGCCAATCAGCCTAGGGCGCGCGTTTACAAAGAACTTTTTGGGCAATGCTCCGCGATGGTACAAAATTGCCATCGTTCTATTCCTGCTGATCAACCCGATCATTTTCTACGTTGATCCCTTCCTGGCCGGCTGGCTGCTGGTTGTCGAGTTTATTTTCACCCTGGCCATGGCCCTCAAGTGCTATCCGCTGCAACCGGGCGGACTCCTGGCCATCGAAGCCGTGCTCATCGGCATGACCTCCGCCAACCAGATAAAGCATGAGCTGGTGGCCAATATCGAAGTGCTTCTGCTGCTGGTCTTCATGGTGGCCGGCATCTACTTCATGAAGCAGTTGCTGCTCTACGTCTTTACCAAGATGCTGGTGCGCATCCACTCCAAAACGTTGCTTTCTCTCGCCTTCTGCCTGGTGTCTGCATTCCTCTCCGCGTTCCTTGATGCCCTGACCGTGATCGCCGTGGTCATCAGCGTCGCAACCGGCTTCTACGCCATCTACCACAAGGTGGCCTCTCGGGATGAGTCCGGCAACCTGCATCATGATGACGAAGAGATTGACGAGCTCTCCCGCCAGCATCTGAACGAATTTCGTGCCTTCCTGCGCAGCCTGATGATGCACGCCGCCATCGGTACCGCCCTGGGGGGTGTCTGCACCCTGGTCGGCGAACCCCAGAACCTCATCATAGGTGAACAGGCGGGGTGGCACTTCGGTGAATTTGCCATTCGCATGGCGCCAGTCACCATCCCGGTCTTCATCTGCGGCCTGCTGACCTGCATCCTGGTCGAAAAATTCCGCTGGTTCGGTTATGGCGCCCGCTTGCCCGAGCCCGTGCGTCACATCATGGAATCCTACGAGCGCGACGAAGACGCACAACGTACCCCGCAGGACAAGGCCAAGCTGATCGTCCAGGCGCTGATTGCCACCTGGCTTATCACGGGTCTTGCCCTCCATCTGGCTGCAGTTGGGCTGATCGGCCTGACGGTCATCGTGCTCGCGACGGCGTTCACCGGCGTGACTGAAGAACACGCGCTTGGCAAGGCATTCCAGGAGGCTTTGCCGTTCACCGCCCTGCTCACCGTCTTTTTCAGCGTGGTGGCTGTCATCATCGATCAACAGCTGTTCAAGCCGGTGATCCAGTGGGTACTGGCGGCCAAGCCGGAGGATCAGCTTGCCCTCTTCTACCTGGCAAACGGTCTGCTCTCCATGGTCAGTGACAACGTCTTCGTCGGCACCGTCTACATCAACGAGGTGAAGACCGCCCTGATCAACGGCGCCATCAGCCGGGAGCATTTTGATCTGCTGGCCGTGGCCATCAATACCGGCACCAACCTGCCGTCGGTCGCCACCCCCAATGGCCAGGCCGCATTCCTGTTCATGCTCACCTCGGCCCTCGCTCCCCTGCTGCGCCTCTCTTATGGCCGCATGGTCTGGATGGCGCTGCCCTATACTCTGGTGCTGGGGCTTGTCGGCTTTTTCTCCGTGGAACTGCTCCTCGGTCCTGCAACCGAATGGTTCTATCAGGTAGGGTGGTTGCTGGATCATGGGGCACTACCACTGCCCACCCCGTCCACACACTGATCATGAAAGGGGCTGTTCGGCCCCTTTCTTTTCGGATGGGGCTCTGCTCTAATTCAGCCACTATTTTTCTCTGAGAGATCAATCAGATGATCGAGTATCTTCGCCGCATTGCCAGTCATCGTCTGGCCTGGGGATTGCTGGCAGCCTCCGCTTTCGCGCTGGAACTCTGTGCCCTCTTCTTCCAGCACGTGCTGGGTTTGCACCCTTGCGTGATGTGCATCTATGAACGTATCGCCCTCCTCGGCGTGCTCATGGCCGGCCTCCTCGGCATGGTCGCGCCAGAGCGCTGGTACCTGCGCTGGAGTGCCATGCTCCTGTGGGGTTACAGCGCCTTCTGGGGCCTGAAACTGGCGCTCAAGCACGTGGATTACCAGATGAACCCCTCCCCCTTCAACGTATGCGAAGGGTTTGTTGACTTCCCTGCCTGGGCACCACTGGATAAGTGGGTTCCCTGGATGTTCTACCCGGACGGCGACTGCAGCGAGATCAGCTGGCAGTTCCTCGGTTTCTCCATGCCGCAGTGGCTCGTGGTCATCTTTGCCGCCTACCTGCTGGTGTTCGTCATCGTGGCTGCTGGCAACCTGATAAAAGGGCGCTGCTGCAACTAGTCGTTCACTCGACCATAAAAGGGAGCCCATGGCTCCCTTTTTATCTCCTCTTTATCGCCTCACGACCCCATGCCCAGGGGGCCGGGTCCCCTTCTACCTGTTCTGCCAATGAAAATGAAGTGACTGCCTGTGGGTGTGCATCATCATAACAAGCCACAAGCGGGTCAAAGGGCGCAGCAGCGACCTGCCACTCGGCCTACCAACAAGAAGGGAGCCATCGGCTCCCTTCTTTCATGTCGTGCACGACGATGTCACGCGCCTTCGGAGGTAGCCTTGCTGGCACTTCTCCTGGCCTTCACCATGCCGATCACCATGGGCAACAAGGAGACCGCGATGATGCCGAAGATGAGCAGGGTAAAGTTGTGGCGCACTACCGGCAGATTGCCAAAGAAGTGGCCGGCATAGACGAAGGAGAGCACCCACAAGAGCCCCCCCACCAGGTTGAACGCCAGGAAGCGGGGATAGGTCATGGCCCCCATGCCCGCCACGAAGGGGGCGAAGGTCCGCACGATGGGCAGGAAGCGGGTGATGATGATGGTCTTGCCGCCATGTTTGGCATAGAAGGCATGAGTCTTGACCAGATAGTCCCGACGAAAGATTTTGGAATCGGGGTTGCGAAACAGCTGCTCACCGAAGAAGTGGCCTATGGTGTAGTTCACCACGTTGCCGAGCACCGCGGCGATGATCAGCACGGCGGCCAGGGTGTGCACGTCCAGCACGCTGCCCACGGTGAGGGCTCCTGCAGCAAACAGCAGGGAGTCCCCCGGCAGGAAGGGGGTCACCACCAGCCCGGTTTCACAGAAGATGATGAGAAATAGGATGGCGTATACCCAGACGCCATAATTCTCGAACAGCTCTTTCAGATGCACGTCAACGTGCAGAATAAAGTCGATGGCAAAGAGGATCAGATCCATTTTTTGGTACCCATGAAGTGAACGGCGTGGAGTCTACGCCAATGAGACCTGGCTCACAATCTCCCCATGGTCCCCTTTTTCGAACCCCATGAAGGGAGTCATTCAATCCCCCCTTCTTTTCCCCTTTCCCTGAACGTAGGCTTCTGCTCACTCGGCCTTGTCCAGAGCGGCCAGCACCTCGCCGGGCAGGCATTTCTCCCAGCCCCACAAGAGGAGCAGCAACAGGGTCGCGTCGTCGAGCCAGCCAAGGAGAGGCACCACATCGGGGACAACGTCCACCGGGCTGATGCCATAGAGCAGGATAAGGATCACCAGCCCCTTCGCCCACCAGGGCGTGCCTGGGTGGCGAAAGCCTTGATAGAGGCGGCGCAAACGCCGCCAGATGAGCCAGCGTCTGGTGCTCATGACGCGATCAGCTCGCCGCGCAGCCGCTGGATCTGATCCCGCAGCGCCGCCGCCTGTTCGAACTCCAGATCCCGCGCATGCTGGAACATCTGCTCTTCCATCCGCTTGATCTCCTTGCTGATCTCGCTGGCAGAGCGGGCATGGTACTCCCCTTGCGGTTCGGCAGCCTTGCGACTCCCCTTGCCGGCCTTGCCCGCCGTGCGGCTGCCCCCCATGTCCATCACATCGCCGATGGCCTTGTTGAGCCCCTTCGGCACGATGCCGTGTTCCAGGTTGTGGGCGTGTTGCAGGGCGCGGCGCCGCTCGGTCTCTTCGATCGCAACCTTCATGGAGTTGGTGATGGTATCCCCGTAAAGGATCACCTTGCCGTTGAGGTTTCGTGCCGCCCGGCCGATGGTCTGAATGAGGGAGCGGGTGGATCGCAGGAAGCCCTCTTTATCCGCATCCAGAATGGCCACCAGGGAGACTTCCGGCATGTCGAGGCCTTCGCGCAGCAGGTTGATGCCCACCAGCACATCGAACTTGCCAAGGCGCAGGTCGCGGATGATCTCCACCCGCTCCACGGTATCAATGTCCGAGTGCAGATAGCGCACCCGTACCTCGTGATCCGCCAGGTATTCGGTCAAGTCCTCCGCCATCCGCTTGGTCAGTGTCGTGACCAGCACCCGCTCCTCCACGGCGACCCGCTTGCGGATCTCGGAGAGCAGATCGTCCACCTGGGTGCTGACCGGTCGCACTTCCACCTCGGGATCGAGCAGGCCGGTGGGACGCACCACCTGCTGCACCACGTCACCGCCGGACTTCTCCAGCTCGTAGGGGCCCGGGGTCGCCGAGACGAACACCGTCTGCGGCATCAGCGCCTCGAACTCGTCAAACTTGAGGGGCCGGTTGTCCAGCGCCGAGGGAAGGCGGAAGCCGTACTCCACCAGGGTCTCCTTGCGGGATCTGTCCCCTTTGAACATGGCGCCGATCTGCGGCACCGTGACGTGGGATTCGTCGATGATGAGCAGGCCGTCCCCCGGCAGGTAGTCAAACAGGGTGGGCGGCGGCTCACCCGGCGCGCGACCGGAGAGGTAGCGGCTGTAGTTCTCGATACCGGAGCAGTAACCCAGCTCCTGCATCATCTCCATGTCGAACTGGGTGCGCTGGCTGATACGCTGCTCCTCCACCAGCTTGTTGAGGCTCATCAGCTGCTCGCGCCGCCCCTTGAGCTCCTCCTTGATGTGCTCGATAGCCCCCAGGATGGTCTCCCGCGGGGTGGCGTAGTGGGTCTTGGGGTAGATGGTGTAGCGCACCACCGTCTGCTCGATGGCACCGGTCAGGGGATCGAACAGGGAGAGGCGTTCTACCTCTTCATCAAACAGCTCCACCCGCAGGGCCAGCTTGTCCGATTCGGCGGGGTAGATGTCGATCACCTCCCCCCGCACCCGGAAGGTGCCGCGCTGGAAGGCCATGTCGTTGCGGGTGTACTGCAGTTCGGCGAGGCGGCGCAGGATATCCCGCTGATTGATCACGTCCCCCACTTTGAGGTGCAGCATCATGCTGAGGTAGGCCTGGGGATCCCCCAGACCATAGATGGCCGACACCGAGGCGACGATCACCACGTCACGCCGCTCCAGCAGCGCCTTGGTGGCTGACAGCCGCATCTGTTCGATGTGATCGTTGATGGAGGCATCCTTCTCGATGAAGGTGTCCGTGGTCGGCACATAGGCTTCGGGCTGGTAGTAGTCGTAATAAGAGACGAAATACTCCACCGCGTTGTCGGGGAAGAACTCCTTCATCTCCCCGTAGAGCTGGGCCGCCAGGGTCTTGTTGGGGGCCAGTATCATGGTGGGACGATTGAGGGTCGCGATGACGTTGGCCATGGTAAAGGTCTTGCCCGAACCGGTCACCCCGAGCAGGGTCTGATGGGCCAGTCCTGACTCGATGCCATCGAGCAGCTGGGCGATGGCCCTCGGCTGATCCCCGGCGGGTTGAAACTGGCTGGCCAACTGGAATAACTTACTCATGACGACTCCCGGCAAAAAACGGCAAGGGAGAAGTGTACCCCGAGTTGAAGGAGCTGGGTATCCGCTCACCCTCCCTGATGGCTATTGACCCTGAAATACGACCTCTGTATGATACACCTCCTTGCCTGATGTTCCCCCGTAGTTCAGTCGGTAGAACGGCGGACTGTTAATCCGTATGTCACTGGTTCAAGTCCAGTCGGGGGAGCCAATTCCTCACCATCTCGGTGCAAGTTATCCACTTTAGTGCTTTCCTCTTCCAATTTTAATGCACAAGCCCTCCCCTGCGGCCTGACTCCCTTTTTATCTCCCGTTACTGACCAGCAGTGTTTTGTTCTGCTGCTCATAACTATTTGATTTTTATAGAAACAATTTATTGCAGGTATTTTTTGAACAGTCCTTGCAGCCCAGTATTGGCGCGGCTTTCAGCCTGATCGCCAAGTTTCATAAACAGGGTTATCCACAGTTTCTGTGGGTAACTTGACCAAAGCCACGGTTCATCTGGGTTGGCAGCCATGGTCCCCGGTTTGCGCTGGTTGCCCCCACTCTTCCCCATTTTCTGCTGTTTTTTCCTTCCCCCCTAAATGGGATGAATCGACTCGCGGTGCTGCCTGAGGGAGATTTTTTTTCGCTATGCCGCGTCCTGCGGGTCAGCCCTCGCCGGATGAGTCATGAGTCTCTTTTGTTACCCTTCAATTTCCTCAGTGGAAAATGCTGAAAAACATGCCCGTTTGCTCCCCATGCAGCAGGTAATAAATTGTCCACAGGAGCGTCATCCCCTCTCTGCTCGACAGCATATTTCACTCATTGACAGCGGGCCTTGCAGCGTAAAATAGAGGTGTTTTCCCCAGCCCCCCCTCGCATCCCTATCTTCACCGAAGAGACCAGCACTTAACTGGCTGTTAATCCGCTTTGGCGCTTCTTTCTTGATACAGGATCCGGCACAATATCGGCCCCACTTTTTTCCTCGGTTTTTCCGGGCATGACCATAGATTTCGTGACACTGCTACATCAAAGCGACTCCCTGCTGCTGTTCGTGGTACTGGCCTTCGGGCTGCTGCTGGGCAAAGTACGCATCGGCAACTTCCAGATAGGCAACACCATAGGCGTGCTCTTCACCGCCCTGCTGTTTGGCCAGATGGGATTCCAGTTTTCCACCTCCACTGAAAACGTCGGCTTTATGCTGTTCATCTTCTGCGTGGGGATTGAAGCGGGGCCGCACTTTTTCAGCGTCTTCCTTCGCGACGGCATCCACTACATCACCCTGACCCTGGTGATCCTGCTGTCGGCCCTGCTGCTGACCGTGGGGCTCGCCAAGTTCTTCAATCTGGGGCCCGGCATGGCCGCCGGCATTCTGGCAGGCTCCCTCACCTCCACGCCGGCCCTGGTGGGGGCACAGGACGCCCTGCGAAGCGGATTGCTCAACCTGCCCCACCAGACCGACATGCAGTCGGTGCTCGACAACATGGGGATAGGCTACGCCCTGACTTACCTGGTGGGCCTGGTGGGCCTGATGCTGGTGGTGCGCTACCTCCCGTCCCTGGCCAGGCTGGATCTCAACACCGAGGCCCAGAAGATAGCCCGCGAGCGGGGGCTCTCCGACAGCGAGAGCCGCAAGACCTATCTGCCCATCATCCGCGCCTATCGGGTCGGCCCGGAGCTCGCCGCCTGGATCGGCGGTCGTACCCTGCGCGAAACCGGCATCTATCCCCACACCGGCTGCTATGTGGAGCGCATTCGCCGCAACGGCATTCTGGCCAGCCCCGATGGTGACGCCGTCATTCAGGAAGGGGACGAGATCGCCCTGGTGGGCTACCCCGAGAGCCATGAGAAGCTCGACGTCAACTACCGCAACGGCAAGGAGGTGTTCGATCGCAACCTGCTTGACCTGCAGATTGTCACCGAAGAGATCGTGGTGAAGAATGACGCCGTGGTGGGTCGCCATCTGGTGGAGCTCAACCTCACCGAGAAGGGATGCTTCCTCAACCGGGTGGTGCGCTCCCAGATAGAGATGCCGTTCGATCGCAACATCATGCTGCAAAAGGGCGACGTGCTGCAGATCAGCGGCGAGAAGCAGCGGGTCAAGCTGCTGGCCAACAAGATAGGCTTCATCAGCATCCACAGCCAGACCACGGATCTGGTGGCCTTCGCCACCTTCTTCGTACTGGGCCTGCTCATCGGCTCCGTCTCCCTGGTGTTCGGCCAGATAGAGTTCGGCCTCGGCAATGCCGTCGGCCTGCTGCTGGCGGGGATCCTGATGGGCTACCTGCGTGCCAACCACCCCACGGTGGGCTATGTGCCACCGGGGGCCCTGCGTCTTGCCAAGGATCTCGGGCTCGCCGTCTTCATGGTGAGCACCGGCCTCAAGGCGGGGGGCGGCATCCTCGATCACCTGAGCGAAGTGGGGATGGTGGTGCTCTTCTCCGGCATGCTGGTGACCACCTTGCCGGTGCTGGTAGGCTACCTGTTCGGTGTCTGGGTGCTCAAAATGAACCCGGCCCTGCTGCTCGGTGCCATCACCGGGGCTCGTACCTGCGCCCCGGCCATGGACGTGGTGAACGAGGCGGCCAACAGCTCTATCCCGGCGCTCGGCTACGCCGGCACCTATGCGGTGGCCAACGTCATGCTGACCCTGGCGGGCTCCTTCATCATCGGCTTCTGGTTCTAGCCGCAGAGTACCTGCCCGCCCATGAAAAAAGGGAACCTCGAGGCTCCTTTTTTCATGGGCGGGCACTCCTGGATGGAATAGTGAAAATCGTGCTATGGGGACGGGTCTATCAAACCCAATAAGCTAAATCCTCTACAAGGTGCCACTTACACTCAATAAAACGAGCGAGGTGTAAGTGATGAAACGCGCATGGATGGTCGTGATCTGGTGGTTCTGCTCCCTGACGCCAGCCTGGGGGGCCGAATCCGGCAAGCAGGTGGCCCCCGAAGCAGAGACGGAGAAAAGCGCCCTGAGCTTTGAAAACGACGAGCTTGCCAGACCCAGGCTGGGGGATCTCGACGTCATGCTGGAGCAGCGCACCATCCGAGTGCTCACCACCTACAACAAGACGGGGTTCTTCATCACCAAGGGCGTACAGCGGGGCGTCACCTACGATGCCTTCATGCAGGTGGAAAAGCGTCTCAACGAGCAGTTGCGCAAGCAAAAGGCGATCAAGCGTCACCTCAAGGTGCACTTCGTCTTCATTCCCGTTGCCCGGGAAGCGCTGCTGAGCTCCCTCATCGAGGGCAAAGGCGACATCGCCGCCGCCAATCTCACCATCACGGACAGGCGCAAGAAGCAGGGTATCGCCTTCACCGATCCCCTGCTTGAAAACGTGCGGGAGCTGCTCGTCTCCGGCCCCCTCTCCCCCAAGGTGGAAAGCGCCGCCGATCTCGGGGGCCAGCGCGTCTTCGTGCGCCCCTCCTCCAGCTACTACGAGAGCCTGCTCGCCTACAACCAGGCCCGCAAGTCGGCGGGAGAGCCCCTCATCGACCTCCAGCCCGCCTCGGAGGTGCTCGAAGATGAAGATCTGGTGGAGATGGTCAATGCGGGCCTGCTCCCCTTCATCGTCATGGACGAGCACAAGGCCCGCTTCTGGCAAAAGATTTTCCCCGGGATCACCATTCACGACGCCCCCGTGTTCCGGGAAGGGGGCGTCATCGCCTGGGCGGTGCGCAAGGAGAGCCCCCAGTTGCTCGCCTTGCTCAACGAGCAGATCAAGGCGCTGCGTGGCAAGGCGACGGGGGACGAGATCCTGGCCCGTTATCTCAAGCAGAACAAGTTCGTCAAAAGCGCCGCCGCCGAGGCCGAACGCAAGAAGTTCCTGCAGGTGGTGGATCTGTTTCGCGAGTATGGCGATCGCTATGACGTGGACTGGCTGTTGATGGCGGCCCAGGGCTACCAGGAGTCCGCCCTCAACCACCAGGCCCGCAGCCATGTGGGCGCCATCGGCATCATGCAGATCATGCCCGCCACCGGCAAGGGGCTGAAGGTCGGCGACATCCGCAAGCTCGAGCCCAATATTCACGGCGGCGTCAAATACATGCGCTGGATGATCGATCACTACTATGCGGACGAGCCCATGACCGCCCTCGACAAGGCCCTCTTCTCGTTCGCCTCCTACAATGCCGGTCCCGCCCGGGTGGCGCGGCTCCGCGCCGAGGCCAGAAAACGGGGGCTGGATCCCAACGTCTGGTTTCACAACGTCGAGTACGTGGCAGCGGAGAAAATCGGCCCCGAGACGGTCACCTATGTGGGCAACATCTACAAGTACTACATCGCCTACAAGCTGGTGATGGAACAGGTTGTCCTGCGCCAGCAGGCGAGCGATGCCCTGAAACAGGAGGCGAAGGAGGATGTCAGCACATCGGCGGCGAAACCGACCCAGTGATCCTTGCCGGACGAGGCGCTCACGGGCGCTTCGTTTCTATGCGCGCCCCCCTCTTTGGCCCATGACCAGAATGAACACAATGGTCACAACAGCCTTAATAGCCATTACGGCCAGATTGTTTTCCAATCAGACATGATTAATTAACCTCCTCGCAACAATCACAAGGAGAACACCATGTTGCAAGGAACCTTCAAGCGCACCCTGCTCTGCTGCCTGCTGGGGGCCAGCCTCGGCGTCCAGGCCAAGATAGACGAAGTCCACTTTCTGATCCCGGGCGGCGCCGGCGGCGGCTGGGACAACACGGCCCGTGGCACCGGCGAGGCTCTGACCAAGTCCGGCCTCATCAACACCGCTTCCTACCAGAACATCTCGGCCGGCGGCGGCGCCAAGGCCATCGCCCACCTGATCGAGACCTCGGCACAGTCCGACAAGACGCTGCTGGTCAACTCCACCCCCATCATCGTCAAGTCCCTCTCCAAGGAGCTGCCGCAATCCTTCCGGGATCTCACCCCGGTCGCCGCCATCATCGCCGACTATCAGGCGCTGGCGGTCCCCCTGGACTCCCCCTATCAGAACTGGGCCCAGTTGCTGGCCGCCTATGAAGCCAATCCCGCCAAGGTGAAGATTGCCGGCGGCTCCGCCCGCGGCAGTCTGGATCACCTGGTGGCCGCCATGACCTTCAAGAATGCGGGGGCCGATGCCGGCAAGCTGCGCTACGTGGCCTATGACGCCGGCGGCAGCGCCATGGCGGCGGTGCTGGCGGGGGAAACCCAGGTGCTCTCCACCGGCTTTGGCGAGGCGATGGAGGCGGTCAAGTCCGGCCAGATGCGGATCCTCGGCGTCACCGCCCCCGAGCGGATGCCGGACGCCAGCCAGGTGCCCACCTTCTCCGAGCAGGGCAACCCCACCGTTTTTGCGAACTGGCGCGGCTACTTCGCCTCCCCCGACGTCAGCCCCGAGCAGTCCGCCGAGTTCGCCGCTCTGCTCAAGCAGATGTACGACAAGCCGGAGTGGGAAGCGGTGCGCGCGCGCAACAGCTGGATCAACCAGTATCAGGCCGGTCCCGAGTTCACTGCCTTCCTCAACAGCCAGGAGCAGCAGATCGGCGGCCTGATGCGCGAGCTCGGCTTCATCAAATAACCCTCAGCCTGTGGCGGGCCAGGCCCGCCCATCGGAGTCATCATGCCACTGACCAAGGAAAGGTTCGGGGGGCTGCTGTTTTTGCTGCTCTCCCTCGCCTACGGCTATCACGCCACCCAGATCCCCGGCTACCCGGGGGACGAATATGAACCCTTTACCGCCAGCACCCTGCCCTATGTCCTGGCAGGTGTCGGGGTCCTGCTCTCCCTGATCCTGATCTGTTCCCCGGGAGGAGAGCGACTGGGCAAGGAGTCCGGCAACTGGCGGCTGGTGTTCGCCCTGCTGGGGCTGATGCTGGTCTATGGCCTAGCCCTTGGCTGGCTCGGCTTCCTCGTCGCCACCATCTTGTTCCTCATCGGCGGCATCCGGCTGATGGGCGAGCAGAGCCTCGCCTTCGCCTGCAAGGTGAGCATACCTTTCACCCTCATGTTCTGGGCCCTGCTGACCAAGGGGCTCAATGTCTATCTCGAGCCGGGTCGGCTGTTCACCCAGTTGCTGGGATAAGGAGAACCCATGTTAGACGGAATCCTGCAAGGGCTCGGCACCGCCATGATGCCCATCAACCTCTTCATGGTGGTGGTCGGCTGCTTCGTCGGCACCTTCATCGGCATGCTGCCGGGGCTGGGCCCGGTCACCGCCATCGCCCTGATGATCCCCATCACCTACGGGCTGGATCCGGCTTCCGGCATCATCCTGATGGCCGGGGTCTATTACGGCTCCATGTTCGGCGGCTCCACCGCCTCCATCCTGATCAACACCCCGGGCTGCTCCGCCAGCATGATCACCGCCATCGACGGCTATCCGCTGGCCTGCAAGGGGCAGGCGGGCAAGGCGCTGGCCATCGCCGCCTACGCCTCCTTCGTCGGCGGCACCCTGTCGGCCATCTTCCTGATGGTGGCGGCGCCCCTGCTCGCCAAGGTCTCCCTCGCCTTCCAGTCGGCGGACTACTTCGCCCTCATGGTGCTCGGGCTCTCCGCGGTGGCGGCTTTCGCCGGCAAGGGCCAAGTGCTCAAGGCGCTGATCATGGCGCTGTTTGGCATCATGATCTCCACCGTCGGCATCGACCGCAGCGTCGGGGTGGACAGATTCACCTTCGGTCTCCCGGACTTGCGCGATGGTTTCTCCTTCCTGCTGCTGGCCATGGCCACCTTCGCCCTGGCAGAGATCCTGATGACGGTGCTGCGCCCGGGCAAGGACACCAGCCAGGAGGAGGCGAGCAAGATGCAGCAGCTCGGATCCCTCAAGCTGAGCCGGGACGAGGTAAAGGAGATAGCGCCCCCCATAGCCCGCTCCTCGGTGCTGGGGTTCCTCATCGGCGTGCTGCCGGGGGCCGGTGCCACCATCGCCTCCTTCATGGCCTATGGGGCCGAGCGCAACTTCGCCCGCAAGGGCAAACGGGACGAGTTTGGCAAGGGCAGTCTGACCGGCATAGCCGCGCCGGAAGCGGCCAACAACGCCGCCTCCAGCGGGGCCTTCGTGCCGCTGCTGACCCTGGGGATCCCGGGCTCCGGCACCACGGCCCTGATGCTGGGGGCCCTCATCGCCTACGGCATCCAGCCCGGCCCGCGTCTGTTCATGGAGCACCCTGACGTGTTCTGGTCGGTGATCATCTCCATGTATCTGGGCAACGTGGTGCTGCTGATCCTCAACCTGCCGCTCATTCCCTACCTGGCCAAGATCCTGCAAGTGCCGCGCCCCGTGCTCATCCCCATGGTGCTGCTGTTCTCGCTGATCGGGGTCTATCTGGTCTCCTTCAACACCATGGACATCTATGTGATGGTGCTGGTGGCCCTGGTGGCCATCGGGCTGCGCCTGCTTGACTTCCCCATGGCCCCCATGCTGCTCGGCTTCATCCTGGGGGGAATGCTGGAGGACAACCTGCGCCGGGCCCTGGTGATCAACGACGGCTCCCTGAGTTTCCTGTGGGAGCGCCCCATCACCCTGGGCTTCACCCTGGTCACCCTGGTGATGCTGCTGCTGCCGCTCTGGCAGTGGTGGCAGGCCCGTCGCACGCCGGTAGCGACCCTGCAATCCGACCCGACCTGATCCCAGCCATCACAAAAAGAGCGCCAAAAGGCGCTCTTTTTCTTGAGTTGGAACCGGCCACTCAGCGCTGACGGTAGCGCCGCTCCGGCCGGCCCACGGTGCCGTACTCCAGCTCCGGGCTCGCCAGCTGCTGACCCACCAGAAACTCCAGATAGCGGCGCGCCGTGGTCCGGCTCACCCCGACCCGGCTGCCTATCTCCTCGGCGCTGGCCCCCTCCTGATGGAGGGCCGCCAGCACCCTTTGCAGGGTGAGGGCGTCTATCCCCTTGGGCAGGCCGCCCGCCGCCACCTGTTGCAACGGGGAGCCAAGGAGCGCATCCACCGCCTGCTGATCGATGTCGGCCAACGCCGCCAGGGCGGCGACGCTCTGACGGTACTTCTCCAGGGTGTCGCGCAGCCGCTCGAACACCACGGGCTTCAAGATGAAATCCACCACCCCGAGGCGCATCGCCTCCTGCAGGGCAGCGGCTTCCCGCGCCGCGGTGAGCAGGATGACGTCGAGGTGAGCCCCGCGCTGGCGCAACTCCCGCAGCAGGGAGAAGCCCTCCCCGTCCGGCAGCCAGACATCCAGCAACACCAGATCGGGTTTGAGGATCTCTATCTGCTCTCTGGCATCGAACAGGGTGAGCGCCACCCCCAGCACCTCGAAACCGGCGAGGCGCTGCACGAAGCGACGGTGGATCTCGGCAATGGCCGGATCATCCTCGACGATCAGGATCTTGATCACTCATACCTCCTTGGGAATGTAACAGACGACGCAACTTCCCTGCGCCGTGGCTTCGATGGTGATGGTCCCCTGCAGGGCATCCAGTGTCTTGCGCACCAGGGCCAGACCTATGCCGTGGCCGGGTTCGGCCTTGCTGCTGACCCCGCGCTCGAACAAGGTGTCCGCCAAAGCGGGATCGACGCCGCCGGCCCCGTCCTCCACCTCCAGAATGAGATCCTGGCCGAGATCGCTCAAAGAGACCCGGATCGGCTGGTAGGGGGCGCCATGGCCGCGGGTCGCCTCGAAGGCGTTGTCGATGAGGTTGCCCAGTACCGTCACCAGCTGGGAGCCGCTGACCCGGGCGGGAATGTCGTGCAGGCGGGAATCCGGGTCCACCTCCAGCACCAGTCCCAGCTCATGAGCTCTGTGGTACTTGCCAAGCAGCAGGCCCGCCACCTTGGGCTTGGCGATGGCCCCCATCAAAAAGCTCAGGAGGGTCTGCTCGGTGGCCGCCTCCCGGCCGATGAAGGCGAGCGCCTCCCGGGTGGCCCCGAGCTCAATGAGGCCGGCGATGGTGCCGAGCTGGTTGTTGTGTTCGTGGGTCTGCACCCGCAGCAGATCGCTGTAGGCCTGCACCTGGGAGAGCTGGGCACTGAGCTCGGCCAACTCGTCCTTGCGCCGAAAGCTCGACACGGCGCCGATCAGCCGCCCCTCCTGCACCAGAGGCAGCCGGTTGACGATGAGGGACTGACCGTTGAGCACTATCTCCTCGTCATACTGGGGCCGGGGATCCTGAATGAGGGAGAGCATGCGGCTGCCGGGCAGCAAGCGGGTGACGGGCTGGCCTATGGCGGCCTGCGCGGCCCGCTCATCGAGGCGCAGCAGCCGGATGCCGTTGGGGTTGAGGGAGGTGAGCCTGCCTTGCTCGTCGATGGTGAGTATCCCCTCGCGCACCGTGCGCAGGGTGCAGTCGAGCTCCGCATAGAGGCGGCCGATCTGCTCGGGCTCAAACCCCAGCAGGGCCCGCTTGTAGCGTTTGGCCAGCCAGGCCGCGGCGACGCTGTTGAGCAGCACTATGAGCAGTGTCATTGCGAGGCCAAAGCGCAGGAAGCCCTGCAGGTCCGCCTCTATGTCCCGCACCAGATAACCGACAGAGACCACGCCGATGACCCTGCCCATCTCATCCCGGATGGGCCCCTTGCCGCGCACCGAGACCCCGAGGGACCCTTGAGCGCGGGAGATGTAGAACTCCCCCCGTAGGGCGCGTCCGGGATCGTCCCCCATCATGGGTTTGCCAATCCTGTCCGCATTGGGGTGCACCAGGCGGCGCGCCTCCTTATCGCCGATGACGATGTAGCTGGCACCGACCTCGGCCCGCATCCGCTCCACCAGCACGTTGAGGCGGGTGCTATCGGCTCGCTTCACCCCGGCGATGACGCCGGGCTCACGGGCCACCAGCCGCGCCACGTCCAGGGCCTGATCCCCCACCTCCCGGTAGCGCTGCTCGGCGACATAGTAGTAACTGGCCCCGCTCAGCAACACCAGTTGCAACAGACTGACCAGACAGAGAATGAGCAGGAAGCGTCCTTGCAACCCGAGCCTCATGCCTCCCTGTCGCCTCGCAACAAGTCGAGCAGCAGACTGCCATCGCGCAAGGCCTTGTGCACCTGCACCGAGGTGGGTTTGGTGGGATCTTCGTAAAAGTGGGTGGATTCGATCTGCAGGCGTACCAGGTACTCGGCGGGCAACTGGCTTGCCAGGGACTGGTGCAGCATGGGGAAGAGCAATCGATCGGCCCGGGTGATCTCTCCCCCGAGCAGCAGCTTGCCCGGGTTGAGCAGGCAGATGAGGTTCGCCAGTACCCGAGAGAGGCGGCCCGCTGCCTGGTGCAGGATGTCCTGACACAGGCTGTTGCCGGCCAGCGCCAGCTCGCACAGCTCGCGGATGGTGACGCTTTCGGGCAGATCGAATTCCTGCATCCGTTCGCGCAGCTCCCGATATTGCGCCTCCAGCGCCTGATTGGTCACCAGGGTGCAGGCGCAACCGAAGCCACCGCAGTAGCAGCGCTGACCATAGGGTTCGAGCTGCAGGTGGCTGAGATCCCCGAGCAGAGCCGACTCGCTCTCGATGAGCTGGCCATTGACCACCATGCCGACCCCGATGTCGTTGTGCACGAACACCAGCACCGCATCCGAGCAGTTCCTGGCGGCGCCCCACTCCCGCTCGGCCTGGATCCAGGTGCGCACGTCGCCGCTCACCAGCACGGGTACCGAGAAGGCCTCCTGCAGGGTGGGACCGAGGGGCCAGTTGCGCAGATCGTAATAGGGAAAATGCTTGACCATGCCGGAGTGGCGCTCCACCTGGCCGGGCAGGCAGAGGGCGATGCAGGCCAGACGCAGCGCCTTCTTGGGCAGAAAGCCCTCGATGGCCCGCACCAGGCTGGCCAGCAGCTCGGCACGCTCCGCCTCGTTGAAGACATGGCGATGGCGCGCCAGGGAGTGACCAGCTAGGTCAAACAGGGCCATGTCCACATAGCCGCGCCCCAGGCGCATGGAGAGAAATTGGAAGCGGCGCTCGTTGATGCGCAGCAGGGTCTGGCGACGGCCACGCCCCACCGAGCTCTCGCCGCAGGTGACCACCAGGCCGCCGTCCAGCAGCTCGCGGGTGATCTTGGTGATGCTGGCAGGCGACAGGCCGGTCAGACGGGACAGATCGGTACGGGACAGCTCCTTGTGCTCCTCCAGGCTGGCATAGACCAGGCCGTAGTTGAGCTGACGGATCAAATCGATACTGCCTTTCACGATCTCATTCATAGGGTTGGGGCTAACGAAAGGAACGAATGGCGCGATTTTCACACATTCTGCGCCGATCCCCAAATTTGCCGTCTGGAAATCCTGTCCAGACGGCAAAAATGTGATTAGTAACGGAAGCGGGAGACGAGTTGGCGCAATTTGTCACCCGTGCCTGCCAGGGCGCGGGTGGTGGTGCTGGACTCCCCGGACGCCTCGGTCAGCTCGCTGACGATCTGCTGGATGGCCACCAGGTTCTTGTTGATCTCCTCGGAGACCGCGTGCTGCTCCTCGGCGGCCGTGGCGATCTGGATGTTCATGTCGTTGATGGTGCCGACCGCCATCACCATGCTGTCCAGGGAGCTGGCGATGTGGCTCGCCTCCTGCACCGTCTCCTGGCTGCGTGCCTCGCTGGCCTGCATCACCTCCACCGCCTGCTTCACCCCGCCCTGCAGGCGCTGGAGCATCTCGTTGATCTCCTTGGTGCTCTGCTGGGTACGGCCCGCGAGGGATCGCACCTCGTCCGCCACCACCGCAAAGCCGCGCCCCTGCTCGCCCGCCCGGGCCGCCTCGATGGCGGCGTTGAGAGCCAGCAGGTTGGTCTGATCGGCGATGCCGCGAATGACCTCCACCACGGAGCCTATCTTACCGGTCTCATGGGCGAGCTGTTCGATGACCCCGGCCGCCACATGCACTTCGTCCACCAGCCGGTTGATGCTGCCGATGGCGCTGTTCACCACGCCGCGGGCCGCATCGGACTCGCGGGCCGCATCGCTGGTGGCGCTGGCTGCGTTGGAGGCGCTCGCCGCCACCTCCTGGGCGGTGGAGCTCATCTCGGTCACCGCTGTCACCACCTGATCCGTCTCCTTGCCGTGGCCCTGCATCTGTCTGTCCGCATGTTCGCTCAGGCTATGCAGCCGATCCACGGCCCCCAGCAACTGGTGACTGGTCTCCCCCACCTGGCTCACCACCGACTGGATCCGCTCGACGAAGCGGTTGAAGGCGGCGGCCAGCTGCCCCACCTCGTCCTTGCTCTGCACCTTGAGGCGCTGGGTCAGATCCCCGTCCCCGTCGGCGATGTCGTTGAGTGCGGCAACCGCATCCGCCAGCGGGCGGGTGACCCGGTTGCCGATCACCACCGTGGCCGCCAGGGTCACCCCCAGGATCACCAGGATGAACAGCACCCCGGTTTTCAGGGAGCCATACATGGTCTCCTCCCGCTCGCTGCGCAGGTTTGCAAGCTCGTTGTCGATGTCGTCGATGTAGAAGCCCGTGCCCACGACCCACTGATATTTGTCGAGCACCAGGTTGAAGGAGAGCTTGGGGGCATCCCGCCCGATAGAGGGCTTGTTGGTCCAGTACTCCGAGAAACCATCTCCTTCCCGCGCCGACTTGATGATCCCCTGAATGAGGAAGGCACCCTTGGTATCCTTGTCCTGCCAGCGGTTCTTCCCCTCCATCTCGGGCCGGGTCGGCAGCAGCACGGTATTGCCCTGATAGTCGTAGACGAAGAAGTAGCCGTCGCTGCCATAGCGCAGCGGCCGCAATATCTCCTTCACCTGCTGGCGCACTTCGGGGCTGTCAGGCTTGCCGTAGCTGCCCTCGATGGCCGTCTTGGCCAGCATCAGATAACTGCTGAGCAGCGCCTTGCGCTCCTTGATTGCCCTCTCCCGCGCCACCACCAGATCCGACTCCAGATCGCTCCTGGCCACCAGGTAGTTGCTGAGATTGACCACCAGGGCCATCAGCAGCACGGGGATGGCCCCCAGTAACAGGATCTTCTGCTTAAGTGTCATTGTGTCACCCTTTGTGCTGTGTTCATTGCTGCATGATGTCTGCCTAAACGGCATGGGAAGCTGGCCGAAAGGGAAGTGCGTTCGCTACAATCCCGCCACCTTTAATTATCGACCAGATGAGCTGACTCATGAACCTATGTCCTTGCGGTTCCTCTCTTTTTCTTGCCAAGTGCTGCGGTGTACTCCACGCAGGTCAGCCCGCCGCCACCCCGGAGCAGCTGATGCGATCCCGCTACAGCGCCTTCGTGCTGGGATTGGGAGAATATCTGGTACACAGCTGGCACCCGGACTATCTGAACGGGCTGACCGCGGCCGACCTCTCATCGACCGACACCCGCTGGGATGGCCTCGAGATCCTCGCCAGCCAGGGCGGCCCCGATGACACCCTCGGCATGGTGGAATTCAAAGCCTGGTTCCTGGAGGGGGACGAACGTCACTGCCTCCATGAGCGCTCCCGCTTCGTGCGCCATCAGGGGCGCTGGGTCTACACCGACGGCGAGCAGGATCCGGCGCCGCTGCGGGTCGGGCGAAACGACCCCTGCCCCTGTGGCAGCGGCAAGAAGTTCAAGAAGTGCTGCGGCTGAGGTTTCCCCCAAGCCGCCCTCTGGTCAGCCCCCGGGCTGGCCTTCTTTTCCCCGCCATGCTTCCCCCTGCCCCGCCTCGACGGTGACGTGAGGTTCATCACATTTCGCTCATCCCCTCACACCAAATGAGCGTTTACGAACATTAATTTGGCCCATATCAAACATTTTACGTCGTGAAGGCGCCACACTGGCCTCATCTGGAAGAGATGAGACGGGCAAGAATGAAAAGAATCACCACACAAGTCGTCATCATAGGGGGGGGCGCCACCGGCGCCGGCATCATGCGCGATTGCGCGCTGCGCGGCATCGACTGCATCCTGCTTGAGCGGGACGACATCGCCGCCGGCACCACGGGCCGCAACCATGGCCTGCTCCACTCCGGCGCCCGCTACGCGGTGACGGATCAGGAGTCCGCCCGCGAATGCATTCAGGAGAACCGTATCCTCAAGCGGATCGCCAGCCACTGCGTCGAGGACACCGGCGGCCTCTTCATCACCCTGCCGGAAGATGACATCCATTTTCAAAATACCTTCATGGATGCCTGCGCCCTGGCGGGCATCGACGCCCGCCAGCTGGATCCCGCCGAGGCGCTGCGCCTTGAACCCAACGTCAACCCGGCGCTGATCGGTGCCATCCAGGTGCCGGACGGCACGGTCGATCCCTTCCGTCTGGCTGCCGCCAACGTGCTGGATGCCAAGGAGCACGGCGCCCGCATCTTCACCCACAGCAAGGTGCTGGGGCTTTTGCGCACCCAGGATAGGGTGCACGGGGTCAAGGCCATCAACACCCGCACCGGCGAAGCGTTCGAGGTGGAGTGCCAGGAGGTGATCAACGCCGCCGGCATCTGGGGCCAGCAGATCTGCGAGTACGCCGATCTCGGCATCCGCATGTTCCCGGCCAAGGGCTCATTGCTCATCATGGATTACCGCATCAACCAGCTGGTGCTCAACCGCTGCCGCAAACCGGCGGACGCGGACATTCTGGTGCCGGGCGATACCATCTCCCTCATCGGCACCACGTCGAGTCGCATCGATTACCACAAGATTGACCAGCTCACCGTCGAGCCAGAAGAGGTGGAGGTGCTGCTGCGCGAGGGGATAAAACTGGCCCCCATCATGGCCCGCACCCGATTGCTACGGGCCTACGCCGGCGTTCGCCCCCTGGTGGCGGTGGATGGCGACGAGTCCGGCCGCAACATCAGCCGCGGCATAGTGCTGCTGGATCACGCCGAACGTGACGGCCTCCAGGGGTTCAACACCATCACAGGCGGCAAGCTGATGACCTACCGGCTGATGGCCGAATGGGCCACCGACTTGCTTGCCAAAAAGCTTGGCAACAGCAAGCCCTGCCGCACCGCCGAGCTGAGCCTGCCCGGCTCGCGGGATCCGGAGAAGGTCTCCGCCCCCGGCCTCTCGGTACCCGCCGAAGGCTCGGCCCAGTACCGCCACGGCGAGCGGGTCATCGCCTTTTTCCGCGACAACCCCAAGGCCAACGCCCTCATCTGCGAGTGCGAAATGGTGACCGCGGGCGAGATTGAATACGCCCTGCGCGAGCTCGACGTGGACAACCTGGTGGACTTGCGCCGCCGCACCCGCCTTGGCATGGGGCCCTGTCAGGGGGAGCTGTGCGCCTATCGCGCCGCCGGCCTGATGCAGGAGTACGGCAAGGCGGACGGTCGCCAGGCCTGCGTCATGCTGCGCCAGTTCCTGGAGGAGCGCTACAAGGGTACACGCCCCGTGCTCTGGGGCGATGCCCTGCGGGAAGCGGAATTTACCTACTGGATCTACGAGGGGCTGTTCGGCCTTGGTGAGTGGACGGCCCCCCACCTGGTGAGCGAGCCCCCCTTCCCGCTTGATGCCAGCACCGCCAATTCCACCAAGGAGCGCAGCCATGAAATTTGACAGCATCGTGATCGGCGGCGGCATGGCGGGCCTCTCGGCGGCCCTGCGCCTGGCCGAGGCCGGCCAGAAGACCCTGCTGATGGCCTCCGGCCAGAGCGCCCTGCACTTCTCCTCCGGCTCGGTGGATCTGCTGGAGAGCGAGGGAGATCCCCGCGCCGCCCTGCCCGCCTTCATGGCGGCCCATCCGGATCACCCTTACAGCAAGGTGGGGATGCAGAATATCGAAGGGAGTCTGGCCGATCTGCAACGCCACTGCGCAGAAGAGGGGCTGCCCTTGATGCGCCAAGAGCACAACCACCATCGCCTGACCCCCATCGGCACCCTGAAATCCACCTGGCTCTCCCCCGACACTTGCGCCTGCGTGACTGATGCCCCCGCCCCGGACGCCATCCTGCTCGCCACCCTGGAAGGGTTTCGCGATTTTCACCCGGCGCTCGCGGCGGCGAATCTCGCGACCCACGCCCGCTTTGCCCACAGCCGCATCCTGACCGGGGAAATTCGCCTGCCCCAGCTCGCCCAGTTCAGCCGCAATCCCCACGAGTTTCGCTCCGCCGACATCGCCCGCCTGTTCGACAAGCAGGGGCCTGGCCAGCAGGACCTGCTGGCGGATCTGGCTCGCGAGATCAGCCGCATGGTGCAGGGATGCGGCGTGCCCAGCTGTCGCCATATCGTGCTGCCCGCCTGCCTGTCGCTGGGGCTGGTCGGCCCGCGTCTGAGCGAGCTGGAACGACGCACCGGCTGCACCATCAAGGAGGTGGCCACCATGCCGCCGTCCCTCATCGGCATGCGGATGCAGGAGGCCCTCAAGCGCCGCTTCATGGCCCTTGGCGGCACCTTCCTCACCAGCGAGCGGGTGCTGGGCGCCCGCTATGACAGCGACAAGGTGATCGGGGTGCACAGCCAGCACGGGGAGGATCAGCTGTTCGAGGCCGACCACTTCGTGCTCGCCTCCGGCAGCTTCTTCAGCCGCGGGCTGGAGTCGCGCCTCGGGGGCATTCGTGAACCCATCTTCGATGCCGACGTACTGAGCCTTGCCGAGCGCGACGCCTGGGCCGGCCGCCGCCTGTTCGACCACCACCCCTTCATGGGCTTCGGGGTCAAGACCGACGAGCGGCTGCGGGTGCTGCGCGGCGGCAGGCCCCTCACCAACCTTTACGGCGCCGGCAGCGTGCTGGCGCACTATGACCCCATTAAAGAAGGTTCCGGCTCCGGCGTGGCCGTTGCCACCGGCTGGCAAGCCGCTGGCCATATTCTGGCGGAGGGCTGAGATGAATCACATATTCCCACTCCAACGACACGGCGTGCTGGCCCACGACGATGCCCAATCCAAGGAGGGCTCTGGCTCAGGTGTCGCGGTTGCCACCGGCTGGCAGGCTGCCGGTCACATTTTGAGTTCAGCCCAATGATGATTTTGTCCCATATCCCGTGCCTTCACACCCAACGGGAGGAGAACTGACATGCTACTGGATCATGCCAACCAAACCTTCGATCAGTGCATCAAATGCACCGTCTGTACCGCCTACTGCCCGGTGGCCAAGGCCAACCCGGCCTACCCAGGCCCCAAGCAGGCGGGCCCGGATGGGGAGCGGCTGCGCATCAAGAGCCCGGAGCTCTTTGACAGCGCCCTCAAGTACTGCACCAACTGCAAGCGCTGCGAGGTGGCCTGCCCGAGCGGGGTACGCATCGGCGACATCATCGCCAAGGCCAAGCACCAGTACAGCGGCTTCAAGCCGGGGATCCGCGAGTTCGTGCTCTCCCACACCGACCTGATGGGCAGCATGTCCACCCTGATGGCCCCGGTGGTCAACTTCACCACCGGCCTCAAGCCGATGAAGCTGGTGCTGGACAAGGCGCTGGGGGTCTCCTCCCACCGCGACCTGCCCAAGTACTCCCAGGGCACCTTCCGCGGCTGGTACAAAAAGCAGAAAGCGAGTCAGGCCCGCTTTGCGCGCCAGATCGCCTACTTCCACGGCTGCTACGTCAACTACAACCACCCGCAGCTTGGCAAGGAGCTGGTGCAGGTGCTCAACGCCATGAACATCGGCGTCCAGTTGCTGGAGCGGGAGAAGTGCTGCGGCGTGCCGCTGATTGCCAACGGCTTCATGGACAAGGCCAGGCAGCAGGCGGCTTTCAACATCCAGCAGTTGGAGAACACCCTGCTCGGCAACGAGATGCCGCTCTTGGCCACCTCCTCCACCTGCGGCTTCACCCTGCGGGACGAATATCCCCACCTGCTGGAGCAGGACAACCACAAGGTGCGGGATCGCATCTCCCTGGTGACCCGCTTCCTGTGGAACGAGTTCGATCGGGGCAACAAACCGGCCATGAAGCCCCTCAATCTGCACATCGCCTACCACACCCCCTGTCACCTGGAGAAGATGGGGGGGGTCATCTATACCCTCGAACTGCTGCGGGCCATCCCCGGCGTCAAGGTAACGGTGCTGGACTCCCAGTGCTGTGGCATCGCCGGCACCTACGGTTTCAAGTCGGAGAACTACGACACCAGCCAGGCCATCGGTGAAGGGCTGTTCGATCAGATAAACCGGCTCAAACCCGATCTGGTCATCACCGACTGCGAGACCTGCAAGTGGCAGATCGAGATGAGCACGGCGTTTCGCTGCGAACACCCGGTGCACCTGCTGGCACGGGCGCTGGCCTGACCGCCATCCCCCCGGTCCGCCCATCATCACGGGCACCGGCTTGGAGGCGACACGCCCCGGTCAATGCCTGCGCCCCCTCTGGCCGGCATTGACCGGGATCGGCGCGGCAAGGCCCTGACGCCGCCCGGGCAGCCCGATGGGAGGCTTGGGCGGCGAACTATTTTGGTTGTTTGAACCACCCACACAGTGAAAAGCAGCAACAACACCCACTCTGTTAAAAACCACCTCCCATTGCCACCACCAGAAAACATCAAGCCAGCATATTCAGCCAAAAAAAGAGCCGGCATTCGCCGGCTCTTTGCATCATCTCACCCCATCAGGGGTGCTGGATGATCAGGCTGTGCTGATCCAGCATGGATTGCAGGATGTCGTGAGAGGAGGAGCCGCTCAGGTTCCAGCCACTCAGATCCACGTCCTTCAGGGTGATCTGCTGGGTGACATTGCCATCCCCCGCCGGGGAGACCGACAGGCTCACGTCACTCAGGCCGTTGCCGGTGCTGGTCACCGATGCCTGGAGATGACCCAGCAGGCCATCCACGCTGTTGTCGGTCACCCCCTTGAGCAGGTCCGCCAGATCGATCCTGTCCCCCTCCTGGGGACGGAAGTCGGTGATGGTGTCTATCGCCGGAGAGGCCGTCGTCCCCTCGTCACCACTGCCCCACACGAAGAGATCGCTGCCAGCGCCGCCGGTCAGGATGTCGTTGCCCTGACCGCCCCGCAGCACATCATCCCCCATGCCACCCAGGAGGCGATCATTGCCGGAGGAGCCGAACAGCCAGTCCCCCTGATCCGAGCCCAGCAGATCGTGGCCGCTCTCGCTGTGGATGGTGATGGTCTCCGTGGCCGAGCTCAGGGTGCTGCCACCCAGGCTGGATTCGGCAGTCAGGGTGAGGGCATGATCCCCCGCCGGCAGATCCTTGAGGTAGATGGGCACGGACTGGTCCATCGGCAGCAACCAGTCATTGCCATCCGCGTGGCCGACGCTCTGGCCGTGCTCGTCCACCACCTGGGCGCTGCCGAGGTTCTGGATCCGCACCGACAGCTCACCCGGGGCCGGATTGACCACGCTGGCGCTGAGGTTGAGCGGCACCCAGGCCCCTTGCAACGCAAGGATATCGTGGGTGCCGACCCCCAGTTGGGGATCGTCCGGCTCGGCCGTCACCTGGATGGCAATCTGGGCGCTGTCGGTCAGGACGCCACCGGCACCGGTATTGCCCTGATCCGAGGTGGTGATGCTCAGGTTGTCCTGACCCCAGAAGTCCCTGGCTGGCTCGTAGTGCAGGTTGCCTGCCAGCAGGCCGTTGAGATCATCAAGCGACCCGACCAGGGTCACCACGCTGGTCCCCGCCCCCTGCACCGAGACGGCGCCTGCCGCCCCCAGCAGGGTCAGCATACCGTGCTCCACCCGCAGCACCATGGAGATGGGCGCACTGCCCGCATCCACGTCCTTCACGCTGATCCCGGTGAGCGACAGGGAGCCATCCTCTTTCACCTGCAATGAGCCCGGCACCTGGGTGACAGGGGCATCATTGACCGGCTCGACCTCGATGGGCAGCACGTCGGTGTCGCTCAGGGCGCCACCGCTGCCGGTGTTGCCAAGATCATTGGTCACCATGGTCAGGGCATCCTGGCCATTGAAGTCCTGCTCGCCCTGATAGGTCACGCCCCCTGCGAGCAAGGCATTGATGGCATCCTGGGAACCGCTCAGCACCAGGGTGTTGCTGCCGCTGCCGCTCACCGTCACGCCACTGCCCGCCGCCAGTTCCAGGGTGCCGTGCAGCACGGAGAGGGTGACAGAGAGGGGGCTGTTGCCCGCATCCACATCGCTCACCTGCAGCCCGTGAATGGTGAAGGGCTGATCTTCCTGCGCCACCTGGGGCGTCGTCGGCAGCTGGTTGACGGGAGCATCGTTGACCGGTTGTACCTGGATGGGCAGCACATCGGTGTCACTCAGGGCGCCACCGCTGCCGGTATTGCCCCGATCGTCCGTCACCATAGTCAAGGCGTCATTGCCATGGAAGTCCGGGTCGCCCTGATAGGTGACGCCGCCCGAGAGCAGGGCATTGAGATCCGCCAGGGTGCCGGTCAGCACCACATCGCCGGTGCCATTGCCGGTCAGGGTCACACCGCT
Source organism: Aeromonas sp. QDB17 (assembly GCF_027705305.1). Classification (NCBI taxonomy): domain Bacteria; kingdom Pseudomonadati; phylum Pseudomonadota; class Gammaproteobacteria; order Aeromonadales; family Aeromonadaceae; genus Aeromonas; species Aeromonas sp. QDB17. Next base: position 362,698 of record NZ_JAPDBP010000002.1, read on the forward strand.
CCCGGCCGGCAGGGTCAGGGTGCCGTGCTCCACTGAGAGGCGCACTTCCATGATGCCGTTGCCCGCATCCACGTCCTTGACCTGCAGACCCTGGATGACGAACGGCTCGTCCTCCTGGGCCACCTGGGGATCATCGGGCAGCACGTTGACGGGGGCGTCGTTGACCGGGCTCACATCGAGATGGATGGTGCCGTTCACTTCCGGGCCGAGGGCGCCGTTGTCCAGGCTCTGGGCCGTCACCTTGATCGCCATGGCGCCGTTGGCGTCATGGGTCACGAGATCCACCGCGTCGAGCTTGCCGCCATCCGTGGTGACCTGCCAGCGACCACCCCCGAGATCCACCACGGTACCGCTCACGCCGCTCGGCAGGCGGATTTCTGCCCCGTCCGGCACCCCTTCCAGGGTGACGCGCACCTGCTCGGGTCCGTTCTCGTGCACATTGCCGGCATTGCCGCCGGTGGCATGGGTATCCCGGGTCTCCACCCCCAGGTTCAGGGTGATCACATCCCCTTCGGTGCCGCTCGCCTGCTCCTGCATGTCGGTGATGACCGCATCCCCCACCGGATTGACGGTGACAGTGAAGCCCGCACTGGTTTCAAGGGGCAGGGTCAGCCCCTTGTCCAGGGTGAAGGCGCTCAGGGTCAGATCCACGGTGCCGCTGAAGTCCGCAGGCGGGATCAGGGTCAACTTGGAGAAGTCGGTGCCCACAGGCACCTGCCACACCCCGCCGCCGTTGTTGACCGCCGGGGCGGACAGGGTGAAGCCATCCGGTACCCCCTTGATCTGCAGCCCGACGATCTGCTCGGAGCCATCGTTGTCGATGAGGCTGGCCCCCAGCCCCCCCAGGCTCACGCTGCCATCTTCCTGGCCCGTGACGTTCTGGACCGTGAGGTTGGCCGGATCGTTCACCGGCAGCACCTCGAAGCTCACGTTGCCGCTCCAGCTCCCCCGATCCGTGCCCGTGGTGGCGGTATCGAGAATATCCACCGTCACCGCCAGCGGCACCTTGCCGCTGAAGTGCTCCTTGGGCACGAACACCAGATCCTTGAGGTCCGCCGGGTCGTTCACCGTGAGGGTGGAGACCGGCTGGCCGTTCTTGTCGAGGAAGTGACCATATTGGGGATCCACGGTCACGACCACCCGCTCCACGGTCTCGAGACCGCCATCGGCCACCGAGGGGCTGATGTCAGCGAGCTTGACCGAGAGATCGAGGTGGATCTCGGTGTCTTCCAGGTTGTCAGGCTGGCCGTCGCCGTTTACGTCCTTCACGTTCAGTTGCAGCTCGGGCAGGCCATCCGCCCCGCCGTTGATGTCCACTTCCGGGGTGATGGAGAGGGTGACGTCCTTCTCCACCATCTTGGTGTCACCGCTCACGGTGTCGGTGTTGACCAGGCGCACATTGAAGTGCAGACCGTCACCGGCATAGTCTTGCGGCAGGGTCAGGGTCAGGCGGTCGAGATCATCGAGGCCGCCCGGCAGCTTGATGAGGTACTCGCCATTGACGAAGTCGAAGGTGAGCCCCTGTACGTTGACGCCCGGGGGGAGACCTGTGATGACGATGCTGAGCTCGTCATCCCCGCTGTCCGCCGTGCCCAGGATCACCATCTGCTTGAGCTGGCTGCCGAAGTTGACGCCGTGATCCTCCACCCCGGTGATGGGGGCGCTGTTGTCAAAATCGACATCGGCGGCCACTTGACCCGAGTGGGTCGCACCATGGAAGTCGGCACTGGCGGTGATCTCCCGATAGGCCGGGGCGCTCACATCCCCCTCGTTGTTGTCGCCAAGGTCGATCACCCTGGCGCTCACCTTGAAGGTGACGGTGCCGGTGAAGCCATCCGGCGAGCGCAAGGCGTAGCTACCGAGGGCGTCATGGGGCACGGTCCAGTTGCCCTGGCCATCGTTGATCCCCCCCACCACCACGAAGCCGGGGGGCAGATCGCTGATCACCAGGTAGTCGATGACCTCATCGCTGCTGGGGTCCAGATCCTCGAACACGAAGACGCCGTCCAGCGGGATGTCGTGCCCGTCCGGGCTCTCCAGCTGACCGGTCTGCACCAGGTTGCCATCGGGCTCCACCACCGCCTGGATATCCACATGCAGGGTGCCGTCGATCACCTTCTGGGCAGTGGCGCTGGAGTCCACGTCCACTTGTGTCACCGTGACATGGCTCTGGAGGGTGGTGTCCCTGTCGCTGTCCTCGGGCCCTCTCACCAGCAGCTGGCCACCGCCGAGCAGGCTCTGCAGCTCGGCGTCGCTCAACTCCACGGCGCCGCCGCTCACGGTCAGCTGGGTCTCGACCCCGCCCACGCGGATCCAGACTTCATACCCGGGCTCGATACCGGAGAGGCTGAGGTGCGTCACCTTCTCGGCGCCGTCGGTCAGGTCAGGCTGCCAGTCGAGGACGGTGAACTGATCCTCCAGGCCATGGCTGGTCTTGGCATAGTCGGTGGCGTCGATGGCCGGCTCCACCTTGATGGTGAGGGGCACGTCGAAGCTCTTGTGATCGCCGTCGTTCTCGGTCACCACCACGTGACCGACCAGGTGCAGATCGGCGGTGCTGTTGGGGGGCGGCTGGATCTGCAGGTTGCCGAGGCTGGTCACATCCACCTGATAGAGAGGATTGCCCTTGCCATCGAGCCCGGCGAAGGTCAGGGTCAGCTCCTTGCCACTGCCGTCGAATACCTTGGCCCCTTCCGGCAGCCCTTCCAGCACCAGGTTGAGGGTTTCCGAGTGATCGAGCGGGGTATCCGTCCACTCCCCCGAGGTGAGCTTGAAGTCCAGCGGCGCCCGGCCATCCTCCTGGATGGTGATGCTGTAGCCGTTGCCATCCTGGGTCCAGTCGGTGGTATTGAGATCGAAATGGGGTTCATCCACTACCCCCACCAGATCAACGTGCAGGCTCTGGCTGCCGGTCTCCTTCTCGTTCACCACGGTGTGGGTCTGGCCGCTGGCATCGGTCAGGATGGCGGTGTCCTTCACCACCCCCTTGATGGTGAGATCGAAATCGACGTTGCTGTTTTTGGGCGGCAGCAGCTTGAGGTCATTGATGCGGTCATAGGGCACCTCGTAGTAGCCGTTGGCATCCAGAGTGACCGCCACCCCGCCAAGCAGCAGGGTGGCACCGGCGGGCAGGCCGCTGATGCGCACGAACAGCTGCTCGGAGCCATCCGTGGTGTCTCCCAGATGGGCGAGCCCAATCTTGCTGCCCAGATCGATCAGGGTATCTTCCTTGCCCTGGATCTCGCGCACCGTCAGCTTGGCGTCGTCCGCCAGCGGGTTTACGTTGACAATCACCTCTAGCGGATCGCCGAGGGCCGTCTCCTTGCCGGTCACCACCGGGGTCTTCTCCGTGCTCACCGGGGTCACAATGAGCTTGATGTCACCGCTGTAGTCCTTGCCGGGCACCACGGTCACCTTGTTGATGTCGCCACCGGCCACCGTATAGAGGCCGTTCGCCCCCGGAGTGAGCACCTTGCCATTCAGGGTCAGCGTGCCCTGGCCGGAGGCCCACTCTATCTGGTAGCTCAGGGTCTCGGAGCCGTCCGTATCGGTGAGGCCCGCCTTGACGTTGAGGGCGATGCCGCTGCTGTCCTCGTCCGCGGTGTAGTGCTGGTGCGTGCTGCCCGCATCCCACAGGGGTTTGTCGGCAATGCCCTGCACCGTGATGTCCAGATTGCCGGTCAGCACCGGGGGCTTGCTCCCCTCGGTGACGCCTACCTGCAACTGCACCGGGAAGCGCAGCGGAGCACCTCCGTTGTTGTAGCTCGAGTAGTCGTGGTTCGGCACAAAGGTGACACCGGTGAGCTGGAACTTGTCATCGGTGTTGGCCACCGCCACCATGGCCGCGGGCGGCACCTCATACCAGGTCTTGCCCCCCTGGGTGATGGTGGTCAGTGCGACGCCGTTGAAATAGAAGGTGCCCTGGGCGTTGGCTGGCGCCTGGATAAGCAACTGCTCCACATGCTCGCCCCGATCGAAATCCCCCACATCCAGGTTCATGGTGATGGGGATCCCCTGGCCCGGATCGCTCGCCCCCGCATCCTCCTGGCCGGTGACGGCGCTCACGGTGAGCTTGCCCGCCTCGTCCCGGATGGTCAGGGTCAGAAGACCGTCGTCGGTATCTCCGTCGCCATCCACCAGGTGGAAGCCTATCTGCTGTACCAGAGTGCTGTTGCTGTGATCGATGCCCGATTTGGCGGTGAAGCTGTAGTCACCCTCGGCATTGATCACCAGGGTGCCGATGATCTGCCCCGTGCCGTCTGTCACCGAGATGGTGGTATTGCCCGTGGCGGCGATGGGGTGCTCGGTGCCATTGATGGTGACCGATTTCACCACCGCATCATCCGCCCCCTCGCTGGCAGTGGCCAGCAGATCGCCGGTCACTTTCGCCCCTTCATTCAGGGTCTTGCTCGCGTCCACGGCCACGGGTACGTCATCCTGCACGCTCACATGGCCGATCACTTCGGTACTCAGATCCCCGTCACTGTCCCGTGCCTGCAACGGCAGCTGGATATCCAGCAGATCCTTGCCCTGGACGCTGTGATCCAGGTTGCCGGTCAGCTCGAAGGTGTAGCGGCCGGACGCATCCAGGGTCAGCTTGAAGATGAGCTTGCCTGCGCTGTCCTTGCCAAGGTAGACACCCGGCTGGCTGTCTGCCCCTATGGTGACCGCCTTGCCCCCCGACGTCAGGGTATTGAGGGCGTTGAAGCGGGCTACATCCAGTTGCAGGGAAACCACCCGGTCACTCCCGGCGGCGATCGTCACCTGGCCGATGGCAACCTCTCCCGTGCCTGACGGGCTGGTGCCCCCATGCTGGCCACTGCCCCCGTTGAGGTCCGACTCCTTGACGGTCACCCCCTCGATGGCGGTGATCACGGGATCCGCCGCATCGGTGATCACCGCCGTGGTGCTGCCGATGATCTCCGAGCCATCGCTGTCGGTCACCTTCACCGGCAGGCTCAGGTTGAGCTTGTCACCCGCCCCGTGATCCAGGTTGGTGTGCACCTTCACCTGGTAGTCCAGGGTCGCCTGGGTGTGAGCTTCGATGCGCCCCGGCACGCTCGGCAGGGTCACCGTCAGCACCAGGGTGCCGCTCGCGGTCAGAGCCTGGAAGCCGTGGCCGTTGCTGCCCGGCACCTCCTGCCAGGTGAGCGTCTCGCCGTTGTGGGTGATGGCCTTGCCGCTCGTATCCAGCACCTGACCACTCAGGGTCAGCCGCACGTCCACCACGGGATCGGAATCCGCGGTGATGGTGAGGGTGCCGCTGGCCTGCTGGTCGTCCGCCGTCTGGTTGTTCGCTGCCCCGTCGAAGCGCCCTTCGCTCAGGGTCACGCCGGTCAGGCTGAGGGTCGGCTTGTCCCCTTCCGCCACACTGATGTTGAGGGTGCCCGTGGTGCTGTCGTTGTTGCCGCTACCCTTGTCGCTATCGACGATGTTGAGCTTGAACGGCAGGTCGGTCGCAGTGCCACCGCTCTGGTGAACCCCCTGATAGAGGGTCACCTTGTAGTCAAAGCCGTTGCTGGCGGCGTTGTCCAGCTTGCCCACCAGTTCGACCTGAAGCACCTCGACACGCTGGCCATTGACTTCCACATAGCCTTTCAGCACCTGGTTGCCCGGGATGCTGGCATCGCCGTCCACCAGTTCGTATTTGACGCTCTGGCCCAACGCAGTCAGGGCCGGCTGCTGAGCGATGTCGGCAAACGACACCTCGCTCACCCGATCCGAGCCCGCCTCGATCTGGAAGTGGCCGGTGCCGGTCAGGGTGTTGTGGCCGTCGAGGTGGCGCTCATCCAAGCTCACCCCGCTACCCGCCACGAAGTGCGGCGCAAGACCGTCCTTGACGGTAAGCGGCAACTGGGTGGAAACCCGGTCACCGTCTTTGTCCGTGAGGGTGATGGCGAGCGGCAGGTCAAGGGATTCGCTGCCCTGGTGATCCAGCTCGCCGCTCAAGGTCACCTTGGCGGTGACGCTCCAGTCGCCGTTGCTCTCCACCAGATCCAGCTCGGCGCGCAGCACCTCGCGACCGTCGGCGCTGGTGCCCACCAGTTCGCCGTTGGTGTCCAGAGTGAAGGTGACCGGACTGCCGTGGCTGCTGAATTTGCCATGCAGACTGCTCTGGATGGCCGCGATATCGAACTTCAGGCTGCTCGCATCGAGCGCGTCCGAGCCGTGGCTCACGGTGAAGCTCATATGGCCCACCACGGCGGCAGCGCCCTGGTTGGCCTCGGTCAGGCTGGTGCCGGTCACGGCGCTGATCACCGGGTCGGCACCATCGCCGATGGCAACGCTCAAGGTGGAGGAAACGGTGTCGCCGTCGCTGTCGGTCAAGGTGAAGCCCGCCTGGAGCAGGCTGCTCGCAGCCCCCTGATCCAGCGGCTGGTTCAGGGTGAAGACGTAGTGACCCCCTTGATCCAGGGTCAGGGTAAAGACGTTCTGGCCGTTGACGCTGCCGCTGATGCCGTTGCCACTGATGCTGATGACCACGGGCTGGCCGCCGCTGGTAAGCCCCTGCAGGCCAGGCTGGCTGGCATCGAAGCCGATATGGGCCAAAGGATCCGTGCCGGCGGTGATATTGAGATCCCCACTGAGGGTCTGGGCCGCGCTCCAGTCGCTGTCTTCCACCAGGGTGAGGGAGACGGGATCGACCTGGGGCAAGGCGCCGTCGGTGATGGCGATATTGAGGGTGCCGAGGTTGCTCTGGTCACCGTCGAAATCGGTGCCCTGCACCTGCAGCCCCAGGTTGACGCTGTCGGTATTGACCGGCTGATCCAGCACGCCGTCGAGCACCACCTGGTACTTGCCATCCAGCCCCAGGGTCACGGTCAGAATGGTCTTGCCGCCCGCATCCAGCAGGGTGATGACGTTGCCGTTGACCTGATAGTGGGTCGGCTGGCCGCCGCTGGTGAGGCCATTCAGGCCGGGCTGGTTCGCCTCGAAGTTGAGCGACACCAGGCGATCGCTGCCCACATTGACCGGCAGCTGGCCATCTAGGGTCTGGCCAGAGGCCCCTTCCTGCAAGGTGACCCCGCTGTCGATGCCAAGATGAGGATCCGCCGCATCGGTGATCACCGCCGTGGTGCTGCCGGTGATCACACTGCCATCGCTGTCGGTCACCTTGACTGGCAGGCTCAGGTTGAGCTTGTCGTCGGCTCCGTGATCCAGGTTGGTGTGTACCGTCACCTGGTAATCGAGGGTTGCCTGGGTGTGGGCTTCGATGCGCCCCGGCACGCTCGGCAGGGTCACCGTCAGCACCAGGGTGCCGCTCGCAGTCACTGCCTGGAAGCTGTGGCCGTTGCTGCCCGCCACCTCTTGCCAGGTGAGGGTCTCACCGTTGTGGGTGATGGCCTTGCCACTCCCATCCACGACTTGGCCCGAGAGGGTCAGCCGCACGTCCACCACGGGATCGGAGTCCGCCGTGATGGTCAGGGTGCCGGTGGCATGCTGATCATCGCTAGTCTGGTTGTTGGCGGCGCCATCGAAGCGCCCCTCGCTCAGGGTCACGCCGGTCAGGGTGAGGGTCGGTTTGTCCCCTTCCGAAATGCGGATGGTGAGGGTACCCGTGGTGCTGTCGTTGTTGCCGCTGCCCTTGTCGCTGTCGACGATGTTGAGCTTGAACGGCAGGTCGGTGGCGTTGCCACCGCTCTGGTGAACCCCCTCGAAAAGGGTCACCTTGTAGTCAAAACCGTTGCTGGCGGCGTTGTCCAGCTTGCCCACCAGTTCGACCTGAAGCACCTCGACGCGCTGGCCATTGACTTCCACATAGCCCTTCAGCACCTGGTTGCCCGGGATGCTGGCATCGCCGTCTACCAGCTCGTATTTGACGCTCTGGCCCAGGGCGGTCAGGGCCGGCTGCTCGCTGATGTCGGCAAACGACACCTCGCTCACCCGATCCGAGCCCGCATTGACCTGGAAGTGGCCGGTGCCGGTCAGGGTGTTGTGGCCGTCGAGCCCACGCTCATCCAGGCTCACCCCGCTGCCCGCCACGAAGTGCGGCGCATGGCCGTCCTTGATGGTGAGCGGCAAGTCGGTGGAGACCCTGTCTCCGTCCTTGTCGGTCAGGGTGACGGTGAGCGGCAGGTCGAGGGATTCGCTGCCCTGGTGATCCAGCTCGGCCCCCAGGGTCACCTTGGCGGTGACGCTCCAGTTGCCGTTGCTCTCCACCAAATCCAGCTCGACCCGCAGCACCTCGCGGCCGTCCGCGCTGGTCCCCACCAGCTCGCCGCTGGCATCCAGGGTGAAGGTCACCGGGCGGCCATGGCTGCTGTACTTGCCATCCAGGCTCTGCTGAATGGCGGCGATATCGAATTTGAGGCTGCTCGTGTCGAGCGCATCAGCCCCGTGGCTCACGGTGAAGCTCATGGAGCCCACCACCGCGCCGTCCCCCTGGTTCGCCTCCGTCATCTCGGTGCCGGTCACGGCGCTGATGACCGGATTGGCACCATCGCCGATGGCCACGCTCAGGGTGGAGGAGACTTTATCTCCGTCACTGTCCGTGAGGGTAAAGCCCGCCTTGAGCAGACTGTCTGCGCTCCCCTGATCCAGCGGCTGGTTCAGGGTGAAGACGTAGTGACCGTTCTGATCCAGCGTCAACGTGAAGACGTTCTGGCCGTTGACGGCGCCGCTGATGCTGTTGCCGCTGATGGTGATGACCACGGGCTGGCCGCCGCTGGTGAGCCCTTGCAGGCCGGGCTGGCTGGCATCGAATGCGATGTTGACCAGGGGATCGGTCCCGGCGGTGATGGCCAGATCCCCGGTGAGGGTCTGGGCTGCGCTCCAGTCGCTGTCCTCCACCAGGGTGAGGGAGATGGGGTCGACCTGGGGCAGCACGCCGTCGGTGATATGGATATTGAGGGTGCCAAGGTTGCTCTTGTCCCCGTCAAAATCGGTGCCTTGCACCTGCAACCCCAGGTTGACGCTGTTGGTGCTGACCGGTTGATCCAGCACGCCGTCGAGCGCCACCTGGTACTTGCCATCCAGCCCCAGGGTCACGGTCAGAATGGTCTTGCCGCCCGCATCCAGCAGGGTGATGACATTTCCGTTGACCTGATAGTGAGTCGGCTGGCCGCCGCTGGTGAGGCCATTCAGGCCGGGCTGGCTCGCCTCGAAGTTGAGCGACACCAGGCGATCGCTGCCCACGCTCACCGGCAACTGGCCATCCAGGGTCTGGCCCGAGGTCCCTTCCTGCAAGGTGACCCCGCTGTCGATGCCAAGGTGAGGATCGGCGGCATCGGTCACATGGATGACGGTATCGCCCTTGCTGACGGTGCCATCGCTGTCCGTCACCTGCATGCCAACACGAATATCGAGCCTGTCGTTCGCACCGTGATCCAGGTTGGTGTGAGTCACCACCTGATAATCGAAATCCACCTTGGTGTGCGCCGCGACGCTATCGGGCACATTGGGCAGGGTCACGCTCAGCACCAGGGTGCCGCTCGCAGTCACTGCCTGGAAGCTGTGGCCGTTGCTGCCAGGCACCTCCTGCCAAGTGAGGGTCTCGCCATTGTGAGTGACGGGATTGCCGTTGATGTCCATGACCTGACCGCTCAGGACCAGGCGCACATCGACGATGGGGTCGGAGTAGGCCTGTACCGTCACCTTGCTCGTGATGAGCTGATCGTCGGCGGTCGCACCATTGGCGGCGCCATCGAAACGCCCCTCGCTCAAGGTCACGCTGTCGATGGTCACCCCGTTGACGATCGGCCTGGCACCCTCGCTGATGGTGATGTCCAGAGTGCCCGTGGTGCTGTCGTTGTTGCCGCCCCCCTTGTCGCTGTCGATGATGTCGAGTTTGAGGGGCAGACTCGTCTTTCCGTCCCCGCCGCTCTGGTGAACCCCCTCGAACAGGGTCACCTTGTAGTCAAAGCCGTTGCTGGCGGCGTTGTCCAGCTTGCCCACCAGTTCGACCTGAAGCACCTCGACACGCTGGCCATTGATTTCTACGTAGCCCTTCAGCACCTGGTTGCCCGGGATGCTGGCATCGCCGTCCACCAGTTCGTATTTCACCTGCTGACCCAGTGCCATCAGAGGGGGCTGGGAAGCCGGATCGGCGAACGAGACCTGACTCACCCGATCCGACCCCGCCTCCAGGGTAAAGTGTCCCGTTTCCGTCAGGGTGTTACTGCCATCGAGGCTGCTCTCGTTCAGATCTACCCCGCTGCCCGCCACGAAGTGCGGTGCATGGCCATCCTTGATGGTGAGCGGCAAGTCGGTGGAGACCCTGTCTCCGTCCTTGTCGGTCAGGGTGACGGTGAGCGGCAGGTCGAGGGATTCGCTGCCCTGGTGATCCAGCTCGGCCCCCAGGGTCACCTTGGCGGTGACGCTCCAGTTGCCGTTGTTCTCAACGAGGCTCAGCTCGGCCCGCAGCACTTCGCGGCCGTCCGCGCTGGTCCCCACCAGCTCGCCGCTGGCATCCAGGGTGAAGGTGACCGGGCTGCCGTGGCTGCTGTACTTACCATCCAGGCTGCCTTGAATGGCTGCGATATCGAACTTGAGGCTATCGGGCGCCAAGGCATCGGAACCGTGGTTGACTGTGAAGCTCATGGCGCTCACCACGGCGCCGTCCCCCTGGTTCGCCTCCGTCATCTCGGTGCCGGTCACGGCGCTGATGACCGGATTGGCCCCGTCGCCGATGACCACGCTCAGGGTGGAGGAGACTTTATCTCCGTCACTGTCGGTCAGGGTAAAGCCCGCCTTGAGCAGACTGTCTGCACTCCCCTGATCCAGCGGCTGGTTCAGGGTGAAGACGTAGTGACCGTTCTGATCCAGCGTCAACGTGAAGACGTTCTGGCCGTTGACGGCGCCGCTAATGCTGTTGCTGCTGACACTGATGACCACAGGCTGGCCGCCGCTGGTGAGCCCCTGCAGGCCAGGCTGGCTGGCATCGAATGCGATGTTGACCAGGGGATCGGCCCCGGCGGTGATGACCAGATCCCCGGTGAGGGTCTGGGCCGCGCCCCAGTCGCTGTCCTCCACCAGGGTGAGGGAGACGGGGTCGACCTGGGGCAGCACGCCGTCGGTGATATGAATATTGAGGGTGCCAAGGTTGCTCTTGTCCCCGTCAAAGTCGGTGCCTTGCACCTGCAGCCCCAGGTTGACGCTGTTGGTGCTGACCGGTTGATCCAGCACGCCGTCGAGCACCACCTGGTACTTGCCATCCAGCCCCAGGGTCACGGTCAGAATGGTCTTGCCGCCCGCATCCAGCAGGGTGATGACGTTGCCGTTGACTTGATAGTGGGTCGGCTGGCCGCCGCTGGTGAGGCCATTCAGGCCGGGCTGGTTCGCCTCGAAGTTGAGCGACACGAGGCGATCACTGCCCACATTGACCGGCAGCTGGCCATCCAGGGTCTGGCCAGAGGCCCCTTCCTGCAAGGTGACCCCGCTGTCGATGCCAAGGCGGGGATCCACACCGTCGCTGATGGAGACAACCAGATCGGCGCCTTAACCATCCCCTCGTATGAGCGAGGCGTGGCGCGGCTTCTGAGGTATGATCGCCATCCTTGACCAGCTAATACC